>JBIJAC010000054.1:0-9292 GCA_044345935.1 Polynucleobacter sp. | reverse complement strand
AACCACAGTGTTTGGATCGCAATAAATCCGCCATAGCAAAACATACCGATTGGTAGAATTCGCCAGAAAAAAGCATTCGTCAAAATCGGCTGATAGCTTTTCCAGGAGAGACTAGCCTTATCGTCGGAATAGATCTCATCGCCTAGAGAGCCTCGCTTCCTCCGCACCTTAATCGGTAGGCCGACATATAAAATTAAAATAGCCAGGGCAGATAAAGCAGCCATCACAAAAAATACGCCACGCCATCCGATAAAAGGAAGTACTTCGTGCACGGGCCAGCTCGTTATTAGGGCACCAAAGGTACCAAACACCAACATGGCTGAGGCTAACTGCGGCTGTTGTTGTAATGGAAACCAGGCACGAAAGCCCGATAAGGCGGCCATCAGGCAAGCCGATACGCCAATCCCGATGCATATCCGCCCGATCACCAGCGTGGCAAATTGATCGGCGAAGGCAAAAGTCAGAGCTCCAATAACGGCAAAGCTCATTAATGCCATCTCGGTTATGCGCGGCCCAAAACGGTCGAGCGCCAAGCCCACTGGAATTTGTGTCATACCAAATCCAATAAAGTAGGCCGAGGACAAAAACCCCAATTCGGTGTGGCTCAAATGCAAATCACGAATAAGCTCAGGCGAAATCACCGCATTAATAGAGCGGAATGCATACGAGATGATGTAGGCTAAAGAAAAACTGATGAACACGCGTAATGCGTAGCGACCCTGCAGTGGGATTTGTATTGTCTGCTGTGGGCGTCGATGCCAATGCAAATTCATTTACTGTACCCGGAACTCGTCAAAAAAAGGATCCCACTTTTCTGCTGTGAGTTCGGACTGAAATGCCTTTGCATTCGCGGGCGCCAAAAGCAACAGGGATTGTTGATAGATGCGACTGCCGCCTTCGCCATCGGGTCGCATAATCCAGCGTACACGCATCCAACGCTTGCCACTGGGATTCTGGATTTCAAATAAAAAATCCTCGGCAAGCCCTTTATTGCGACTTGGTCCCGCAATCACATACTGGGATGGGCGCTTGGTTGGCGGCGTTTGCACTGCATTAGCCGACTGCAGAATGGTTTTTTGCACTTGCTCCAGCAAAGCGCCGGCCAGGGCATTGATGCTCGATGGCACGACAATCGTAGTGATCGACATGATCGCATCATCTATCTGCGTAACTTCGAGTGTTTGCTGTAATTTAAGCCCAGCATAGGGCAGGGTCCGCTCCGCTTGCTTTGGCTTTTCAGGGAAGAGTGCGGTATAGCCAAGGCGCTCAGTATTCACGGTGCGCCAATCCAACTTAGGGCTACAGCCCAAAACAACTGCGCTCGCCACAACGATTCCAACTGCTTTTACTGTACCTAGCGATTGAATTGCTAGGCTAAACTTCTTAAGACTAAACAACCCCTGCTCCATGAGCCTGCTGGTCAGCATGGTAGCTTGAGCGCACCATTGCACCCACTGCCGCATGGGTAAAGCCCATGGCATAGGCTTCGCGCTCGAAGTCCTTAAATACGTCTGGATGGACATAACGCTGCACTGGTAAATGGTGACCCGATGGCGCCAAATACTGGCCAATCGTCAGCATGTCGATGTTGTGCGCACGCATATCGCGCATCACTTCCAGAATTTCCTCATCGGTTTCGCCCAGGCCAACCATGAGTCCGCTCTTAGTAGCGATGTCTGGGAAGCGGACCTTAAACTCGCTCAGCAATAGTAACGAGTGGGCGTAATCTGCGCCGGGTCTTGCTTGCTTGTATAGCCGGGGAACTGTTTCTAGATTGTGGTTCATCACATCGGGCAAGCCCATCGCGACATTCGCTGAAAACACATCCAATGCCTTTTCCAAACGACCCCGAAAATCAGGCACCAATACTTCAATGCGTGTTTTTGGCGACAAGCTGCGTGATTGCGAAATGCAATCTACAAAATGCTGGGCACCACCATCACGCAAATCATCGCGATCGACACTCGTGATCACCACGTAATTTAATTTAAGGGCGGCAATCGTGCGCGCTAAATTATGTGGCTCATTCGTGTCGAGGGGATCGGGGCGGCCATGGCCAACATCACAGAAGGGGCAGCGGCGGGTGCACTTATCACCCATGATCATGAATGTAGCGGTGCCGCTACCAAAACATTCACCTATATTTGGGCAACTGGCTTCTTCGCAAACCGTAACTAATTCATTCTCACGCAGGATTTTTTTGATTTCAGCAAAGCGGGAATTATTCGAGGCCGCCTTAACCCGAATCCAATCGGGTTTTTTTAGCACCTGCTCAATCGGCACAATCTTGATCGGAATGCGCGCGGTCTTTTCAGCCGACTTTTGCTTTCGTAGCGGATCGTACTCTGGGGCGGATTGCACCTCAATACTGGATTTATCTACTGTCATGGTTTCCTATATGCATTGCACGTCACGCAATTGGACTTAACTGCTGTTGCAGCTGACTGACCAGGCGCTGACTGATTGATACCATATTGTCTTCGATCCCCAATGTTCTCATATCTACCGTACGCAATCCCTTATAACCACAAGGGTGGATTTGCTCGAATGCTGCTAAATCCATATTCACATTGAGGGCAAGGCCATGGTAAGCACAATGCTTTGTTACTTTTAAGCCCAATGCTGCAATCTTAGCGCCATGCCACTCGGATCCACCCTGAAACGATGGCGCAATATAGATACCAGGGGCTCCAGACTCGCGCACTACTGGCAATCCGTACTCAGCCAAGGTGTCTAGGACTGCCTGCTCAATCCGATAAACAAACTCTTTGACATGCAAGCCATACCGGCGAAGATCTAACAATAAATAGACGACGAGCTGTCCCGGGCCATGGTAAGTAATCTGCCCGCCCCGATCAACTTGAACCAAAGGAATGGAACCATCCGCAGCGTGCAAATTAGCAGGATCGCCAGCGAGACCCAAGGTAAAAACGGGGGGGTGCTCTAAGACCCAGATTTCATCTTGGGTCGATGCAGTGCGCTCTTTTGTAAATGAACGCATGGCTTCATACGTTGTTACATAATCGACTACGCCAAGCTGTTGAATGGCTATGGTCATGCCATCTCAACTAGAGAACAATACTAACTAGGGGGTGGGTTGATAAGGTGCGATAGAGCTCATCGAGTTGCTCGCGACTGGTTGCATTGATGCTGAGTGTCAACCCCATGTATTTACCATTTTGAGACGGCCGTTTCTCGACGGTTTGCTCATCAAAAATCGGATCAAACTGTTTGGCGATATGTACCATGGCCGGCAAAAATTCAGGGGCATCTTTTCCCATAACCTTAATTGGAAAAATAGAGGGGTATTCAATCAGTGATTTTTCTTCCATGGTCCTTACCCTTGGTTTGGCCAAGCTGGCTGACCTAGCCACTCACCCAAAATAATATTCCGTATGCAATGCAATTTACGGTGAAAAAAATGGTCTGCGCCGGGCACCACCTGAATAGTTAGCTCTTGTGGCCTTGCCCAATCAAATACATTGGCCAACGGAATAGTCTCGTCGAGTTCGCCATGAATCAGGATCGTATCTTTGGGCACATCCAGCAGTTCCCATTTACCTGCAGCACTGCCCACCATGACAAAGCGTTCTGCAGGGCGGCCTAAATCGGCCAAGGCTTTAATCAAATGACTACCAACAAAACTACCAAACGAGAAGCCTGCAACCACCAGCGGTAAGCTTGCAATGGAATTCGTCCAGATGTACTGTTCGGTTAATTCATTATTCATCCAGGTATGCGGATGACGCATCCACTCCGATACATGCAGCAAGTCTGCCAGCTCACCCACGCCCTCATCGTGAATCCCGGCCGTACCGCCAACGCCGCGAAAATTCGGACGCACACTAACATAGCCCAATTGATTAAATGCCCGAGCAATCGTTTGCGCAACCTTGTTATCCATGGTGCCGCCCAGCAAAGGATGGGGATGGGCAACTAAGGCGAGGCCACGCACCATAAAACTGGGATCACTTTTGAGCAGATCGGGCAAATCAATTGCCATTTCAATTGGGCCAACGATGCCATCAATTGAAATCACTTGGGTACGGCTATTCATGCACGAGTCTTTTAAGAGGAAGAAGGGTTAAACCGCCAATAAACGTTCAACAGGCCGGCCTTCAAGCAAATGGGATTGAATAATCTCTTCAATATCATCGGTATCAATAAAGGTATACCAGGTACCCTCTGGATAAATCACCATCACGGGTCCGAGGTTGCATGCATCAAGGCAACCTGCTTTATTGACGCGAATCTTGCCTGCCCCAGAAAGTCCCAGCTCTTTAATGCGACTTTTGGCGTAGGTGAATAACTCAAATGCGTTGTGCTGGGCGCAGCAATTCTCGCCATTGCTGCGTTCATTAAGACAAAAGAAGAGGTGGTGTTTATATGCCATATAAAAATTATATCGGTCGTTTCGTTATTCGGGTGGCAAACTGATTTTGCAACACCCAAGCCATTGCAAAGGGAAGCCAAAGAAATGAAGCCCATTTCATCAGATCATTGAAATGAAGTAGGCGACCCTGAAACCATGCTTTTAAGGTCAAAGCAAAGTACGGATTGTCTGGAAACACGTTAACCAGTATGAGCATGGCCGCCAAACAACTGAGGCCGATCCATAAGCGGTAATTACTGCCGAGGCGCATGGCCCACAAGAGTAAAGCGCTTCCAACCAGCATGCCCCAAATGGCGCCCGTAGTCAGCCAAGCCAAACTGAATTCCCCGCCAAACTGCAAACCCGTGAAAAGGCTCTTAATTAATACCGAAGCGCCCAGCAAGCTCATGAGTAGTCGCCATTGTGGGGCTTTGGCTCGCATTCCAAGGGAGAGGATCAGCCCAACCCCAAGCCAGCAGCTGGCCGTAATCAGGCCCTCGCGCACCATCTGATTCATGACTAAGGTTCCCCAATCGGCTGCACCGATGAGTTGTCGCCATGCCCCCATACCAAGCCATGCGCTTTGGGGGTAAATTTGCGCCCACGGAAACAGGATGAACAAAGTTGCCGCACCCCAATTCAGTCCAAACCAGACATCAAATTGGCGCCGTAGGGCACTGCCAGATAACCATTGGGGGCCTAGCGGTACCGCCAATAGAGCGCCAATAAAACCACCCAACACATTGGCCCACCAGTCGGTTTGGCTGGGGATTCGGGTTGGTAGCCAGGTTTGCAAACTTTCTACGCCCGCAGCAAGTAGCGCACAGCAAACCATTGCAAACGACAAAGCGATAAAACGCCGCCAGCGCGGGAATACAACGCATACCAATAAAAATCCCAGAGGGATATATGCCAAAACATTAGTCACCACATCGAACAGGGGAATGAAGCGCGGCAATGGGGCTGAAATCCAAGCAGTCCCCTTAACCCCATTTTGAAAATAAAAATCAAATGGGTTAAGGCTGGTGTAAATGACTAACAAACCGTAAATTAAGGCCATGGCTCGCGCCAGCGGCATCGCCTGCAATGGCCATACCAACTTACGCGGACGGGGGTTTTGCCCTGATTCTGCTGACATCCTGCAATTTTAGGTCAGACCTTTCTACAATAGTGAAATGAATGGAAACTGCATCCTCGAGCGTGTCGCTGAGACACGGTCAACCAACGATGACCTCATGGAGCGCTGGCGGGCTGGCACGCTGATCGATCCGGTTGCGCGTCTGAGTAAAAAACAGACCCATGGCAAAGGTCGTGCTGGCAGAATCTGGTATGCCAATGGTGATGACTCACTGTCTTTTTCCTTGGCATTCCCGTTTCAAAAAAGCCCTGCCGCATTAAGTGGTCTTAGCTTGGTTGCGGGGTTAGCAGTGATTGAGGGTATCTGCAGCGCACTCAATACAAGTGAACGCGTTCTGTATCAACAGGGGCTACGACTGAAATGGCCCAATGACATTGTGATCGGTCATGCAAAAGTGGGCGGCATCTTGATTGAGGGTGGACAATCCAATCCGACCGAACCAAGTTGGATGATTATTGGCGTTGGGCTGAATGTGCGCTCCCATATCGGCGATGCCGCTGAATTAAAAGCCATTCGCTCTGGCCCCATTGGTGCACTAGACCAACTGCTAATGCAAGGCCAAGCGTTACCCGACCATGACTACATTTGGCTTCATCTAGTGGATGCATTTATGCGTCTATGTACTGATTTTGATCAGCGTGGCTTTGATCCTTTTATAGAGCGCTGGTCTGATTGGGACGCCTACCAAGGAGAGCCTGTCTTTACAAGCGTACTCGGAGAGAAAAATATTGAGGGCATAGCATCGGGCATTGACCATACCGGCGCGTATCAAATTCAAACCGACCAAGCGATGGTTGCGGTTCATGCTGGCGATGTGTCGCTGGGCAGGCAAGCATGAGTCTTTACCTCTTATTTGATGTTGGTAATACTCGCCTGAAATGGGCGGCAGTGGAGTCGCATCAAAATCCAATTGACCGCAATAAAAAGCTTTGGCTTTACTCGGGGGCAATCGATACGCAGTTACTGCTTTCGCCAGAGCACTGCGCTGAATTAGCGCATTACATTTTGCAAACAATTCCTAAGCCAGATGCGATTGGCATATGCTGCGTTGCTGCAGAAGAATGTGCCACCAATCTCAAACAATTGTTTACGCAGTGGCAGGATGTGGCCTGGTTTCGCTTGCGCGGGAACTCCCCTGTTGAGGGCCTTCGCTCACGCTATACGCAGCCCGAACAACTTGGCGCCGATCGCTGGGCTGGGCTAATTGCGGGGCGCACCTTATCGAGCGGCAATAGCCTAATTGTCAATGCCGGCACTGCTACTACGATTGATTTTCTAGGCGCTAATGGCATTCACCACGGTGGCTGGATTATTCCCGGCTTAGGCTTAATGCAATCGAGCTTGGAATTAAATACCGCTAGGCTTCCAGCCACCAGCGAAGCGGAGCAGGTTGATGGTTTTGGAATATCGACGGAGGCGGCAATTTATAAGGGCTGTCTTGCAGCCCAAGTGGGCGCAATTCATGAGGCATTGCAACTGGCCAAAGAAATGCATCAACCGGTTGATCGCATTTGGATTGATGGCGGAAATGCAAAAAACATCGCCGCCGAATTAAAGCAGCACAGCCTCTCTGAGTCCATCACGATTGAAGCCGTTAATGGCCTTGTGCTGCGGGGACTTTGGTCTTGGATTCGCCAAGAATTACGCTAACTCATTCGCTGCGAATGCGCCCAAGCAGCGTTGTTGTGGAGCGCTCATAAATAAATGGAATGGCTATTGCGCTTCCACCCCAGCTTTTGACCAGCCGGGTTTCCTCGAGCGTATCGATCGCGTAATCGCCACCCTTGACATAGATATCAGGGCGCACACACTCAAGCAAGGCGACTGGCGTTTTTTCTGAAAACAGCACCACCAAGTCAACACTAGCCAATGCCGCCAACAAAGCCTGCCGATCCCCTTCAGCATTGATCGGCCGATCATCGCCCTTGCCTAGCATTTTGACTGAGGCATCGGTATTCACGCCAACCACTAGACTGCCGCCTAGGTTGCGCGCTTGATCTAAATAACTGGCATGGCCCCGATGCAAGATATCAAAGACGCCATTCGTAAACACGATCGGCCGTGGAAGTTTAGCTAGCGCCGCCGGCAAATCAACTGCCTGGCATATTTTTGACTCAAAAGTGGGTTTGCTTGAAATGGTCATCGCAATCGATCGTCTACTTAAATGGTTTCAATGTTTTTTAGTAAGACTACAGCATGTTGCTGAATCTGTTTTTTCTCGGCAGCGTCGATCCGCTTCAAGTTGGCAGTCATCAAGCGAGTACGTGGATTTTTTTCAAATTCAGACTGGTGGTTCATTAAAAAATTCCAATACAAGGTGGTGAACGGACATGCATTCTCACCCACACGTACATCGGGTTTATATGGGCAATGGCCACAGTAATTACTCATGCGCTTAATGTAAGCACCACTAGAAATATACGGCTTACTGGTAAAGCGCCCGCCATTGGCAAATAGGGCCATACCAGCGACGTTGGGTAATTCAGCCCACTCTACGGCATCCACATAGACTGCCAAAAACCAACTACTCACCGCCTGCGGGGATAGACCGGCTAAAAGGGAAAAGTTTCCCGTCACCATCAACCGCTGGATGTGGTGGGCATAGCCGTATTCGAGTGTTTGCCCAAGCACATCGGCCATGCACGCCATTTTAGTTTTGCCAGTCCAATACCATGCCGGCAACTCGCGTTTATAGCCAAAGTAATTGGCCGTTCCCATCTTGGGCATATCGAGCCAATAGACCCCGCGGATAAATTCACGCCAACCCAGAATTTGCCGAATTAAGCCTTCTGCCGCCTCAAGGCTGGCATCGCCTGCACGCCATGCAGCCTCTACGCGTCCAATGACCTCACGCGGATTAAGTAACTTTAAATTTAGGCTCGAGGATAGGAGTGAATGCCACCCAAATGGGGTATCGGTCCACATCGCATCTTCGTATTGACCAAAATGCACGAGCCTTGCATCAATGAAACGGTCCAATGCCAATAGGGCTTGCTGACGCGTGACTGGCCATAAAAAATGCTGAAGGCTACCAGGGTGCTCTTTAAAACGCTCCTCCACCAAGGTCAGCACGTCTTTTGTGATGGCATCCGGCTCAAAAAACTCGGGCGGATCGATTAGGCCTGGCCCCTTTTTGGGATAACTGGATCGGTTTGCCGCATCGTAATTCCATTGACCGCCCTCGGGCTCGCCCGCCTTATCCAGCAGAACACCGTACTTTTTTCGCATCTGGCGATAAAAGAACTCCATGCGCAATTCTTTCTTTACCCCCGCCCACCCCTTGAATTCCTCTAAATCGCATAAAAAATGCGTATCGCGAGTAATGTGCAGAGGAATATTCATGGCGGTACATGCTGCTGTAATGTCGCCCCAAACGCGCCATTCGCCAGGCTCAACGCAATGGACTGCGGCAGGCTTGTAGTGCTCGATGGCTTCTTTTAAAGCATCCCCCAGCGTGGCGGCAGGATTGCCCTCCATGGATTGATAGTGAACGCGCGCGCCCGTCTTGCTTAAGGCAGCAGCAAAATGGCGCATGGCGGACAAAAACAGGGCAATGCGTGCCTTGTGGCTCCAAACCCAGGCGGCCTCACCGGCAGACTCAATCATCAATACCGCATCCTGCTGCCAATCGGCGTTTTGCAGAACTGGGCTGTCTAGGTTCAGTTGATCACCCAAAACCAAGATGAGATTACGGGTCGTTTGACTGCCCTTTGCGCTTTTGGCCGTTGGGGATTTTTTGCTCATAAAACATCTTAACTGGAATGACTTAGACTGGAGTCCTG
>JBIJAC010000076.1:0-2511 GCA_044345935.1 Polynucleobacter sp. | reverse complement strand
AAAGTTCTTTTTTACAAACAGCTTATTGGGCTGCCTGCAGTGATGCTTGATCAACACGTACGCCTGCACCCATGGTGCTGCTTACGGCAACCTTCTTTAAATAGATGCCTTTTGATGCTGGTGGCTTCGCTTTATTAAGCGCCTCCAGCAATGCCATTAAGTTGCTCTTCAATGCGGTTGGCTCAAATGAACGGCGGCCAATCGTGGCATGCACAATACCGGCTTTATCAACACGGAACTGAACTTGACCGGCTTTGGCATTCTTCACTGCGGTAGCCACATCCGGCGTTACTGTGCCGACTTTTGGATTCGGCATCAAGCCACGAGGGCCCAGAACTTGACCTAAAGTACCCACAATCTTCATGGTGTCAGGCGATGCGATCAAAATATCAAAGTCAATTTTGCCGCCTTTGATTTGCTCTGCCAAATCGTCCATGCCAACAATTTCTGCGCCGGCTGCTTTGGCCTGCTCAGCCTTTTCGCCTTGGGCAAAAACGGCTACGCGAACATGCTTGCCGGTGCCCGCTGGCAATACCACTGCACCGCGAACCACTTGATCGGATTTTTTTGCATCAATACCGAGCTGAACAGCAACATCGATTGACTCATCGAACTTGGCTGTTGCGCACTCCTTCACGAGACTCAACGCTTCGTCGAGTGGATAGAATTTATTCCGGTCTACTTTGGACTGAATGGCTTTTACGCGCTTAGAGATTTTCATGATCAGACTCCTTCCACAGTAATGCCCATGGAGCGGGCGCTTCCAGCGATGGTGCGCACAGCGGCGTCCATGTCAGCTGCTGTTAAATCAGGCATTTTTGCCTTGGCAATTTCTTCTGCTTGTGCACGTGTAATGGTTCCGACTTTGTCGGTATGGGGACGTGGCGACCCTTTTTCAATCTTGGCTGCTTTCTTAATGAACACTGTTGCAGGCGGAGTCTTCATCACAAAGGTGAAGCTCTTGTCTGCAAATGCAGTAATCACGACTGGAATGGGGAGGCCTGGCTCCATGCTCTGCGTTTGCGCATTAAACGCTTTGCAGAATTCCATAATATTGAGGCCGCGTTGACCCAAAGCTGGGCCTACGGGTGGGGATGGATTTGCTTTGCCTGCAGGAATCTGCAGCTTAATAAAGCCAATAATCTTCTTTGCCATGTGTTGCTCCTGAAAGCGCGCCTAACCCTATTAGGAAAGACCGCTGTTGAGTAAACGCTTTGCTAGTTTTTGGCTTACTAGCTCCGCTCCTCGGTTAATTACCAAATCTAAATAACCATCAAAATACATTTGCTACTGAACTAAAAACCGGACTAAGTCCTTGTTTTTACATCTTTTCTACTTGGCCGAACTCCAGCTCAACTGGGGTACCGCGACCGAAAATTGTAACAGAAACGCGCAAACGCGACTTCTCGTAATTGACTTCTTCCACGTTTCCATTGAAATCGGTAAATGGGCCTTCTTTAACCCGCACCATTTCGCCAACCTCAAATAAGGTCTTGGGCTTGGGTTTATCGACCCCAGCCTGCATTTGATCCATGATTTTGGTCACTTCAGCCGTTGAAATCGGGCTTGGGCGGTTGCGTACGCCACCAACAAAACCGGTCACTTTTGGCGTATTTTTCACCAAATGCCAGGATTCGTCGGTCATTTCCATTTCAATCAGCACATACCCAGGGAAAAAACGGCGCTCGGAAACGGACTTTTGACCAGCCTTAATTTCTACTACTTCTTCGGAGGGAACAAGGATACGGCCAAATTTATCGGTCATTTCAGAGCGCGCAATGCGCTCTTCTAAGCCTTTTTTAACGCTCTTCTCCATTCCGGAGTAAGCATGGATGACATACCAGCGCATATTGCCGGTTGCCTGTGGATTCGTGGCTAATTCTGAATCGATCATTTTTTACTCACTTCCAGCCTAAGAATACGGAAAACACAAGCCATTCAATTAATTTGTCTGCAAGCCACAAGAAAAGGGACATGATCAGAACAAAGCCAAATACAACGAGTGTCATTTGGGTGGACTCACGACGTGTAGGCCACACCACTTTCTTTACTTCTTGCCATGAATCACCCGCGTACGCAATAAAGCGGCGTCCGTCCGGCGAAATGGCCACAATCAAAATAGCTGCCGCAATTCCGCCAAAGAGGACGGCCAAACGAATAACCATTGAGTAGTCCGCCAAGGTGTAATACAACACCAGGGCTGCGACAAGCAAAATCACGGCTAGGAATGTGATCCAGCCGCTTTTTTGTTCCGGTTGATTTAGCGATTGTTGCGACATAATTTTTTCTATTTAACTGTGGCAGGGGCGGAGGGCATCGAACCCCCAACCTTTGGTTTTGGAGACCAACGCTCTGCCAATTGAGCTACACCCCTTTATCTAAAAAATTCAATTAAGCCAAAATCTTTGCTACCACGCCGGCGCCAACAGTACGGCCACCTTCACGGATCGCAAAACGCAAACCTTCTTCCATCGCGATTGGGGCGATGAGCTTGACAGTAATGCTGACGTT
>JBIJAC010000018.1:0-32333 GCA_044345935.1 Polynucleobacter sp. | reverse complement strand
CGATCAATCATCGCGGGCACTTGCTCGCTTTGGTCCGGATGGACGATAAAAACGATTTCATAATGACGCATCAAACACTCCTTAAGGGTAAAGCTACCTGGGCGTCATCCAAATCAGATGGTGTTGAATTGGAAACCAGTGCAGCAAGGGTGAAAACAAATTGTAAAAACAGGAATTACGTAATCTTGCTTTATTCAGGCAAGACTGCGATTCTAGCAAAAAAATCCTGCCAAGTCATGGATTTACCGACCTGCTTGGCTTCTGCAGCCGCATATAGGGCTAATTGCAAGGCAATTCTGGTTTTTGGGGCCGATAGACTGCCTGCAGCCACCCAGCCGGCGGGGTCCGTTTCTGGCAAATTTAGGTGAACATGCCCTGCGCCCACACGAGAGGCCTTGGCAATTGCCACCCCCATCTCAGCCAAGGCATGCAGAGGCTGATGCCAAGCAGCATGCGCACCGCCCATGCCAGTACCGGCAATCACCAGCCCTCGAATTGGCTGACCCAGCCAATGCAACACCGTTTCTGGTCTGGCGCCGGAGTGACTGGTTAGGATCTCTACCCAAGGCCACGCATTATCTGGTGGAATGGCTATATCAGGGCCCGAATCTGCTTGTATTCGCCGAATGCGCGATAACCATGAGGGGTTAATCAAATGAACCGGGCTGCTAGGTGAATCGCGCAGCGGTGCATTGAGGTCGCTGGTATGGCGCTTCGCAAGGTCACGAGCCAAGCAAACCCGGCCAGCAAAGCTGGCAAAGATACCGGCTGGGCAGGTTTCAAGATCCATTTGAGCCCAATGCAAGGCAGCTTGCAGATTGAGTGGGCCATCCGCTTGAGGGTGGTTCGATGGCAGCATTGCTCCGGTCAAAATCACCCGCTTGCCTAGGCACTCAGCCTGCTTGCTGCAAACGGCATCCAAAAAGAGACCCGTCTCTTCGATCGTGTCGGTACCGTGGGTGACTACTAGCCCAAGAACATCTTGCTTATCCAGCGCTGCCCGCACCGCAAGGCCTAACTGGGTTAGTAGGGCCTCACTCAAATCCCGACTGTTGATGTTGGCCAACTGCTCTGTGCGGATTTCACTATGTGCAAATCCAGTACCGGTCTGCACTGTCGGAATAAGGCTTTCAAGGGATACCTGGCCTGCACGGTAGGCGGATGGATTATTGGGATCCTGAGCAAGGCCGGCGATCGTGCCACCCATGCCAATAACCAAAACGTGCTGATTGGGGGATTTCATGAGCCCATTATCCATTTAACAAAACTTCTTGAAATAACAAAAATACTGTATACAATCACAGCATGGACATAAACACAGCTGAATTGCTCGATTTACCCAAATTAACACCTCGCCAGGCAGAAATCTTGGCCTTGATCACATCGGCGATACAGGAAAGCGGTTTGCCGCCCACCCGCGCTGAAATCGCTACCTGCCTTGGCTTCGCCTCGGCCAATGCGGCGGAAGAACATTTGCGCGCCCTGGCTCGCAAAGGCTACATCGAACTGACGCCAGGTACCTCGCGCGGCATCCGCATTGCGCAGCAGCACAATGGGCTTTTTCAATTTGGCCGATCCCAGCAAATGTCTCTGCCTTCTGGGGCGCTTCAGCAACTCACACTTCCGTTGATTGGCCGCGTTGCAGCGGGTTCACCGATCATGGCTGTGGAGCACATTGAAAAACACGTCCCGATTGACCCAAGCTTGTTTAGCAAAGGAGCGGATTACTTGCTTAAAGTAAAAGGCATGAGCATGCGCGACGCTGGTATTTTGGATGGCGATTATTTAGCGGTGCACAAAACAACCGAGGTGCGTAACGGCGATATTGTGGTGGCGCGCATTGATGATGAAGTCACCGTCAAACGCTGGTTGCAGAAAAAAGGCAGTAATGGTCTTGTGATTGAATTGCAGGCCGAGAACCCAGACTTTAAAAACATCACCATCGATGCAAGGCAACCCAATTTCGCGATTGAAGGCCAAGCCGTTGGCCTGATTCGGGCGAACGGCCTCTAACTCAAAGACTGTTAGCCTTAGCGCTTGCTTGGCGCGATCACGTTAGCGTTTTTAGGCGAGGCGGTAATGATGATGATTGATTTAGGTCCCGTTAAAGAACCTTCATTGATCTCAACCGTCGAGGTTCGTTCGCCTTTGGTAAATACTAAGATACTGGTCTTTGACTTAACGGCTGTCACGGTAGTCCACCCCGCCTTTGGATACTCTGCTTGGAAAAAAGCATAGATGTCCGTTGGGCTTTGTAAACCATTTAAAACAACACGACCTACCCAATTATCGCCACGGCCAATAATTAAAGAGTCTGTACCCATGATGCGCGCTCCAGCCGGAAGCGGCATATCACCCAAGAGTTGCGCTTGAATTTGATTCACTTCATCTGGCGTACCGGTTGGAGAATCACCTGAGGTAGCGCAACCACTCATTAATACTGCTGTGCAAAGCATTGATACTAGGTAGGAGTTTAGCTTTAGAGGGGTCATGGGCGCATCCGGTTGTAATTGAACAGTAACATTGTAAGGATTGTGAGAATATCAATCAATCACCCAAAAACCCCTGAAAACCAGTATAGATCGATATGGCAGTAGTGACGAGTGCAACCGCAGTACTTCCAAAATTATGCAATCTTTTCATAATGATTTCGATGGATTGGGGCGATAACTTTCCTTCAGCAAACCCCCTCACGAGCGTATCCAAGATTGCAGGGGCAACTTTTGCGCGGCGGCGCTGCATTTTTTTAGTAAATGCGATGCCACCGAGAAGCATGCCCGTCAAAAAGCTAAACGAAATGCTTGCTGCATACTCAACTACTTCACGCCACTCAAATGCATTCTGAGGCAGTATTGGAGTCCGGTCGACTAGGCTGGTGATCCAGCTCATGCCAATCACTGAAGTCAATGCAAGAATAGCCACCCCAATAAACCAAGCCAGCACAGAGCGCTTACGTGAACTAAATAAAAGGTAACCGAATGGCAAGGGCAAGACAATCGAAATGAGTCTTAGGTAAACAATATTCGTGTCATATACGATGGTAATTACAGCGTGCGCCACTAACAATAAAATTAGCGGCAGCACGATAAATCCAGCAATGTCTAGCAATAACCAGGCAATTCCGCGCTTCTCTGACTTCGCTGACTGCTGATCGAGCAGTTGCTCTAGTTCTCTAATCCGATCTTCATAGGCAAGGTGATCTGGAATCTCGGATAAACGCGTTTCTAAATCGGCTACTTTTGCCATCATCGGTTTAAAGAGATACAGATCGCGCGTGCAGGTCTTACAAACCGATGCCTCCGTTTGAACTTCCGAGAGGCAATAAGGGCACTGCATTACTTAGTAACCACAATAGTAACTACGCTATTCGTCTCGCGACCCTCGGTGTCTTTCGCAGTGATGCGAATAGTATGGGTTCCAGGAGGCACTTCTGCTTTACTGAATTGAATGCCGGACGCGGTAATGGATGACTTCAATCGTGGCGTGAGATCGACAAAGGGGGATTTCATGTAGACCACTTTGATCGAATCAGGGTCAATTTTCTGACCACCACGGGCATCTAAGCTCACCTTAAAATCAAATGGTGATTGCACTGGCGTATCTGCCTCCGGTGAAATTAGCTTTATAGCTGGGCCACGAGAAATACCCCGCGTTGCCAAAGCGCCTGCAGCCGGCGGCAAAGCAGCTTCTTTTGCGCTAATTAAGGGAGCTGCTGCCAAAGGAGCGCACATTGTCGCTGCAAAGCCCGCAAGAAATAGGTATTTAATTGCTTTCATATCGTTCCCCAAAATATACTGAAATCATAAACAATTAGTCGCCCACCACCACAAAAGGAGCCCAAAACAGCGGATGCGCATAGCTGTACTTCATTGCTTTACCTTCGCCCATGCCGCCTTGGTCTATCTGACCCAGCATAGCCTGCCTCAGTGCCTCTGATTTAGCCAATGTTTTATCGCTTTGCTGGCGCTTGAATAAATCAGTCATCAAACCGCGCGAGGCAGCAGAATCCACCGGCCAATTCGATACAAGGAGTGCCTTTGCGCCGGCAAAGAAAAAGGCCCTGCCTAGTCCAGACACTGCCTCAGAACCAGCACCCTCGCCCGAAGCGGTATTGCATGCCGATAAAACAACCCAATCTGCGTTCAACTTTAATGTTAAAACCATATCCATGGTCAATAGCCCATCATCCGCATCGCCGGTAACCTCAGGTGAAGATAGGGCTAACGCTGGTTGCGTTAAGCCGTTTAGCTCACCAGGAACTAGGCCGTGGGTGGAAAACATCACCACCTTGCGATCAGACAAGTCCATGCCCATTACCTGTTTAACACTGGCCTGTTTGTGCAGATAGATATCCCCTGATGTAGCGCCAACCGCCTTGGCTATATCCAAAATCTCATCGCTCGTGTCTGGCAACCTAGGCAACAGAGCCAGCTCTGCAGAACTAACCCCCGATGTTTTTGGGGCATTTCTTAACTTCAACGGAATGCCGCGCGTTGCTAGCTGAGTGGGTTTCATTGCCTTATCCGCAGACTTTTGCTGCGCGGCACTGAAATACGGATCGCCAAAACCGACAAAGCTTTTCCGATTGGCATCGCCCTCAGGCAAGTTTCTGAGCGCCGTGAGCGCTGTAACCGATGGAATTTGGCCAATTGCAATATCACGGGCCAGCCATGGAATCGATTTATATCCTGCAAATGGAATCCCGGCTTTAACAGGTTGAGCTGAAGCTTTGGTCACCAAGACAGACAGTGGTAGCTGACCTAGCTCAGCATGGGGAACGACCAACAATACCTTTTTACCCTGGAGGCTTGCAGCAACAGGCTCTAAAATTTGCCGGTACAGCTGATGCGCAGCCGCAATGTCAAAGGGCGGTATTTCATCAACGGTCGATACGCTCGGATCGAGTGATTTTCTCAGTTGAGTTACCTGCTTTGCCATTTGGGCGCGGCCAATTGGAATCTCAATAAATTGAGCTGGTCCTTGCTTGCTAATTGACCAAACGTAACCAACCTGATCACCAAAATACCAAGACACTAGTACTTCGTCGCTACGCAATAACTTTTGAGTACGCGCAACAGTTGCTAGCTTTGGCTCCACTAACTCAGCATAGTCGGGGTATTCCTTTTCAATTTCTTTTTTTATCGTCTCTCGCTCGGCTTTAAACGCAACGATATCGCTTCGAATCTTTGCCTGCACCCCAGGCAACTGCTGATCGGGTGATGCCGATAAAAGGCCTGTTAATAGCTCCGAGAGTGTATTGATGCGGCGCTGTAAATCTTGCTCGTTGCGCGCTAGCGCAGCCAATTTCGGATCTTTAATATTGGCACGCGCAGCACTGGCCGTTAAAGCACGTTGAACACCGCTTCCCCTGGCTAAATCAGCAATAGTGAAAGACTCTGCTGCCGCAGCTGCAGCTTGGGCTGGCTCCAATTTAGCTGTTTTAGCCAAGACAGCCAAATAGCTCTCTAACAAAAAAGTCATGCGCTGCTGCTGTCTCAAACTGCTTGTATCGTTTTCAGCATCATTGCGAGTCTGATCTATCAATATGGGAATAGATTGCTTGTAGGCGCTACTTGCTTCCTGCCACTTGCCTTGCGCTTGTAATGCGGAAGCCTCAAAGGCCCTGACCATAGCTAAACGAGGGGAGTTTTTGTCTGCTGATTTCTCAAGTCGCGACAGCATCTGAGAGGTCATTGCTTCTGCCTGATCGACTTTATTGGTCTTAAGCATAGCTATTACCCAATCCAAATCCCCGGCCAAGAACGTTTTTGCTAGCTCCGGATCTCCTTGAATACCTGCCCGCATCTCTTCAAATGCGGCATTGGCTGAAGCATATTTAGTGTCTGCAACCAAAGCAGTGCCCAGCGCACGCCGCGCTTGCGCCATAACAATAGAATCATTAGGAGCACCGCCATCCACTGCTGACTTTTTAGCAGCCTCGGCAAGCAACACCGCCTCAGCATGCCTACCCTGCTCATTCACAATTCTTGCCAACATGTTGAGCGACCTTCCTACTTCGGTCGAGCTGCTGCCAAACTTATCGAGAGACAATTGCAGCGCCTTGCGTGCATAGTATTCTGCATCCATAAGGCGACGCTGTTGCAACAATACAAAAGCAAGATTTTGCTCTCTGCTGATAATCTGCGTAATATAAAATCGAGGATTATTAGAGATATCTGAAATCACCCTTGGACCATCGCCCAGTGAATCTACTTTTGATGCTGAGTTTTTAACTTTCTCGTAACCCTGCTCCAATAAATGGATGGCCTTTCTGAATGCCCTTTCACTTTCGATCCATTTCCCTTGGGAGCTAAAATAAATACCGCGCGCACTCTCATACCCAGATTCCCATGCAGGGCCAGATACTCTATAGGTATTGATTCTTCTTAGGTTAAATAAAGCGGCTTCTGTGTTATCGAGGGCATTTTTTGCAGCCTCAAAATTTCCTGCATTTGCGTTTGCTGTGGTCAACAATCGACCTATCGTTATTTGAATGCCGCCAGCTTTGGGTAGATTACTTTTTTGATACGCCATTGCCCGCTCAAAGGCCCTTATTGCATTCGTATTTCTACCGCCAAGGCCCTCATATACCCCCAATTGGATTAAGTCCTCTAGCTGCATACGGGGATCTGTTGCAGGATACTTTTCGACAGTCAGCACAACATCTGCAATCGCCAGTTGCATTTTCCCAAGGTCTTGATAGGCCTTCGCGCGTTTGTAATAGAAAGCATTGAGTACTTCCTTATCTTCGGTATTCGGAATTGGGGTAGCAACAATCGCCTTAGCTTTATCAATACCTGTGGCGTTGGGCTTGCTTTGCTGCAAGACCTTCAAAATATCTTTGATGTCCCGAGGCGGCGGCTTTATTTTTTCAAGATCAATTGCAGCCACTACTTTGCCAGAGGATGGCGCTTGAGCAAATGCGGTAGGGAACCCTAGAGCAATGGCCGTAAGCAGAGCTGCTGCAGACAAATAGGTACTGAAATGTATTTTTCGACCCATACACTTATCCCCTCGAAAGACGAGTATCAATGTCCTTATAAATCATAGGACTATTGATGGTAACTCAAAAGTTTGGAGATGCGCAGAAATGCATTTGGAGGCGCGTGAGGGAATCGAACCCCCGTACGAAGCTTTGCAGGCTCCTGCCTAACCACTCGGCCAACGCGCCACATACTTTGAAACAAAATGGGAAGCTTTTCAGGGCTTCCCATCGAACTTGGAGCGGGAAAGGAGGTTCGAACTCCCGACCTATACCTTGGCAAGGTATCGCTCTACCAGCTGAGCTATTCCCGCATAACAGGGCAACAGTTTAGCAAACTATTGAACTCTCCGTCGTATTTATTACCCATTCGGGAATGAACAGGCCTTGCGTCCTATGCAATCAAGGCCCTAGTCCGACTTACCAAGCAATTGGGGTAGTGCTTTTTGCAGGTAGTAGAACATCGACCAAAGGGTTAAAAATGCAGCCACCCAAATGAGCCATGTACCAATTAAAGCGGCATCCAACCAACCAAATAGGGTGCCATTAAATAACAGGAATGGAATTGCTACGAGTTGTGCGGTTGTTTTCATTTTACCAACCATGTGCACGGCCACACTTTTACTAGCGCCCACTTGCGCCATCCACTCGCGCAATGCAGAGATCGTAATTTCACGGCCAATGATCACCAGCGCCACCCACACTTGTACTCGGTCCATATTTAAAAGTACGAGTAAGGCAGCAGCCACAATCAATTTATCGGCAACCGGATCTAAAAATTGTCCAAAAGCCGATTCTTGTTTCATGCGGCGGGCCAAATAGCCATCGAGCCAATCGGTCAGAGCAGCAAAGATAAAAAGGCTGGTAGCCAATGCATTTTTTTCCGGCATGCTAAGCCAGCTCGCAGGCAGATAAAAAATAGTGACCAGGAGTGGTATCGCTGCAACGCGCAACCACGTTAAGGCGATTGGAAGATTAAACGGCATGGCGTAAGGATAACCGAAGGGACTGGCACTGCTTAATGTAATTGCTGGTAAATCTGCTCCGCCAAGGTCAAAGAAATGCCGTCTACCGTGGCCAGCTCTTCCATGCTGGCATTCGAGACGCCGCGCAGTCCTCCAAAACGGGCGAGTAAGGCTTGGCGTCGTTTTGCGCCAATGCCTTCAATTTCTTCCAGGCGTGAGACGGTCCGTGCCTTTGCCCGCTTTGCCCGCATTCCGGTAATGGCGAAACGATGTGCTTCATCCCGTATTTGCGCAATCAGCATGAGTGCGGCACTCTCCCGCCCAAGCTCAAGTGATGGACGGCCATCAGCAAAGATCAGGGATTCCAGGCCAACCTTCCGAGCCTCTCCTTTGGCAACGCCCACAATGAGTCCAAGATCCATACCCAGCTCTGCAAATACTTGACGGGCGATTTCAACTTGCCCTTTACCGCCATCAATCAGAATGAGCTGCGGCATTTTATCGGGCGGAATGTCTTGGTAACTGGCATAGCGGCGTTGCAATACCTGCCGCATCGCTGCGTAATCATCGCCCGGCGTAATGCCGTTGATATTGAAGCGGCGGTACTCACTCGATTGCATTTCATTTTTTGCGTAGACCACGCACGAGGCTTGGGTTGCTTCACCCGAGGTGTGGCTGATATCAAAACACTCCACGCGCAACTGCTCCACGCTTTCTACATCCAAACTAAGAACATCCAGTAATGCACGTGCCTTGGCAAGTTGGCCGCCGGTCTCCACTAAGCGCTTGGCTAAAGCAATCTTGGCATTACCCTCTGCCATACCGAGCCAATGCCGGCGTTGGCCTTGTGGCTGATGCAAAAAGGTGATCTTTTTTCCTGCTTGCGCATGTAAGCTGTCTTGCAAAAGCGATTGCTCTTCGCCAGACGAGATGGCATGGCTTAAAACTAGGACGCTAGGTATTAGCTTGGCATCACTCGCCTCACCATCCAAATAATGCTGCTGAATAAACGCTTCCAAAATTTCAACGGGGCTGGGTAGCTCGCCTGCTGCCGAACGTAGATTTTTAGGAAAGTAGGTGCGATCGCCTAAATGCCGACCACCGCGCACCATTGCCAAATTGACGCAAATCATGCCTTCAAGCTCAGCTGTCGCCAAGATATCCACATCGCCCTCGCCATCGGCCACAGTATCCATGGATTGCTGCTGCAGCACACTGGATAGATCAGCAATCCGATCGCGCATGACCGCAGCCATCTCAAAATCCAATGCATCGCTGTGGACCAGCATTTCGCGTTCGAGTTCAGATAGGACTTGGCCGTGATCTCCTTCTAAAAATCGGGTTGCTTGATTCACATCGCTAGCATACTGTCCGGCAGTCAGCATGCCAACGCAGGGCGCGCTGCAACGGTGAATTTGGTGTAGCAAGCAGGGTCGTGTGCGGTTTTTAAAAACCGTGTCTTCACAGGTACGTAAGCGAAATACTTTTTGCAAAATCTGAACGCTATTGCGTACCGCCGATGAATTGGGGAAGGGTCCGAAATAGCGGTTACGCCGATCCACTTTGCCGCGGTAGGAGGATAAGCGCGGAAATGCATGCCCCGTCAGCATCACATAGGGATAAGACTTATCGTCGCGAAACAAGATATTGAAGGGTGGTGCCAATTCCTTGATGAGGTTGTTCTCCAGAATCAATGCCTCGGATTCAGTACGCGTCACTGTGGTTTCATAGCGCGCAATTCGGCTCACCATGCGCTCAATGCGCGGCGATAATGCAGTTCGTTGAAAATAGCTGGATACTCGCTTTTTTAGGTCGCGGGCTTTACCCACGTAAAGTATCTGATCCGCTTCGTCAAAAAAGCGATATACCCCCGGCAATCCGGGAAGCCGTTTAATGTCTTGCTTGAGGGTTTCAAAAAGCGAATTACGCATGCGTTGGGATATATTCTGCCAAATCGTTGATAACTACGGTGATGCCGGTGTCTGTTGGCGCCTTGCCCGCAGCCTAGCCTCGCGCCATCAGCAACAGGTCCGCCTGTTTTGCGATGATCTACCGACCCTTAATTTACTCGCATCCGACTCCCCTCGCACGCCACAGGTCGAGATTCTGCCGTGGGAGGCCAGTTTTGCAAATGCGCGCCACCCAATTGATTCACCGGATGTGGTGATTGAGGCCTTTGGCTGCCACCTCCCAGAGCGCTATCAAACCGGTCTATTGGTTGCCGCCCAAAAACCCATCATCCTAAACTTGGAGTACCTCAGCGCAGAGCCCTGGATTGGTGAGTGCCACGCTAAGGCCTCACCCCAGTCCAGCGGCTTATTGAAGTATTTTTTCTTTCCCGGGTTCGCGCCCAATACGGGCGGACTATCACTCGATCCTATTCCAGTTGAAGGCAGCAAGTCTTGCGCCGACATCCCTGCCAGCCTTGCACCGAGCTGGAAATTGCTCCGCCCCGAAGCAGAGCGCATCAGCCTCTTTTGTTATCCAGGAGCGCCGCTACGGCAATGGCTTGAGGATCTCGGCAATACACATGCCGACATTGATGTGCTCCTGACCTTTGGCCACGCTGAAATGATTGGGCATAGCATCGGCAGGCCCTTAGACCTACCCCCATCGATTCAGCTGATTTCCCTGCCCTTTGTGCCGCAAGATGACTACGATTGGCTCTTATCGCAATGCGACTTCAATATTGTCCGGGGCGAAGATTCGTTTGTACGTGCGCAACTCGCTGAAAAGCCATTTATTTGGCATATTTACCCGCAAGACGATATGGCCCATACGGTGAAATTACAGGCTTTTTTGGATCTGTATCTTGAAAAAGCCAGCCCATCGACCCAAGAATCCTGCCGACAGGCTATGGATTGGCAGATGCCCTCGCAGTGGTGGAATCGGCGAACAGAGTGGCAGGCCCATGCCCGTCAGTGGCGCAAAACGATACTGGATGCCAATCAAGATGGGGGGCTTGCAGCCAGAATGCTGCGTTTTGTGGCCTAACTCCCCCTAGAGGAGGTCCCGCTGGGGCGGTTACAATGTCACCTTTATTAAATACAGCAGAATTCAGTTCTGCCTCCAGGAATACCACAGATGAAAACAGCACAAGAACTCCGCGTCGGCAACGTAGTGATGATTGGCACCGATGCCATGGTCGTACTCAAGGCAGAATACAGCCGCTCTGGCCGTAACTCCTCGGTCGTCAAAATGAAATTTAAGAATCTATTAACCGGTGCTCCGAACGAAGGTGTTTATAAGGCCGATGACAAATTTGATATTGTCATATTGGATAAAAAAGAATGTACCTATTCCTATTTTGCTGACCCGATGTATTGCTTTATGGACGGCGATTACAACCAATATGAAGTAGAGGCAGAGTTTATGGGCGATGCCCTCAACTACCTTGAAGAGGCAATGCCTGTTGAGGTGGTGTTCTATGAAGGCAAGGCGCTTTCCGTTGCAATGCCAACCTCCTTAGTACGTGAAATTATCTACACCGAGCCCGCTGTTAAGGGTGACACTAGCTCCGGCAAAGTACTAAAGACAGCCAAGTTGGCTACTGGCTATGAATTGCAAGTTCCTCTCTTTTGCAATACGGGCGACAAGATTGAAATTGATACCCGCACTGGCGAATACCGTAGCCGCGCGAACTAAGTAGCTCACTATTGATCTTCAAAAGCCCGGTTTTCCGGGCTTTTTTATTTCCCCACTACAAGTCATAATGTCCAAACTATGACTAATACCAGCCCCCCAGAAATCACCCGGCTGAAACTTGCCGACATTCCTCAGTTGATTGACTGCGTAAGCCGCTGTTATGGGGAAAGCTATCCAAATAAAGCGATGTATGACATGAATCAGCTAGAGGAAATCATTGAAAACAAGCTGATGCACTCCGTGGTGGCAAAACGAGATAACGGTCAAATCGTTGGGCACTGTGCCCTTACTTTTGATGGCGTCCACAATGTTTCCCCCGAAGCTGGAAAAATGATGGTCGACCCAGACTTTAGAGGTCAGCATATTGCTGAAATGATGGCAAAAGAGCGAATTGAGATTGCCAAAGAACTTTCTTTGCCAGGATTTTGGACCGAGTGCGTAACAAACCATCCATATAGCCAACATGAAATGATTGCCTTTAATGCCAAAGAAACAGGCTTGTTTATTGGGAATGCTCCAGGCACTATATCCATGAAGGGCCTAGAAAATCATCCAGAAACTCGCATGTCATTGCTTGCTTTTTATTTGCAGTTAAATGATCGCCCACACACCATCTTTATGCCAGCCCAACATGCTGAACATGCAACATCATTGGTGGGAGATTTAAACCTTCAACGCAATATAGTGATTTCGAATAAGGCGGCTAGCGGTATAACGACTTTTCATACTGTTATTAATTCCAGTATCCAGACGGCAAATATTGCAATCGATCGCATTGGGAGTGATTTAGTTGCTGCAGTCAAACATGAACTCACGAAACTCGAATCCCTCAAGCTGGCATCCATTTATTTAGATATTCCAATTGAGCAAGAAACAGCAGCAAATGCCTATCTCGAATTAGAACGTATTGGATTTTTCTGGGGATCTTGGATGCCGAATTTTTCAACCGAGGGTGACTCGCTAAGACTGCAAAAAATATATCAGCCGGTCGATGTAGATACCATTATCTGTGCAAGGCCTCAGGGTGAATCTGTAAAGAAATTTATCCTTGCAGAATGGGAAAGAGTGACTCGATCTTAATAAAATCGATCATTTTATTTAATTAAGTTCAACTGCTTAAGGTGAGCTTTTGAACGCTGGTATTGCGTTTCCGCCTGTAGCTCGGTCCATTCTGTCGCCACTGAAGTCGGCATCAAGCGATTTAAACGAATGGCAGATTTTTCCAGCTTTGCTTTAGAAACCTTCAGACCATTCATTAATTGATCTGCCAGATCTGGTCGATTGCAAATCAATACAGCATCGCAGCCCGCAGATAAGGCTAACTCTGCGCCCTTTACTACATTACCAGCCACACTAGCGCCTTCCATCGATAAATCATCACTAAAGATCACGCCTTCAAACGCCAATTGCTGGCGCAAGATGGTTTGCAACCAAACCCTAGAAAATCCCGCAGGAAGGCTATCTACCTTGGGGTAAATCACATGGGCCGGCATCACGGCAGCCAGACTTAAATCAAGCCACTCGTAAGGCTTGGCATCGCATTGCAAGATAGCATTCAGGGGGCGCTCATCCACTGGAATGGCTACATGCGAATCGGCTTCTGCCCAGCCGTGTCCAGGGAAATGCTTACCGCAGTTGGCCATTCCAGCCAGTTGCAGTCCAGAAGTTAGCGCCTTGGCAAGGGCATACACAATCTGTGGATCTGAACTAAATGAACGATCGCCAATCACCCCACTGCGACCAAAGTCGAGATCAAGCACCGGCGTAAAACTAAAATCAACGCCGCAGGCGCGCAGCTCTGCTGCCAAAATATAGCCACAAGCAGTTGCTGCAGTCATTGCTGCAATCGCAGGCTCCGAGGCGTAAGCAGCCTTGCTTTTCTTCGGGGCTTGCATCCAGAGTTCGCCTAATTTACGCATGGCAGGTAAATGTGTAAATCCATCCGTCCTACAACGCTGCACGCGACCACCCTCATGATCAATCGAAATCAAGATATCCGGCCGTATGGTCTTAATGCTGCGCGTCAGTGCAGTCAGCTGCTTGCGATTAGCAAAGTTTCTACTAAATAAAATGACACCACCGGTTAAGGGATGCGCAATGCGGCGGCAGTCGTCTGGAGTGAGTTCTAGACCAACAACATCTAAGGTAATGGGGCCAGGTTGATGAATGGATGCCACCGGTGATTTCCTTTAGGTATAAGAGGGATGAATGACGTTGACCATACTAACTAACCAATGTAATTACTGGGATCGTAACTGGTGATGATGGGTGTGCCATGGCTCACCACTACAAATGCAATAGCCATATTTTGCTCGTCACTCACGGTTACTTCAGCATGCCAGTTACGCTCGAGCATAAAGTCGGCAAGAGGCCCAGAATAATGCGTGACCGGCTTACCGCTCGGTTCATTTAAGGTTTGCAGTAAGCGCCATGCCATTGGCATGCGCATCCCTAAACCAATCGCTTTTGAGAATGCCTCTTTAGCAGCAAAGCGCGTAGCCAAATAGGCCATACCCCGCTTGTGATTACGCGCTAAACGCTGATGAAAGACCGCTAATTCGTCTTTGCCTAAAATACGCTCAGCCAATCGACCCTGCGTACGCTCATAGGCAGCGATCAAGCGCTCCATTTGCAAAATATCCGTACCAATGCCGACGATCATGGCGCTATACCTAATCCGAAGCAGTACGGGCGTGCAACATTAAGGCCTTCATATCCAGAATGGCTTTTTGCCAACCTTTAAATAACGCCTCGGCCACAATTGCGTGCCCAATATTCAGTTCGGATAACTCGGCAATGGTGGCAATGGGACTTACATTAGCCTCATTTAAACCATGGCCCGCATTGACGCGTAAGCCAAGCTGTTTGCCGTATTGCGCGGCAGTACGAATGCGCTCCAACTCGCGTATCTGCGCATCGCCAGCCAAATCAGCATAGCGTCCGGTGTGCAATTCAATTACGGTCGCACCCGCTTTACTGGCAGCCATGATTTGCTTTTCTTCAGGGTCAATAAAGAGTGATACCCGAATTCCTGCGTTGATGAGCTGGGTAGTAGCCTGTTTGACCGCCTCAAAATGACCGACGACGTCAAGACCTCCTTCGGTAGTGACCTCTTCACGCTTTTCGGGTACAAGGCAAACATCATGCGGCTTTATCTGGCGCGCAATTGCAATCATCTCGGGGGTAACGGCGCACTCCAGATTCATACGCGTTGTTATTAAGGGACGAAGCGCGATTAAATCGGCATCTTTAATGTGACGCCGATCCTCACGCAAATGCAATGTAATTAAATCTGCGCCCGCCTCTTCCGCCAGACGCGCAGCTCGAATGGGGTCAGGATAGGCTGTGCCACGAGCATTACGCACCGTGGCGACGTGATCGATATTGATACCAAGCTCAAGGGTATTCATTGATATAGGGTACTAGATTTTCTTCAGATCAATGAGGATTTGACGGGTTGTCAAAACCTGATCTTGCAAATGCAGGCTTAGCAAAAAGCGCATCAACTGCTTGCTCTCCACGAGGGTATCGGCATCCGTAAAGTTGCCTGAGGCCATTTCCAATAAGGTACGGCCACTTAAAATCGGCCAATGCCCAGGGTCATCGGATTGGCATGGACGAATACCCCGCTCTGGCTGATAGACGTATTTCTCCGCCTCGATTGGAGCAGCATTGCTTTCAACGCAATAATCCAGAGCAGCCGCATAGCCTGTCTCCTGTAGCAAGGCCAATTCAAATGGCCTTAAGATCTGCTCTAAACGACCGCTTTCTGCATCCATATCGGATAAAGCGGAAATAGTCGCCATGTAATGGTCATAAAGGGTCTCGTATTCATCTTCGCGAGCCAAGAATTTGACTAGCAACTCATTGAGATAAAAACCGCAGAGCAGTGCATCACCGACGAGTGCAGGCGTACCGCCAACCCACTCGGACTTGGTTAGGGTGCGCAGCTCAGACTTGCCGCTCCATGAGACCAGGAGGGGCTGAAAGCGCTGCAAAACCGGTCTTAATACCGAATGGGGGCGCTTAGCACCCTTGGCAATGAGCGCCATCCGCCCGTACTGCCGAGTGAATACATCCAGTATCAGGCTTGTTTCTTTATAGGGGATGCTGTGCAGAACAAAAGCAGGCTCATCGGCTACGCGAATGGATGCCATTTATTCCAAGCCTTGCGCCCGTAATTCGGCGCGATCATCTGCCCAGCCCCGTTTGACTTTGACCCAAGTCTCTAAAAAGACTTTGCCGTCAAACAGCTTTTCCATATCCAGACGTGCTTCGGTGGAGATCTTTTTGAGGCGCTCGCCTTTATCACCAATGATCATGGCCTTGTGATTATCCCGATCCACCAAAATGGTCGCCGCAATCCGTCGCATGGTGCCATCCATCTTGAACTGATCAATCACCACCGAGCTTGCATAGGGCAATTCTTCGCCGGTAAAGCGAAAGACCTTCTCGCGCAAAATTTCAGCGGCGAGAAAACGTTCACTGCGATCGGTCAAGGTATCTGCATCGTAGCGCGCATCACCTTCTGGCAAATACTCTTCGAGCACATCGAGCAAACGTTGTACGTCCGTCGGATTCTTGCCGCTCATGGGAATGATTTCTGCAAAGTGCTGCTCGGATTGATCGGGTCTTCCGCCGATCTCACTCCAAGCCTGGCCCATTTTTTTCATGAAATCTAATAAAGCCACATCGCGATCGGATGGCAATTCAAAACGGCTGGCAAATAAATCCAATTTGTTTAAGACCAAAATAACCGGAAGGCCCTTGGGCAGAAGACGGAGCACTTTGGCATCGTCCTCACCAAAATAGCCTGCCTCAACAATAAAACAGGCTACATCGACATCCTGCAAGGCACCGGTCACTGAGCGATTCAGGGCCTGGTTCAGGGTATTCATTTTGCGCGTCTGAAAGCCCGGCGTATCACTGAAAATAAACTGCGCGTGTTCGCGCGTCTGAATCCCCAAAATACGGTGACGGGTTGTCTGCGCCTTGCGCGAAGTAATGCTGATCTTTTGGCCGACCAAGGCATTGAGCAGCGTTGATTTACCCATATTGGGCCTGCCTACAATGGCAATCGTTCCACACCGAAACGGCGTACCTGTTTCCACGCTTATGCCTTTAACTTTAAATTCAGTTGTTCGTCTGCGGTATCCGACTTTGCTGCTTTTTTCTTCGCAGAACGGGTCTTTTTGGGTTTGCGCGTTTCTTGCGGCAAGGCTTTTGTGATTGCGAGTAAGGCCAACTTAGCGGCGCCTTGCTCGGCCGCACGGCGCGACGCCCCAAATCCTTTTACCTTGATTTTCAGGCTCGGGATCGCGCACTCGACCTCAAACTGCTGATTGTGGGCTGCGCCTGTTGTCGCGGTGACGGTATAGCCAGGCAAGGGCATCTGAAAACCCTGCAAGTACTCTTGCAGTAAGGTCTTATCGTCTTTACCTAAGGTCTTGGGATCCACTTGCGCCAAAATCACAGAATAGAGTTTGCGTAAACTGGATTTAGCAGCATCAAAACCGCCATCCAGGAAAACCGCTCCGGCAACCGCCTCTAATGTATCGGCCAAAATGGATGGGCGCCGAAAGCCGCCACTTTTAAGCTCACCCTCACCTAGGCGCAAGTAATCCGATAAGGACAAAAGCTGCGCTATCTCATATAAGGCTTGTTGCTTTACCAAATTAGCGCGGACACGAGATAAGTCGCCTTCATCTAAATCAGCGTAACGCTCGTAAAGCAATTCGGCGACGACGCAATTTAAAATGGAATCTCCCAAAAACTCCAGACGCTCATTGTTTTTCTTGCTATGACTGCGATGGGTTAATGCTTGCTGCAGTAACTCTGGCTTTTTAAATACATAGTCGAGGCGCTCCTGTAGTGGCCCTAGGTCAATAGCAGCGCGCGCATTCATGTTTATTGAAATCCGCCAATGCGACTTAAAGAGCCAAGATTGAGCCACACGAAGAAAGCCCGGCCCACCAGATTTTGATCGGGCACAAAACCCCAAAAGCGCGAATCGGCACTGTTATCTCGGTTATCACCCATAGTGAAATAGTGCCCAGCTGGAACGGTACACGTCATGCTATTTGGCAAGAACTGGCAATTCTCAATCCCAGGAAAACGCTCCGGCATAAACATACCGGATGGGCGATCAGGATCGTTCAAAATGCCATGGCGGTTACCACCCAAATCAGCCGGAAAGGTTTCGGTGTAGAGCTTGGCGTAGCGCATGCTCTCTTGATCTAAATAGTTCTCCCCGCCAGCATATTGCAAAGCCTGGCCATTGACCGTAATGCGCTTGTCTTGGTAGGTAATCGTATCGCCGGGAATTGCGACCACCCGCTTGATGTAGTCGACCGACTGATCCAGTGGATAGCGAAATACAACCACATCACCGCGCTTGGGATCTCCCAAGTCGACTATCTTTTTGTTGACCACCGGCAAACGAATGCCATAGGTGAATTTATTCACCAAAATAAAATCACCAATCTGCAAGGTTGGGATCATCGATCCCGATGGAATCTTAAATGGCTCGATCAAAAATGAGCGCAGAAAAAATACCGCGCAAATGACTGGGAAAAAACTGGCTGAATATTCAAGCCACAAGGGCATGCGGGTAATGCCAGCTGCTTTTCGTTGCGGCGCAAAGATGAGCTTATCTGCCACCCAAGCGACGCCAGTAACCACCACAAGGATGAATAGGATGAGTGCGAAGTTCATTAATTGTCCACCTGTAAAATCGCCAGGAATGCTTCCTGCGGAATTTCAACGTTACCGACTTGCTTCATGCGCTTCTTACCTTCTTTTTGCTTTTCAAGTAATTTGCGCTTACGCGAGATATCGCCACCGTAGCATTTAGCCAATACGTTTTTACGCAGGGCTTTGACGTTTTCGCGCGCGACAATGCCGCTGCCGATTGCCGCCTGAATCGCCACATCAAACATCTGCCGAGGAATAAGGCCGCGCATCTTAGTAACGACATCCCGACCGCGTGATTGACTATTACTGCGATGCACGATGATCGATAGTGCGTCGACTTTTTCACTGTTAATCAAAATATCGACTTTGACTACATCGGCTACACGGTACTCTTTAAATTCATAGTCCATCGAGGCATAGCCACGCGAGACTGACTTCAAGCGATCAAAGAAATCCAGCACGATTTCTGCCATCGGAATTTCATAGGTCAATTGCACCTGCCTACCCAAGTAGTTCATATTGGTTTGCACGCCGCGCTTACCGGTACAGAGCGTAATGACTGTGCCAACATACTCTTGTGGCATATACAAATTGACGGTAACGATCGGCTCGAGGATGGCCTCGATCTTCGATGGATCTGGCATCTTCGATGGGTTATCAACCACCAACAAGGTTCCGTCGCGTTGCTGCACTTGATACACCACCGTAGGCGCTGTAGTAATCAAGTTCATGTCATATTGGCGCTCTAAACGCTCTTGCACAATCTCCATGTGCAACAAACCCAAGAATCCGCAGCGAAATCCAAACCCCAATGCTTGGGATACTTCGGGCTCATAGAGCAGGGATGCATCATTTAGCTTGAGCTTTTCAAGCGACTCACGCAGCTGATCGTATTCATTGGCCTCTACGGGATAAAGGCCTGCAAATACCTGGGACTTCACTTCTTTAAATCCAGGCAAAGGTGCGCTCGCTGGAGTGCGGCCCTGCTGCCCCGTTGCATGCGTGACGGTGTCGCCAACTTTAGCGGCCTTTAACTCTTTAATGCCGGCAATGATAAAACCCACTTGTCCCGCACTTAAATCGGGACGATCAACCGACTTTGGACTAAAGACGCCCACATGCTCCACTAAATGGGTTGAGCCATTTGCCATCAATGTAATCTTATCTTTGGGCTTCAGAGTTCCGTTGACAACCCGCACCAGCATGACTACACCAACGTAGTTATCAAACCAGGAATCAATAATCAAGGCCTGCAAAGGGTCTGTAACACTTCCCTTAGGCGGAGGCACACGCCGAATCATTTCTTCCAGTACATCCGCAACACCAAGGCCGGTTTTGGCAGAGCAGGTCAATGCATCGGTTGCATCGATGCCAATCACATCTTCAATCTCTTGTTTGGCGCGCTCTGGATCGGCGCTTGGCAAATCAATTTTATTTAAGACGGGAACAACCTCCACACCCAATTCGATGGCGGTATAGCAATTGGCGACGGTTTGCGCTTCAACACCTTGGCTGGCATCAACGACCAGCAGTGCCCCCTCGCAAGCAGAAAGTGAGCGACTCACCTCATACGAGAAATCAACGTGCCCAGGGGTATCGATTAGATTCAGATTGTATGTTTTGCCATCCTTCGCTTTGTAGCTTAGGGCTGCGGTTTGGGCTTTAATGGTGATGCCGCGCTCACGCTCAATGTCCATGGAATCCAGGACCTGGGCTTCCATCTCACGATCAGATAGGCCACCACAGAGCTGAATAATTCGATCCGCAAGGGTCGACTTACCATGGTCGATGTGGGCGATGATAGAAAAGTTGCGGATTAAATCCATGGTGTTTTATCTAGATTAGCAAAAACACCTTGTCGCAGTACACAGGATGATGCACTGCAATAAGTTGTCTTGCCTCAATTGTACTGGTTGAGGCTAAAACCCATTGCTTTTGCCCTTCCTAGGGGTATTTGTGCCTTTTACGGGGCTTTCGGTCGCAAGGGGACAATCAGCGTACTGTCTGCTCGACGCACAAACAAAGCAACAGCCCGATTGGCATCCAAGCCTTTGGTAAGTCCCTCAAATTGCTTTACGCCCGTCACATCGCTATCGCCAACCCGCACAATCACATCGCCCACGCGGATTCCAGATCGGGCAGCGGCCCCCTCTCCCAGGCTAGTAATTTCAACCCCAGACTTGACGTTCAGTTCCCGTTTTTTGGCATCCGATAATTCGGTTACGCCAAGTCCAAATGGGTTGTTGCTAGTTGCTGGTGCAGTTGGAGCATCTGGCTTTTTAGCCGCAGCGGTTTTTGTGATTGCCTCCGCATCGCCAACCACGACAGAAAGATCACGCGCCGACCCTTTACGCCAAACCTGAACCGTTGCCTTCATGCCCGGCTTGGTTTCGCCCACGATGCGCGGAAGATCACTTGATTTGCTAATGTCGCGCCCATTGAACGCCAAAATGACATCGCCAGCCTCGATTCCGCCGGTCGCTGCCGGACCATTTGGCTCGACATTGCGCACGTATGCACCGCGGGGACGTCCAAGTCCCAAGGTCTCTGCCATTTCTTTGCTTAGGTCACCCAAGGCCACGCCAATCCGGCCGCGTACCAACTTACCAGTAGTGCGTAATTGATCCGCAACGCGCATCGCCTCATCAATCGGAATAGCAAACGAAATCCCCATGTAGCCACCGGAACGGCTAAAGATTTGCGAGTTAATGCCGATCACTTGGCCGGCGGTATTAATCAAGGGGCCACCCGAATTGCCTGGATTAACGGCCACATCGGTTTGAATGAAAGGTAAATAGTCGCCGGTGTCGCGGCTTTTGGCAGACACAATTCCAGCGGTAACGGTATTCTCTAAGCCAAATGGAGAGCCAATCGCCAAGACCCACTCGCCGACCCGCAACTTCGAGGAGTCGCCCAATGGGAGTTTTGGTAGACCTGTAGCCTCAATCTTAAGCACGGCAATGTCGGTTCGCTTGTCTGCGCCCAGCAACTTCGCTGTAAATTCCCGCTTATCAGTTAAGGTGACGTAAATCTTATCGGCACCTTCAACTACGTGAGCATTAGTCAAGATCAAACCATTGGAATCAATAATGAAGCCAGAGCCAACACCACGCTCCGCTTCGCGCGGTTGCCCGGGGGTAGATGGTCCAGATTTAGGGGTGCCCGGCATCGGCACGCCAAAAAAGCGCCGAAAAAACTCTGCTTGCTCTTCCGGAATACCTGGGGGCAGTCCGCCTTGGGCCTGCTGGGGGGCGGCACGCTGCTCTGTTGTTCGAATATTAACTACGGCGGGACTGGCTTTTTCGACCAAATCGGCAAAATCAGGTACAGATACCCGTGCTGACTGCGCCATAGAAGCAGGCATAAACGCAAGCTGACCCAAGCTCAAGGCAGTCAATACCGCTAAAAAAGTCTTTTTCATGTTGTGTGCAGCCCTGAGGCCTTAAAAAGGATAGATGACTAGATATTAGGTCAACTTACCGAAAATCAAGGTACCGTTAGTACCCCCAAAGCCAAAGTTGTTTTTGATGGCATGGTCGATTTTGACGTCACGCGCTGTATTTGCGCAGTAATCGAGGTCGCACTCGGGATCTTGGTTAAAAATATTAATCGTCGGCGGTGATTTTTGGTGGTGCAGGGCCAAGATGGTAAAGACGGATTCAAGGCCACCCGCTCCGCCCAACAAATGACCCGTCATGGACTTGGTTGAGTTGACCACTACCTTTTTGGCATGGTCACCCAAAGCTGCTTTAATTGCCTCAGTCTCATTCTTATCACCAAGCGGCGTTGAGGTGCCATGTGCGTTGACATACTGGATTTGATCTGAATTAAGGCCCGCATCACGCATCGCGTTTTGCATACAACGCTTAGGACCATCCATATTCGGGGCAGTCATGTGATACGCGTCTCCGCTCATGCCAAAACCAAGTAATTCGCAGTAAATAGTTGCGCCCCGCGCACGCGCATGCTCGTATTCTTCGAGTACGACAACGCCGGCCCCTTCACCCAATACAAAGCCATCGCGGTCTTTATCCCAAGGACGGGAAGCGGTCGCTGGATCATCGTTGCGGGTCGACAAGGCTCTAGCAGCAGCAAAGCCGCCGACACCCAAAGCCGAAATAGTGGACTCTGCGCCGCCAGCGACCATCACATCGGCATCGCCATACTGAATTAAGCGGGCAGCCAGACCAATGCTATGCAAGCCAGTAGTACAGGCAGTCACAGCAGCCACATTAGGGCCTTTTAGGTTAAACAGAATACTCAAATGCCCCGAAATCATATTAATGATGGAGCCAGGAACAAAGAAGGGGGAAATTCGGCGTGGGCCACGGGCCAGCAATTCAGCGCCCGTGTCTTCAATCATCGGCAAACCGCCAATGCCAGAACCCACCATAACGCCAATACGCTCGGCATTTTCATCGGTGATTTCAATACCACTGTCTCGAATCGCCTGAGTGCCAGCAGCAATGCCGTAATGGATAAAGGTATCCATGTGGCGCGCTTCTTTGGCTGAGACGTAGTCTTCTACATTGAAGTCTTTTACTTCACCCGCAAAATGAACGCTCAGTGGGCTGTGATCAAACTTAGTAATGGTGGCAATACCGCTTTTGCCACTCATAACGCTAGCCCATGCAGTGTCAACTGAATTGCCTACTGGGGAAATAATCCCCAGGCCGGTGATGACCACGCGGCGCTGGTTTTTCATTGCGGACACAGCCTTGGGCCTAGCTCAGGAATTAACCCTGGGCTTTTGATTTAGCAAAATCGATTGCGAGTTGAACGGTCGTAATTTTTTCAGCTTCTTCGTCTGGAATTTCAATGCCAAACTCATCTTCCAAAGCCATGACCAATTCAACTGTGTCAAGCGAGTCAGCGCCTAAGTCGTTCACAAAAGAGGATTCATTTTTGATGTCTCCTTCTGCTACGCCCAATTGCTCAGCGACGATCTTCTTAACGCGTTGTTCGATGTTATCCATTAAGTCCCCCAGGGGTTGTAAAAAAACGATTTAAGGATTTTAGCAGTTTGGCGCAATAGCGGGCGGAACTGCCTATTTCCAGGTAAGTAAAATTAGGCTAAATACAGGCCACCATTGACGTGGAGGGTATTTCCAGTGATATAAGCGGCGGCCGGGGAGGCCAAAAAAGCTACCGCACTTGCTACATCCTCCGGGGTGCCTAAGCGCGCCAGGGGAATATTCGATTTCAGGGCATTTTGCTGCTCTTCACTCAAAGCACGAGTCATGTCGGTATCAATAAAGCCGGGCGCAACGCAGTTGACGGTAATGTTGCGGCTGCCAATCTCGCGAGCCAAAGCCCGGGTCATTCCAGATACCCCAGCCTTTGCGGCCGCATAGTTAGCCTGACCGGCATTACCCATGTGCCCCACGATCGACGTGATGTTAATAATGCGACCGGAGCGCGCTTTCATCATGGGACGCAACACCGCCTGCGACAAACGAAAGACCGCGCTTAAATTGGTATCGATCACATCGGTCCACTCTTCGGATTTCATGCGCATGGCGAGTTGATCGCGAGTGATGCCGGCATTGTTGACCAAAATCTGAATGCCGCCAAAGTCCTTCACAATTAAATCAATAATGCCTTCGCATGCCTTTGGGTCCGTCACGTTCAGCGCGACTCCACGGCCGCCATTGGCCTTTAAACGCGCGTCAATGGCAGCAGCGCCCTCCGCAGTCGTTGCGGTACCAATAACCTTGGCGCCCGCTTGCATCAAAGCATCGGCAATGGCCTGGCCAATGCCGCGGGAGGCACCGGTTACCAGTGCGATTTGTCCTGTTAAATCCAGATTCATCTTTCTTCCTTGTCCTTATTGTTGCTTGACTGCCTCTAAGGCTTCATTCAAGCTCACTGCATCAAAAATCGGTAGGCCGATGACGCCCTCATGAATACGCTTCGTTAAGCCTGCCAGCACTTTGCCAGGACCACATTCATATACTTGGGTAACGCCCTGCCCTGCCATGGCATGAATAATTTCTTGCCAGCGCACGGGTTTGGCGGCCTGGCGCACCAGCGACTCTTTAATCTCGGCTGGCGTACTGAGGATGGTGACATCCACATTATTGATCACCGGAATTTCTGGAGTAACTAACACCAGAGTTTCAAAATACGTTTTCAGTTTTTCTGAGGCCGGTTGCAAGAGCGATGAATGAAATGGCGCTGATACTGGCAAGGGTAAAGCGCGCTTAGCACCGGCCTCTTTTAGCAACTCACAGGCTTTGGTCACTGCGGAATTCGCACCCGCAATCACCACCTGCCCGGGCGCATTGAAATTCACAGCCTCTACCACCGCGCCTGCAGCCTGACTTGCTGCGCGGCAAACCTCAACCACAGTCGCGTCATCCAAACCCAAGATGGCTGCCATGCCACCCGTACCAACGGGGACTGCACTTTGCATCGCTTCCGCACGAAAGCGCACCAAAGGAACTGCATCTTTGAATGCCAATGCATTGGATGCCACCAAGGCCGAGTACTCGCCTAAGCTATGCCCAGCCATCAATGCAGGCTTGGGTCCGCCGGCAGCTAACCAGGCGCGATAAAAGGCAACCCCGGCCGTGAGCATCACAGGCTGTGTATTGGTGGTAAGCGATAAGGCTTCAGCAGGGCCCTCGGCAATTAATTTACCGATGTCCTCACCCAGTGCGTCCGATGCCTCTTGAATGGTGGCGCGCACTTCAGGGCGATCCGCAATGGTGTTGAGCATTCCTACTGACTGGGAGCCTTGACCCGGGAAAACAAATGCAAATGTCATATGAAAAATTCCAAAGAATTGCTGAATTAGTATTTTAGGACGACCGCGCCCCAGGCAAAACCGCCACCTACACCCTCGAGTAAGAGATGCTGACCGCGCTGAATTTGCCCCGATCGAACGCCAGCATCGAGCGCTAATGGAATCGATGCAGCCGATGTGTTGCCATGCTCTGTAACCGTGACAATCACCTTATCCATCGACATACCCATCTTGCGGGCTGTGCCCTCCATGATCCGTATATTGGCTTGGTGCGGCACGAGCCAATCAATATGTTCGGGTTTTAGGTTCGCCCGATCAAGCACCTCATGAGCGACTTGCTCGAGTACTTTGACGGCAAGCTTAAATACGGCTTGACCATCCATGGTCATGAATGGCGATCCTGTAATTCCGCCGCTAACGGCCCGGCCAGGAACGCACAAAATAGCACGCTGGCTGCCATCGGCATGCAAGGCGCTGGCCAAGATGCCGGGCTCACTGCTTGCCTCCAAAATGACTGCGCCTGCGCCATCGCCAAACAAGACGCAGGTAGTGCGATCTTGAAAATCCAAGATGCGGGAAAACACTTCTGCGCCGATCACCAAGACCTTGCGATAAGAGCCTGTTCGAATCATGGCATCGGCAACCGCCATGGCATACATAAAGCCGGCGCAGACCGCTTGCACATCAAAAGCGGCGCAGCCATGGTGGGCGCCCAACTTATCCTGAATTACGCACGCGGTACTGGGAAAGCCGCCCAAATGGTCTGGCGTGGAGGTGGCCAAAATAATCAGATCAAGATCGGCAGCCGTGCAATTGGCGCTTGCCATTGCAGCCAGGGCCGCTTTCATCCCAAGGTCGCTGGTGAGCTCGCTATCGCCTGCAAAGTGGCGCGCCTCAATACCACTGCGCGTTTTAATCCACTCGTCACTGGTCTCAAGGCCAGACTTTGCCAAGCGCGCGACTAGATCATCATTGCTTAAGCGCAGCGCGGGCAAATAACTGCCAGTACCGGCAATACGAGAATGGATTGTCATGCTGGCGCCCTCGATGCAAATGCCTCGGCAATGCGTTCAACCATATTCCCTTTTGCCGCCTCATATGCCCGCTCCAAAGCAAAGCCAAAACTGAAGCTATCCGCAGAGCCGTGGCTTTTAATCACGCATCCGCGCAGACCCAATAAAACGGCGCCGTTGTAACGCCGGTGGTCAACCCGCTTGCGCACGCGCAGCAGTGGCAACATGGCGCACATCGCCATGGCTTTGGTTAACCACGACCGATTGAATTCCTGACGAATCAAACCACTCATCATTTTGGCTAATCCTTCACTGGCCTTCAAAAGCACATTACCCACAAAACCATCGCACACCACAATGTCTGTCGTGCCCTTAAAAATATCGTTGCCCTCAACATTGCCATAAAAGTTGAGATTGCTGGCGCGCAATAATTCGCCGGTGAGCTTGACAACCTCGTTGCCTTTGATCACTTCTTCGCCAATATTGAGTAAGCCTATCGTCGGGCTTGGCTTTCCTTCTACTACCCGCACCATTACGTCGGCCATCTGCGCAAATTGCATCAAGTGCAGGGGTTCGCAATCGGCGTTGGCACCCAAGTCCAAAACGGTCGTGGCTCCGCCTAATTCATTTGGCATACCCGTTGCAATTGCCGGGCGGTCAATGCCATCCAGGGTTTTGAGAACATATCGTGAGATGGCCATCAAGGCACCAGTATTGCCAGAAGAAATAATGGCATCGGCTTTTTGATCCCTGACTTGTTCAATGGCAACCCGCATCGATGAATCTTTTTTACGACGCAAGGCGACCTCAATGGAATCGTCCATTAACACTACTTCGGTGGCTGCAATAAGGTGAATGCGGTCACGCGGAACATCGCTGAGCTCGCTCAAGGCAAGCTCAATCGCGTCGAGATTTCCAACTAAGGTGATATTGGCATCCGCATGGCTGGCTAAAAAAGCACAGCTCGCGGGTACGGTGACTGAGATACCGTAGTCTCCGCCCATGGCATCGACTGCGAGAGTCACACTCTTGGGTTCGGTCATTGCTGCAAATCGGTTTTAAGAAAAAAGCGGCTTAATTAAATTAGAGCCGCTTCGATCAGGTGATTTGAAGAATTAATCGTTCTTGGTTTTAACCACTTTGCGGCCACGGTAGTAGCCGTTTGGAGAAATATGGTGACGCAAGTGTGCCTCACCAGTAGTCGCCTCAACAGCAGTAGCGGGTGCAGTTAAAAAGTCGTGCGCACGGTGCATGCCACGCTTGGAAGGGGATTTTTTGTTTTGTTGGACGGCCATGTTGAACTCCTAAGCAATGCGAGATTCTAGCATAGAAACAGCCAAAAACCAGGCTTCGCAAGTGGAATTAAAGCAGTTACGGGGTCGATATAGTGATTCAGCCTACTCTTTTTTCTTCATATTTTTCAATATGTTAAAGGGATTATCTGGTTTTTTTGCTGTTTCGCCTTGGTTCAGGGGGTCGTCTACCCCGGACCCCAAGGCGGCGGGCTCACATACCCCCTCAGGGTGCTTTGGAATCAATGGCAGGGAGAGCAAAATCTCATCTTCGATTGTCCCCAGCAGATCAAACTGCGAATCCATCACCAGGGGCTCGAGCGCATCATCCTCCATTGGAAAGGCATCCGCCAGGGCCTCATTCGCTAAAAACACAAATTGCCGCGACTCGTCTATCTGAACCAGGCAGGGCTGCATGCACCGCTGGCAGATGAGGTGCAGCTGTCCCTTTAGGCTTAAATTCATTTTGAGGCGCGGCTCGCCGCCTGCGACCCCATCAAAGAAGGTATTGACTGCCCACGCAAAGCCATCATCTGAGGAACGGGCAGCAGCCTCTAAAGCGACTCGCGGCAATGCATCCAGCGCCAGAAATCCCTGCCCAGCGTAGGTTTGTGACACCAACAGATCAATCGCGCGCAGCGCCTTAGGCTCTGTGGGCAGAGTCAGCGAAGGCAAAACAGGATTACGATTCATGGTCTTAGTCTAAATGAAGGTACGCTTGCTGCATGGGTAACTTACAAAACCAGCCACTCATTTTGGCATCGAGCTCGATTTACCGTCGCGACTTATTGGCGCGCTTGGGCTTGCCTTTTGAGGCGATTGCTCCCCAGGTGGATGAACGCGCCCTCCCAAATGAAGGGGTTGCCGCCATGGCGCTACGCCTTGCCACCGTCAAAGCCGCTACCATCGCAAAAACTCATCCCAATGCTTGGGTCATCGGCTCGGATCAGGCGGCTGATCTCCACGGTGAAGCGATTGGCAAACCAGGGAATTTTGACAATGCGCTCGTGCAGTTGCAACGCATGCGTGGCCAAACTGTCTACTTTCATACTGCCGTCTGCTTAATGCGAGCCGATTATTCTGTTGCGATGAATGTCACAACCGAGGTTCGATTTCGGGGCTTGCCCGATGCCACCCTTATCAACTATCTAAAGTTAGAGCAGCCCTATGACTGCGCCGGAAGTGCCAAATGCGAAGGCATGGGCATTACCTTGTTGGAATCGATTCGCTCGGATGATCCTACTGCGCTCATTGGCCTACCCTTGATTGCCTTAAGTGCCATGCTCCGTGATGTTGGTGTTGCAATTCCCCCATCTGGAAACAATCGGTCATGATGAATACCTCTAAGCTCGGTACGCTTTACTTGGTACCCAATACCTTGGGCGATGATGCGCGCTCTGCACAGCTTCCCTTGGTCATGCCAATCGAAACGATGCGCTGCGCATCCCAATTAAGGCATTGGATTGTCGAAGACGCCAAAACAGCGCGCGCTTTATTAAAGTCGATTGATACTCTTGCGCCTTTAGCATGCCCCATACAAGAAATGCAGATGACGGAATGGCGGGGCGCCGCGCGCAATGCCAAGTACGGCGATACGCTCAAACCAGAAACGCTCCTCGAGCCCCTGCTACGTGGCATCGATATTGGCCTGATGTCTGAGGCGGGCGTGCCTGGGGTAGCCGATCCTGGGGCTGAGCTTGTATTGGCAGCACATCGCCTAAAGGCTAAAGTGAAGCCGCTGGTTGGTCCAAGCTCACTGCTCTTGGCCTTAATGGCCAGCGGGCTTAATGGGCAACGTTTCGCGTTTCAGGGTTACTTGCCTCAGGATGGCGGCGAACGGATTGCACGCTTAAAGCAATTGGAGTCTGAATCGCGCAAGCTACAGCAAACGCAGCTCTGGATTGAGACGCCCTATCGCAACGCAGCCATGATGGCGAGTTGCCTCCAAGCCCTCGCGCCACAAACGCATGTATGCCTAGCGCTTGACTTAAGCCTACCGACGGAAGAGATCAGAAGCATGGTAATTTCAGAATGGAAAAAAGGTTTTCCCAACGAGGCAGCCTGTGCTGCCTTGCAAAATCGGCCATGCGTTTTTTTATTACTAGCGCACTAAACCTTATTTGATATCGCCTGAGCGCACTAATGCTTTACCGGCAGCCGAACCCATCTCGGCACCAAAGCGTTTCGCAACCCGTTCGGCAAAGTTTTCTTTCATGGTGTAGTCGAGAATATTGGGCGCTTTAAAGACATCACGCGCCACCGTATCGACCGTACCAAAACCATCGGCTAGCCCGATTTTTACGGCTTGCTCGCCATTCCATACGCGACCAGTAAACAAATCGGGGGTTTCTTTCAAGCGCTCACCACGCCCTTCTTTCACCACAGTAATAAATTGCTGGTGAATTTCATTAAGCATGGTCTGTACCATTTCAACTTGCTTTGGGTCTTCCTTGCTAAACGGATCGAGCATGCCTTTGTTTGAGCCCGCTGTAATCATGCGCCGTGAAATGCCTAGCTTATCCATTAATCCAGTAAAGCCAAAGCTATCCATCACCACTCCGATCGAACCGACAATGCTGGCTTTATCCACCAGGATTTGATCACCCGCAACCGCAATGTAATAACCGCCCGAGGCGCAGATGTCTTCCACCACGACATGCAGTGGCTTATTGGGATACAGCGCACGTAAGCGCCGAATCTCGTCATTAATAATCCCCGATTGGACTGGCGATCCGCCTGGACTATTGATGCGCAGAATCACACCCACGCTGTTGTCGTTTTCAAAGGCAGCCTGCAAAGCCGATCCAATATCCAAGGCGTTAGCGATGGCGTTTGAGCTAATCTCACCTTCAATACTGACCATCGCCGTATGGCGCTCGGCACCAAAGCTGCCAGCAAAAGGACGCAGATCCATTACTTGCAAAATGAATCCAACAATCAGGATGAGAGACAGAACGCGCAATACGGTTTTCCAACGCCGCGCCTTGCGAGTCTCTTTTAGATTTTCTAAAAGCAGGTGCTCCAGCGCTTGACGCTCCCAATTTTTTTCGTGTTCCATGTGTAATCCTTAAGCGGGTTTTGCAGCAGCTACATCAATGTAGGTATTCTGTTTAAGCCAGTTACTTAGCTCCGGTACGCTGTGCACATAGCCCAGCGAATCGGTTGTTTGTAAAGTATCCAGTGGATGGGCGCCATAAGTTACAGCCACCCCATCCACTCCAGCATTGATCGCCATTTGTAAATCATGGGTGGTATCACCCACCATCAACATCCGGCGTACCGGCACTTGCAGTACATCCGAAAGCTCAAGCAACATACCCGGATGCGGTTTTGAAAAGGACTCGTCTGCAGTGCGGGTCTCTTCAAATACATGACCGAGACCATGGTGCGCCAAAGAGCGATCTAAGCCAACGCGCGACTTACCGGTTGCGACGCCCAAGCGAAATCCGGTAGCACGAAGCTCTTCGAGCAGCTCTCGAATGCCGTCAAATAAATGCAGATCATGATCACGCGCTAAATAATGGTGGCGAAAACGATCTACCATTTTTGGGAAATGGGCCGGTTCAATCCATGGCACTGCCCGACGCAACGAGTCCTGAATACCTAATCCGATGACTGAACTCGCTAAGGAATCATCCGGCTCCGGAAAGCCAAGATCGCGGCAAGCCTGCTGAATGCAAAACACGATCGTCGGCGTGGAGTCGATGATGGTGCCATCCCAGTCCCACACAATCAGCTCATAGCGTCGTTCTTGGTCTTTACTATGACTTACTTTAGGAGATGACTGGACTTGCGGCATTGCTGGGGACCTTGCTGAATATCGAGGAATCACTATACCGTTTCTGGCTTGATTGGGTGAAAGCCCTTGAGAAAGGCAGCGAAGTCCGGCGGCAAAGGAGATTCAATCCGCATCTTTTCTCCGCTGCGCGGATGGATAAACCCGGCAAGGTGGGCATGCAATAAAAGCCGTTTGGGCTTTAAGCGGCGATCCTCGTCATCAATGCCGTATTTATCGTCCCCCAAAATCGGATGTCCTATTTTTTGCAAGTGCACTCGAATTTGGTGCGTGCGGCCCGTTTTTAATTGGGCCTCTGCCATGCTCACCCGGTCTTCGCCGCGCTCGTAGACTTGGGTCACGCGCAATGAAGTATGGCTAGGCAATCCCTGTGGATCGACTTTGACCCGGCGCTCGCCATTGGCTAATAGGTATTTGTGCAATGGAAACTTGAGCTGAACCGTGGGGGTTGCCAGCGCAATCTGACCATGCGTTGCTAAGTAATAGCGCTTATCGGTAAGGCCCTCCCGAATCTGCCGATGTAACTCAACCAGGGCACTGCGCTTTTTTGCTAGCATCAGCACACCCGAGGTATCACGATCTAGCCGGTGCACGAGCTCCAGGAAATGCAACTCGGGCCGTGTGATGCGCAGGGTCTCAATCACACCCAGGGAAATACCAGAGCCACCATGGACCGCTAGACCAGATGGCTTATCCACAATTAACAAAGCCTCATCTTCAAACAAAATCGGCATTTTGGCGGAATACAACTGGGCACGCGATTGGTCTTTAAAGGCATTTTCAGCGGGTCCGCGATCGGGGGCCGCCAATCGCACCGGTGGAATGCGAATCAGATCCCCTTCCATTAGTCGGGTAGTCGGCTCCGCGCGCTTCTTGTTGACCCGAACTTCGCCGGAGCGAATGATGCGATAGAGGTGGCTCTTGGGAACCCCTTTAGCCCATTTCAGGAGGTAATTATCGAGGCGCTGCCCAGCCTCTTCCGGTCCAATCGTCTGAAATAGGACTTGTGCGGCAGCTTTTGGGGCGCTTGGACTAGGGCTTGGGCTAGGAGTAGGGTCGGATTTCATAAAGGGGTGATTTTCTTCGCCAAAATAGCAAAGAAACTAAGAATACCCTTATTGTCAATCCACTTCTACCGTATAATCAAGGCACTAGCCAATTAATTGGCCCGATGCAGAAATTCATCGTGGAGCTTGGAG
>JBIJAC010000017.1:0-32397 GCA_044345935.1 Polynucleobacter sp. | reverse complement strand
TTTACCCCTTTTTTCTTGAACCAGTCAGACTTTTTTCCCCGCAAAGCGCCCTGTGCAACTCAAATCAATCAAACTTTCTGGCTTTAAGTCATTCGTCGATCCAACCCATTTTGAGATGCCAGGCCAATTGATTGGTGTGGTGGGGCCGAATGGATGCGGAAAATCCAACATTATTGATGCCGTTCGCTGGGTTTTGGGCGAATCCAGGGCCAGCGAGTTGCGTGGCGAGTCGATGCAGGATGTGATTTTTAATGGATCTGGATTGCGTAAGCCCTCTGGCCGCGCCAGTGTCGAGTTGCTGTTTGATAATGCCGATGGCCGTGCGCACGGTCAATGGAGTACGTTTGCCGAGCTTGCAGTGAAACGGGTGCTCACCCGCGATGGCAACTCCAGCTATTACGTGAATAACCAAGTGGTCCGTCGCAAAGACATTCAGGATATTTTCTTGGGCACGGGCATGGGCCCACGCGGTTACGCGATTATTGGTCAAGGCACGATCAATCGTATTTTGGAATCCAAGCCAGAAGAGCTGCGGGTATTTTTAGAAGAGGCGGCCGGCGTTTCAAAATACAAAGAGCGTCGCAAAGAGACCGCCTCACGCCTTGAAGATACACAAGAGAATTTAGTCCGCGTACAAGACATCTTGCGTGAGCTGGAAAAGCAACTCGAGCGCCTGGAGAGTCAGGCTACTGTGGCCGAGCGGCATAACCTATTGCAAGTTGAAATGAAATCGCAGCAGCAATTGCTGTGGTTTGTGCGCCAAACGGAGGCCGGCAAAGAACAAGAGCGCCATGCCAACGGTATCCGCGATACACAAGTTCAGCTCGAAGAGCAGACCGCGAAATTGCGCCATGCCGAGGCTGAACTCGAGGCAATGCGCACGCAGCAGTACGCCTTGCAAGATAAGGTATCCGAAGCGCAAGGTGAGCTCTATCAAACCAACGCCGATGTCACTCAAGTTGAAGCAGACATTCGGTATGTGCAGGAGGCGCGTCAGCGTTTGCAACAGCAAACCCAAGATCTGCAGTCGCAATTGCAACGGTGGACCGTTCAAGAAACCGATGCAGCCCAAGCACAGCGCACTGCAGAGCACGAGTTAAGTCTCGCCGCAGAACAAGAGCGCAATTTAAAAACCCAACTGGCATCATTGCAAGAACAGTTGCCTGAGCGCGAAGAGGCTTACCAAGCAGCTGCCGCTCAGTTAAATGCAGCGCGCGATAATGTTGCTGCGATTGATCAACGCTTAGCAAGCCTAGGCGAGCGAGCAAAAGCCATTGCCTTGCAGCTAGAAGAGTCTGGCGCTCGTCAAGCGCGCCTCGAGTCGGAGCTGACTGGAATGCGAAAGCCCGATGCAGAAGCATTGAAAATGGCCTTGGATCGCCAAGTAATGGCGCAGCGTAAGGTAGAAGAAACCAAGACTCGCGCTTTAGAGATGCAGCAGCGCGTGCCAGCGGCGGATGAAGCGCGCAACCGGGCGCAGCAGCAAATACAGTCAGCCAGTCAGGATCTGGCTCAAACCGAAGCCAAGTTAACTGCTTTAACCGCGCTACAAGCCAGCGTGCAGGCACAAGGAAAAATCGGACCTTGGTTGGAGAGTAAAGGCCTGAAAGAAAGTAAGCGTTTATGGCAAGAGCTGAAGGTAGAGAGTGGCTGGGAAACAGCCCTTGAATCGGTATTGCGTGAGCGGCTTGCTGCGGTCACCGGTAAAAATGCAGAAGAGGCAGTTGCTTTAGCGAAGGATGCGCCGCCGAGTCGCCTCGCCATTTTATTAGCCGACGAATTGCCTGCATCGCAGATCAATGCACCAGCGGAGTTCACCTTATTACTGTCTCGGATTCAGAGTGCAGGCGCGCCGCGCGTGATGCAAGTATTGCAAGAGTGGTTGGGCGCGGTCTTTATTGCCAATAATTTAGAAGACGCACTGCATCGCCGTGACAAGTTGCCTGCAGGCGCAACCTTAGTGACCCAAGAGGGCCATTTGGTCAGTCGGGTGGGTGTACAGCTCTATGCTGCTGACTCAGAGCAATCCGGCATGTTGGCACGCGCCCAAGAAATGGAGAGCCTGGAGAAGCAGTTAAAGGCGCAGCGTTTAATTCAGAGTGAGTTGCAAGGTGAACTCGATCAATGCGCCGCTAACTACCAAGCTGCTCACCAAGCTGCAGAGCAGTCGCGCATCAATGCCGAGCATGCTGTTCAAGAGGCGCATGGATTTGAAGTAGAGCAGATGCAACTTACGCAAGCAGAAGAGCAATACAGTCAGCGCGCTGCACAAATTCAGTCGGAGATGGCTGAGATTAGCCAACAGCAGCAGCAGTTCAATAGCAATGGCGCGCAATCGCAATCCGAATTAGATCAGGCGCAGGCCGACAAAGAGCGACTGCATCGCGAGCTAGAGAGTGCGCAAGCGAATCTAGCGCGCACCAGCGAAGAGCGCGAGACTTTGCGCACGAACTTGCGCACTGCGGAGATGGCGGCACAAGAAGCCGCCTTTGCTACCCGTTCATTGCAGCAGCGCATTGCGGATCTGCAGCGCGATCAAAGTACGGCGCGCGATCAAATCATGGAGATTCAGGATAAGTACGCTGCATGCGAGCAAGAGCTTGCAGGCCTTAGCGATGAAGCAGCCCAAGAAAAATTGCAAGGACTGCTGGTCGTTCGTGCTGAGCGCGAAGCGGCATTAGCAAATGCCCGTACTGAGCAAGACGCGTTGCTACACCAACTGCGCGAGGCAGACGAAGGGCGACTTTTAATTGAGCGCAGCTTACAGCCGATGCGCGACAAAGTCATGGACCTGCAACTGCGTGAGCAAGCTGCCCGCCTCAACTTTGAGCAATTTGCAACCTTGCTTACGGATGCAGAGGCTGATCTCATTAGCCTCGAAACCCGTTTCAGTAGTGATCTTAAAGTAGGGCACCTGCAAAGCGAGGTCAATCGCTTGAATAGCGAAATTCAGTCGCTTGGTCCGGTCAATATGGCCGCGCTGGATGAGTTAGCCAGTTCGCGTGAGCGTAAATCATTCCTCGATGCGCAATCGGCTGATTTGAATGAGGCGATGCAAACCTTAACCGACGCGATTGCGAAGATTGATGCAGAGACGCGTGATCTATTGCAAGGTACTTTCGATCAAGTCAATGGTCATTTTGGGCGCCTCTTCCCTGAATTGTTTGGTGGCGGCCATGCTGAGCTGGTGATGACTGGCGAAGAAATCTTGGATTCAGGTGTGCAAGTGATGGCGCAGCCACCGGGTAAGAAAAATAGCTCAATTTACCTGCTGTCTGGCGGGGAAAAGGCCTTAACCGCAATTGCCCTTGTGTTCTCCTTGTTCTTGCTGAACCCAGCACCATTCTGCTTGCTCGATGAGGTCGATGCACCGCTCGATGATGCCAATACATTACGTTACTCAGAGATGGTTGCTAGGATGTCTGCTAAGACGCAGTTTGTCTTCATCTCCCACAATAAGATCACCATGGAAATTGCCCACCAATTGATTGGCGTCACCATGCAGGAGCAGGGTGTATCGCGCATTGTGGCGGTGGATATTGCATCTGCCGTATCCATGGTCGAGGCCGCCTAAATGGGATTAGAGCAAATCGCAGCCACGCTGGGTTTGTCGGAGTTGCAATTTGCCTTAGGTCTGATCGGCATTTTGCTTTTGGTCTTGGTAGCAATGCTTAATCTGCGCAGCGCACGCGCGAAGCGCCAAGCCCGCATCCAAGTTGAGCCCTCATTTGGCGATACTGCTGGTCAGAATCAGGCCGGCGATCGTCTGGAACCTGGATTTTCTGAGTCCATGAGTATCGCTCCTGTGGAAGTAGTTCGTTTTGCAATTGATCCGCGCATTGATTGTGTGATTACCTTAAGGTTTGAGAACCCCATTAAGGGCAGTGAAATCATTGGTGAAGTAGCAGATTGGCCTCGCTTCGGTGCGCATTGGATATACGAGGGCTTGCGGGCGGATGACCACGAAGGTGACTGGGAACCAATTGCCATGGATGCGAATTACGCGGAACTGCAACTCGCCATTCAGCTGGCTAGCCGCAAGGGCCCAATTGGGGTGCTTGAACTTTCGGATTTCTGTTCACGCAGCCAGGCCTTAGCCGAAGTATTGGGCGCACAAATTGACATGCCCAGTGTTAGCACCATGGTGGACAGTGCCAAGGAGCTCGATGCGATTGCAGCAGAGAGCGATATTCAGCTGAGCATCAATGTGGCCTTTGATGGCAAAGCAAAAACGCGCGCTGAACTCGATGGGCTGATGCAAGAACGCAATTTCGCCTTGTCAAAAAATAATCGGTCGTATGTGTTTTATTCAAATAATCAAGTCTTGTTTGTTAGTAATGGATTGGATCCAGATCAGCCCATTACCGGAATCTCCTTATTGCTAGAGGTTCCCTTGGTGGCGCAAGAGCAAATGGGATTTGAGCGCATGTTGGCAGAGGGCGTGGCCCTAGCTGAGTCGATGCAGGGCCGTATTGTTGACGACAATGGCGTCAACCTGACCGAGAATGCCGTGATTGCCATTCGCCAACACTTGGATGGCCTATACAGTCGCCTCGAGCAAAGCGGCATCTCAGCCGGCTCAGCGACTGCTGCGCGCTTATTTAGTTAAGGACAGGACATGCTGCATTCGAATCCGACGCAGTCAGCGGAGCGGTATGCTTGGCTCCAGTCCGAGCTGGCACGTTTAGATCACGCCTACTATGTGCTCGACACCCCCTTATTGCCCGATAGTGAATATGACCGCCTGTATCGCGAGTTAATTGCGCTAGAGCAAGCGCACCCCGATTGGATTACGCCAGATTCGCTCTCGCAGCGCGTTGGTGGTGCTGCTTTAAAAGAGTTTACGAGCGTCAAGCACGCCGTACCCATGCTGTCGCTTAACAATGCCTTTGATGATGCAGAGGTAATGGGTTTTGATCGCCGTTGCCGTGAGGGTTTGCAACAAGCCCATGTTGTCTATGCGGGTGAGTTGAAGTTTGACGGCCTAGCCATCTCCCTGCGTTATGAAAATGGCCTATTGGTCCAAGCGGCTACGCGCGGTGATGGTAGTAGTGGTGAAGACGTGACGGCCAATATTAAAACTATTCGAGCGATACCACTTCGGCTCACAGGTAATGCCATTCCAGCAGTACTCGAAGTTCGTGGCGAGGTCTTTATGTACCTTGCTGATTTTGCCAAAATGAACCAAGAGGCAGCCCGCTTAGGTGAAAAAGAATTTGCTAATCCGCGCAATGCCGCAGCCGGCAGCCTACGTCAGCTGGACTCGAAAGTTACTGCTAAACGGCCTTTATCTTTTTTTGCCTATGGCGTGGGTGCGTGTGAGCCACAAAATTGGTTACCAAAATCCCATAGCGCATTACTTGATCACTACGTCAGCCTAGGTTTGCCAGTCTGTAGGGAACGCAAAATTCTGTCATCGGTGGACGATATCCTGAATTTCTATCAGGACATCGGCAGCAAGCGCGATACCTTGCCTTATGACATTGATGGCGTTGTCTATAAAGTCAATTCCTTTGCAGAGCAGGCCCAGCTTGGTTTTGTGTCGCGGGCGCCGCGCTTTGCTTTAGCCCATAAGTACCCCGCCCAAGAAGCACTCACCACAGTACTCGGAATTGATGTACAGGTCGGTCGCACTGGCGCGATTACGCCAGTGGCACGACTTTCTCCGGTGGAGGTTGGCGGCGTCACCGTTACCAATGCCACGCTACATAATGAAGATGAAGTCTTGCGTAAAGATGTACGCATTGGCGATACCGTAGTGGTGCGGCGTGCGGGCGATGTGATACCCGAAGTGGTGTCGGTGGTGCTAGAGCGTCGCCCCACTGAAACTAATGCATTTGAAATGCCAACCCGCTGCCCTGTATGTGATTCGCACATTGAGCGCGTAGCCGATGAGGCCATTGCCCGCTGCAGTGGCGGTCTCTTTTGCGGCGCGCAGCGTAAACAGGCTTTAGTCCATTTTGCCCATCGGCGCGCCATGGACATTGAGGGCCTGGGAGAAAAGATTGTCGATCAGCTGGTAGATAACAATCTAGTTCGTACGCCAACCGATTTATACCGCCTGGGATTTACGGCGGTAGCCAATTTAGAGCGAATGGGTGACAAGTCGGCTGATAATTTAATTCAGGCGATTAATCAATCGCGAACAACTACCTTGGCCCGTTTTATATTTGCATTGGGCATTCGCCATGTGGGCGAAACTACCGCAAAAGATTTGGCCAATCACTACCGCGATATGCATGCCCTCATGGATGCTACAGGCGAAGACCTGTTGACGGTTCACGATGTTGGCCCAGTCGTTGCCGACTCGATCACCGGCTTTATGCAGGAGCCCCATAACCGTGAGGTAATCGAGCAGTTACTGGCATCCGGCATGGTACTCAGCGTAGAAGAAAAAAAGGTCAGCGCAGCCGTTGCAGGCAAAACATTTGTGCTGACAGGTACCTTGCCCACTTTATCGCGGGATGAAGCGAAAGAGCGGCTGGAGCGCGCTGGCGCCAAAGTAGCAGGCTCCGTTTCTAAAAAGACCGATTACGTTGTGGCAGGGGATGATGCCGGCAGCAAACTCACCAAAGCAGAAGAACTTGGCGTGCCTGTGATTGATGAGGCGACGATGCTGGGTTTGCTGGGGTAGGAGTAAAGCAGTGCTGATTGCGCATCCGCGCTAGCTTGCCAATACATCCAGGATTTCAGTTTCAATTTGGATTTGCAACTTTGGATTTTTGCTCAGCTCTTCGGCATTGAGCAGCAATACGTCTTCCACGCGTTCACCCAAGGTATTAATGCGGGCGGTATGAATGGATACACGGTGTTGTGCGAGTACTTTTGCTACGGCATAGATAAGCCCGGTGCGATCGCTAGCTGATAGGGATAGCACGACGTATTGCCCGCGGTCATCGGGTTGCATATTAACTCTGGCTTGTACTGGAAAGCTGCGGGACTGCCTGGATAAGCGACCCATGCTGGGCTGGGGTAGTGGATCTGTTTTTTCAAGTGCAGTCTTGAGCTCGTATTCCACTAGCTGAATGAGGTCGCGGTAACTGCCGGTTTCGGTTAAGCGATTCATGCCCGTGACCTGAAAGGTGTCCAGCGCATACCCATGGCGCGTCGTATGAATGCGGGCGTCCCAGATGGAGAAGCCATGGCGCTCAAAGTAGGCACAGATACGTGCAAATAGATCGGCTTGATCCGGCATATAGACAGCAACTTGCAGACCTTCCCCTACCGTCGATAATCTGGCGCGCACCACCGGCTCTGCACTATTGACGCGATTGAATAGGTGCCGAGTTAGCCAGGCAATATCGCCCGCATCTTGGCGCAAGAAAAAGGCGACATCCAATTTCTTCCATAAGTCAGCATAGGCCTCGTCCTCAATCCCATTCAATCGGAGATTGCGTCTTGATTCTTCTTGATGCTGGGCTAACTCCGATGTGGCATCGGTTTTGGCGCCGCCTAGCACGCGCAAAGTAGCCCGGTAGAGGTCTTCTAAGAGCTTGGCTTTCCAGGCATTCCAGACTTTGGGACTGGTGCCCCTGACATCCGCGACGGTCAGAAGATAGAGCGCAGTTAGATGACGTTCATCACCCATCTCTTTGGCAAAATGCGCAACGACATCGGGGTCCGAGATGTCTTGCTTTTGTGCGACTTGACTCATTTTCAGGTGCTTGGCTACTAACCAAACCAAGAGCTCGGTATCTGCTTTGCTAAGACCATGGTCTTTGGCGAACTGCCGCATATCACGCATCCCTAACTCGGAATGGTCCCCGCCGCGACCTTTGGCGATGTCATGAAAGAGGGCCGCCAAGACAATAAGCCACGGTTTATCAAAGTTGGCAATTAAGTTGCTGCAGTAGGGAAACTCATGGGTGTGTTCCATGATCATGAAGCGACGCACATTGCGCATCACCATCAAGATGTGTTGATCAACGGTATAGACGTGAAACAAATCGTGCTGCATTTGTCCCACAATTTTTCGGAAGGCAGGTAAGTAGCGGCCCAAGACGCTGGTGCGGTTCATCAGCTGGAAGGCGCGCGTAACTCCGTCTGGTTGTTTAAGTATTTCCATGAATAGTGCGCGGTTCATGGGATCCTTGCGCCACTGGCTGTCCATGCCTTTGCGCACGTTGTACAGCGCCCTAAAGATGGTTGCAGACAGGCCGGTTAAGGTTGGCGATTGGGTAAAGACTAAAAAGGTTCTGAGAATCTGCTCGGGGTGTTTCTCGTAGAGCATGGGGTCGGTGATATCGAGCAAGCCCTGGCGCTCAATAAAGAATTGGTTCTCCTCTCCAGGAATAGCATGGGTTGTTTTTGATTCCTGTGGAAATAGCAAGGCTTCAATGTTTTGCAGCAGCACATCATTGAGCTGAGTAACGGCTTTTGCTGCCCAGTAGTAGCGGCGCATGATGGCTTCGCTCGCCGCACGATTGGAGTCAAACTCAATACCCATGGCGCCCGCCAGTGGCGCCTGAAAATCAAATGCCAGCACATCCTGACGGCGTTTTGCGAGTAAATGCAAGTGGGCACGAATGGTTTCTAGTAAGCGTTTATTGCGTTTGATTTCGGTAAGCTCGTGCTGGGTAATGATGCCTTTCTTATACAGATTCTGAAAGCCATTACCAAACTGCGCTGCTTTACTCACCCAAGTAATAATTTGGATATCCCGCAAGCCGCCTGGACTCTCTTTGCAATTGGGCTCTAAGGAGTAGGGCGTATCTTGGTATTTTTGGTGGCGCTGCTTAAGCTCAAGTAATTTAGCCTGAAAGAAGGCCTTGGGATCCATGGCATTCCAGTAGGCTTTCGAGAATTGCGTGAATAGACTGCGATTACCCCCTAAAAAGCGCGCCTCCAATAAAGAGGTGCGCACTGTAATGTCCTGGGCCGCCTCTGATAAACACTCGGTAACGTTCCGAACAGATGAGCCGATCTCCACACCCGCATCCCAGCATTGCGCAATGAATTGCTCGACACGAGCGGGCAGCGTTTCTGAACCGTGGTCCGGTAGCAAAATTAAGATGTCGACGTCGGAGTAGGGGAAGAGTTCGCTGCGGCCATAGCCACCAACCGCAAGCAGAGCAGCATCATCATGCAATTGGCATTGCGACCACAAATTCATAAGTAGAACATCGCTCATGCTGCTGAGTTGCTTACTTAGTTTGTCAACGCCTTGGTGTACTCCAAACTCGGCATAGGCTTGTTCACGAGCACTGCGTAACTGGGCCCCATTGGTGATCACAACTTGATTTTGTGTGGCCGTACTCATGAATGGGGGTATGCCGTTTTCGAGGGCGATCTATGCGCTGGGGCGGAAATGCAGGCCAGCGACGCATTCAGGGGGTGGGTTGCTGCCTTCCGACCAGGTGAGAACTTCAACACCCTGGTGGGTCACGAGTAAGGTGTGTTCCCACTGTGCTGACAGGCTACGGTCTTTGGTTTTGACGGTCCACTGATCTGGCATCGTGCGAATGTCGCGTTTTCCAGCATTGATCATGGGCTCAATCGTGAAAGTCATTCCAGCCTCTAATGTTTCGCCCGTACCCGGTCTGCCGTAATGCAGAATCTGCGGATCTTGGTGAAACACTTTGCCAATGCCGTGACCGCAGTACTCACGCACAATGGAATAGCCGGCTTTTTCAGCATGGGTTTGGATAACGTGGCCGATATCGCCTAAGCGCGCGCCTGGCTTTACTTGAGCGATGCCAAGCCACATGCATTCAAAGGTAATTTGGGTTAATCGTTTTGCCAGCACCGATGGCTCGCCGACCATAAACATGCGACTCGTATCGCCAAAGTAACCAGCAGGGGTGATCACGGTAATGTCGAGATTAACCACGTCACCGGATTTCAAGATTTTGTCGCCAGGAATGCCGTGGCAAATAACGTCATTTACCGAGGTGCAGATCGAAGCCGGAAAGGGTGGGTATCCTGGTGGCTGGTAATTGAGTGGCGCCGGTATGGTTTTTTGCACGTCGCGCATATAGGTATGGCAAATGCGATCCAGCTCGCCGGTACTGATGCCAGGCTGTACAAAGGGTGCCACGTGATCCAGTACTTCGCTGGCCAGCCGGCCTGCTTCACGCATCCCTTGGATGTCGTTTTCATCGGTAAATACACTATTCATGCTTTTATTATCAACGACTTGGCGGTTTTATGGGCAATCTAAGGCTATTTCTGGGGCTTTTAGGCAGGGGGTCTGAGTAAGCCAGGGCGCTCTAGTTAATTGATATGTAAGCTATAATTAATGGATCGGCTAATTAGATGGCGTACATGTGACGGCATCCAGTGATTCGAAATTGCGGGTTAGGCCTTCCAGGGTGGCATTTTTTAGTGCAGCTAGGACCTAACCTTAGATCAAACCCTTAGGAGAATGTTATGTCAGTGACTATGCGTCAGATGCTGGAAGCCGGTTGCCATTTTGGCCACCAAACACGTTTCTGGTCCCCCAAGATGGCCCCTTATATTTTTGGCCATCGCAATAAAATCCACATTATCAATTTGGAAAAAACATTGCCCATGTTTCAGGAAGCCCTGAAAGTGGCAAAACAAATTGCAGCCAATCGTGGCACCATTTTGTTTGTTGGTACCAAGCGCCAATCCCGCGAGATCATCGCTGAAGAGGCCGCGCGTGCCGGTATGCCATACATCGATAGCCGCTGGCTCGGCGGCACCCTCACCAATTTCAAAACCGTCAAAGGTTCGCTAAAGCGACTGAAAGACATGGCTGTTGCGAAAGAAGCGGGCGATTGGGAAAAGCTTTCCAAGAAAGAAGCCCTCACCAATGACCGTGACCTCGACAAATTACAAAAAGCCTTGGGCGGTATTCAGGACCTGAATGGCGTTCCCGATGCCATTTTCGTAGTGGACGTCGGCTATCACAAGATTGCGATTACGGAAGCCAAGAAATTAGGCATTCCAGTGATCGCCGTTGTGGATACCAACCATTCCCCTGAGGGTGTGGATTACATCATTCCAGGCAACGATGACTCCAGCAAAGCCGTAACCCTGTATGCGCGCGGTATTGCCGATGCCATCTTGGAAGGCAAGGCAAATTCAGTGCAAGAGATTTTGACTGCCGTTAAAGAAGGCGAAGAAGAGTTCGTTGAAGAAGGGAAGGCTGAGTAATGGCTGCAATTACCGCTGCAATGGTTGGCGATTTACGCGCCAAAACCGATGCTCCGATGATGGAGTGTAAAAAAGCATTGACCGAAGCCGATGGCGATATGGCCAAGGCAGAAGAAATTCTGCGTGTAAAGCTCGGTAGCAAAGCCAGCAAAGCCGCCTCCCGCGTTACTGCTGAGGGCGTAGTGGCTGCTTTTATCAATGGCACTACTGGCGCTTTAATCGAAGTCAATTGCGAAACCGACTTTGTGTCGAAGAACGATGACTTCTTGGCCTTTACGGACAATTGCGCCAAATTGGTTGCGAACAGCAACCCAGCTGACGTGACTGCCTTGGCCGCATTGCCGCTCGAGGGAGAAACCGTTGAGGCCGTTCGCACCAAGTTGATTGGTCGTATTGGTGAAAACATTACTCCACGCCGCTTCCGACGTTTTGCTGGCGACAGCAAATTAGTTTCCTATTTGCATGGAACCCGCATTGGCGTGATGGTGGAATTCACTGGCGATGAAACAGCTGCGAAAGACGTTGCGATGCACATTGCTGCAATGAAGCCTGTTGCCTTATCAACTGCGGATGTTCCAGCAGAAAACATTGCCACTGAGCGCAATATTGCAGAGCAAAAAGCAGCCGAATCCGGCAAGCCTGCTGATATCGTTGCCAAGATGGTTGAGGGCTCGGTGCAAAAGTACCTGAAAGAGGTATCGCTGCTCAATCAACCTTTCGTGAAAAACGATAAGCAAACGGTTGAGCAAATGCTCAAGGCCGCAAACACGACCATTAAGTCATTCACGATGTTCATCGTGGGCGAGGGCATTGAAAAGCGGCAAGATGACTTTGCTGCGGAAGTGGCTGCCCAGGTGGCCGCTGCAAAAGCAAGCGCATAAAAGAGCCCTTTAAAAGTATAGGGGGCTTGCCCCCGTGTTTTTATCTGGTTTTGTATCCCAAGGGGGCGTGGAAGCGAAAGTTTCTACGCCCTTTTCTTTGCCCTTTATAATGGGAATCAATCATTAAAAAATACATATAAATCAATAACCTAAGCAGACCAAACAACCATGCCAGCATACAAGCGTGTACTCCTAAAACTTTCTGGTGAAGCGTTAATGGGCGAGGATGCTTTTGGCATCAACCCAACCACCATCGACTCCATGGTTGCTGAAATCACTGAGGTGGTACGCCTAGGTATTGAATTAGCGATTGTGATTGGCGGCGGTAATATTTTCCGCGGCGTTGCGGGCGGCGCTGCCGGTATGGACCGCGCTACAGCAGACTACATGGGTATGTTGGCCACCATGATGAATTCCCTAGCGCTACAAGATGCGCTGCGTCAAAAGGGCGTAGAGGCTAGAGTGCAATCGGCTTTGCGGATGGATCAAGTGGTGGAGCCCTATATTCGCCCAAGAGCGATTCGGGCCATGAGCGAAGGCAAAGTAGTGATCTTTGCTGCCGGTACTGGCAATCCATTTTTTACGACTGACACTGCTGCAGCGCTGCGTGGCGCAGAGATGGGCGTTGACATCATGCTCAAGGCAACCAAAGTCGACGGCATTTACAGTAGCGATCCCAATAAAGATGCGAGTGCGACACGCTACGATTCGATTACCTTTGATGAGGCCATCATTCAAAATCTTCAAGTGATGGATGCGACTGCGTTTGCTTTGTGCCGCGACCGCAAGTTACCGATTAAAGTATTTTCAATCTTAAAACCGGGGGCCTTATTGCGTGTAGTGCAGGGCGAGCCCGAAGGCACTTTAGTGCACGTCTAATAGGAGAACATCATGTCCGCAGTCGAAATTAAAAACACCACTGATCAAAAGATGCAAAAGTCGCTCGAGTCCTTAAAGAGCGGCCTGGCCAAAATTCGTTCGGGCCGTGCTAATCCCGGCATCTTGGAGCACATTCAGGTTGATTACTACGGCAACCCCACACCCTTATCGCAGGTGGCCAATTTGGGCTTAGCGGATGCACGCACGATTAATGTCCAGCCCTTCGAAAAAACCATGGTGGCCGTGATTGAAAAAGCCATTCGGGATTCCGACTTGGGTTTAAACCCGGCATCGCAAGGAACGATTATTCGAGTGCCGATGCCAGCTCTGACGGAAGAGCGTCGCCGTGAGTTAACCAAGCTCGTCAAAAGTGAAGGTGAAGATGCAAAGATTGCGGTTCGTAATTTGCGCCGGGATGCCAATGAGCATTTAAAACGCTTGACGAAAGATAAAGAAATCTCCGAGGACGAAGAACGTCGCGCTACCGATGAAATTCAGAAGATGACAGACAAAGCAGTCATCGACATCGACAAAATTGTGGTTGATAAGGAAAAGGAAATCATGACGGTGTAGTTGCTGTCCTGATTCCCGCTTATCAAAGTCCATGGTTAAACACACTAGCTCGACAATCGAAGTGCCTGAGGTTAGGGCTGTGCCTCGCCATGTGGCAATTATTATGGATGGGAATGGCCGCTGGGCAAGCAAGCGTCACATGCCACGCGTTGCGGGCCACTCGGAAGGCTTGGGCGCGGTTCGCAAGGTGGTTGAGGAATGCCGCCGTCAGGGTGTGGAATTTCTCACGGTATTTGCCTTTAGTTCCGAGAATTGGCGTCGCCCACCAGAAGAAGTCGGCTTTTTAATGAAGCTCTTCCTGAAATCCTTGCGCGGCGAAGTCGGCCGCTTGGCTGAGAATGGGATTCAGCTGCGCTTAATTGGTGATTTAACTCAATTCGATCAGTCGATTCAGGAGATGATTGCTTTCTCCGAAGAAAAGACGGCGCACTGCAAAGACCTCACCTTGACGATCGCCGCGAATTACGGCGGGCGCTGGGACATTTTGCAAGCGACGCGCGCAATGTTGCGGGCCAATCCTAATATTGCCGCCGATGCAGTAACGGAAGACCTACTGCAGCCGTATTTATCCATGGCCTACGCCCCCGAACCGGATTTGTTTATTCGTACTGGAGGCGAGCAGCGCGTCAGCAACTTCTTGCTTTGGCAGTTAGCCTATACCGAGCTGTACTTTACCAATACGCTATGGCCCGACTTTACCGCGACGGATTTACAGGCTGCATTCGATTGGTTTAGTCAGCGCGAGCGCCGCTTTGGTCGCACCAGCGCCCAGCTTGCTTCAGAAACGCTTTCCTCTTCTGCTTAAGCGACCCTTATGCTGAAAACCCGGGTAATTACTGCAACACTATTATTGGCAGTTTTTTTACCGATTCTGTTTCTATTGCCGCCGATCTACATTAACGGGCTTTTTCTCATCATGATTCTGTTGGCAGCGTGGGAGTGGAGTCGCTTGATTGCTCCCGGTGCTGCTCGTGCGGCGTTGATCTATGCAGCCTTTTGTTTCATTGCGATTGCAGCCTTGCTTTTCTTTTCCAGTGTAGATGTGGATATTGCGCTGCTGTTATTGGCGATGGTGTTTTGGGTCATTGGGGCGCCAATCATCATGTCGCGCGGCACACGGCTTACGCTTTCGAAGTGGCAATTCTTTTTTGCTGTGTTGGGTTTAATCGTCCTGCCAGCCACCTGGTTTGCGTTGGTGTTCTTGCGGGAAATGGGTTTACTGTGGCTGCTCACTGCAATGGCTTTGGTTTGGGTAGCGGACATTGGCGCCTATTTTGTTGGTAAAGCATTCGGGCGTCGTCGTTTAGCTCCGCAATTAAGTCCTGGAAAAACGGTGGAAGGTGCCTTGGGCGGAATTGTGCTCTGCTGCTTATTTGCGACCCTTTGTGCACTGTATCTACCACCAACGGCAACCATTTTTGGCGCCTTTGCAGTGAGTTGGGGTTGGTTGCCGATGTTTTTATTGGTGATCAGCCTAACGGTACTCAGTATCGTTGGTGATTTATTTGAGTCCCAGCTCAAACGACTGTCTGGAGCAAAAGACAGTAGTCATTTGTTGCCTGGGCATGGTGGCGTTCTTGATCGCATCGATGCACTGTTACCAACCATGCCCATCGTTGTCTTGCTGGTTGGACTCTTGAAATGACTGGCACCCCTAATTCCTCTTTACACCGCCGCGTTGCGGTATTGGGTTCTACCGGTTCAATCGGCGTCAATACCCTGGATGTGATTCGGGCGCATCCTGATCGCTTTCAGGTGGTGGCGCTGACGGCAGGACGGCAGGTCGAGCGCTTGGCACAGCAGTGCTTGGAATTTAACCCCCGCATTGCCGTGGTAGCCGATGCCGCTGGCGCAGCAAAGTTAGCGCAATTGCTTGCAGAAAAAAGCAGTCAAATTAGGATCCTCCACGGTCCAGAGGCATTGCTCACCGCTGTTCTGGAGTCGGACTGCGATACGGTCATGGCAGCGATTGTAGGTGCTGCTGGTTTAGCGCCTGCCTTGGCTGCTGCTAGGGCAGGCAAACGCATTCTGCTGGCTAATAAAGAAGCCCTCGTGATGTCTGGCGATCTATTTATGAGCGCAGTTAAAGCGGGGGGTGCAGAGCTATTGCCAATTGATAGCGAGCACAACGCGATTTTCCAATGTTTGCCGAATCAGTTTGGTTCTACGTCGAATGGCAATACGCGCGACCATTTTGGTGTTGAGGAGCTTTGGTTAACTGCGTCTGGGGGGCCATTTCGCGAAAAGAGTTTAGATGCACTTAAAACCATTACGCCCGATGAAGCGTGCGCACACCCCAATTGGGTAATGGGACGTAAGATCTCGGTCGATTCAGCGACCATGATGAATAAAGGCCTAGAGGTAATTGAGGCCCACTGGTTGTTTGGTCTACCTTTAAATCAAATACGGGTATTGATTCATCCGCAGAGCGTGGTGCACTCGATGGTGCGCTATCGCGATGGCTCGGTGATTGCGCAATTAGGTCAGCCTGATATGCGAACTCCGATTGCCCATGGTTTGGCTTGGCCTGATCGCATCGATGCTGGTGTAGCGCCATTGAATTTAACGCAGCTATCGGCACTCCAATTTTCGGAGCCGGATTTTGATCGCTTTCCGTGCTTGGCCCTCGCATTTGAGGCGGCAAAGGCGGGCGGTACTGCTCCAGCCGTTCTGAATGCCGCCAATGAAGTGGCAGTGGCTGCGTTTTTGGATCAGCGCTTACCCTATCTGCAAATCGTTGGCGTGGTTCGTGAAACCCTGTCCGCCATTCAATCTGTACCCGCCAGCTCGATTGAGATTGTGCTGGGTGCCGATGCGCAGGCACGCCAGGTTGCAGCGAAGTTGGTTTCGACACTAGCGAACACATAGAGGCATTCGGTGCAAGGACTCATTACTCTTTTTACCTTTGTCGTCACGATCGGGATTTTGGTGGGCTTTCATGAATATGGCCACTATGCGGCGGCGCGGATGTGCGGGGTACGCGTGCTACGGTTTGCGATTGGTTTTGGTAAGCCCTTATTTCGCTTTACCAGCCAAAACAAAACTGAATGGGTAATTGGTTCAATTCCTTTGGGCGGCTATGTCAAATTACTCGACGGCCGCGATCCAGAACAAACCATTGATGCAGCAAATGAGGCCAATGCCTTTGATCGCAAGCGACTGTGGCAGCGTTCCTTTATTGTGGCTGCCGGACCGCTGGCTAATTTCATTTTAGCGATCGCTTTTTTGATGGTGATTTACCTTGCCGGCGCAGTGCAATTACCGGCGCGTCTGCAGGCTCCGCCGGAGGCATCGGTGGCTGCAAAGGTGGGATTAGTTGCGGGCGACCTGGTCACGGGTTGGCGTGATATCAATGCTGCATCAGCCGATTTTGAGCCGGTGATTAGTTGGAACCAATTGCGCTGGCAGCTCTTGGATGCCATTACGGGCGAGAAGGGCTTTGTTTTGGAGTTGATGAGCCCCAGCGGTGGCCGAATGGCTATGCCATTTCCTGCGGAGGCTTTGCCGCAGATTCAGCCCAAGCAGGACCCACTTCAAGCCTTAGGTATTCGGCCGGCAATCGCCAAGCCAGAGGAGATGGTGATGCTGCGTTTAGGCCCCATCGATGCACTTATTTATGCAAGCGAACGGGTTTGGCTGATTACCGTGGTTTCAACCAAGTTAATGCTGGGTCTGGTTACTGGAGAAACCTCCTTAAACCAGCTAGGCGGCCCCTTAAGCATTGCCGATATGGCAGGCAAGTCAGCACAAGTGGGCTGGCAGGCTTTTTTTGGCTTTTTAGCCCTGATGAGTATCAGTATTGGTCTACTGAATTTGATCCCAATCCCCATGCTCGATGGGGGTCAGCTCCTGTATGATGCATGGGAGCTGGTATCCGGAAAACGCTTACCAGTTTCGGCACAAGAATGGCTTCATAAATTAAGCTTTATCTTGTTGATTTCGCTAACACTTTTTGCTTTATTTAATGACTTACAACGGTATTTCTTATCTTGAATTTGTTCCGACTAGCCCCTCAATTTAGCCTCCGACTGCTGATTCAAGCAACGGTTGTTTTGCTGACCAGTTTTGCTATGCCATTACAGGCGGCAGAGAGCTTTGTAGTGAAGGACATTCGGGTGGAAGGTCTGCAACGGGTTGAGCCGGGCACCGTCTTTAGTTATTTGCCGATTCAGGTGGGCGAAACCTTCACCCAGGCAAAAGGGGCTGAGTCCATCAAGGCCCTTTACAGCACTGGTTTTTTCCGCGATGTGCAAATTCAGGCGCAAGGCAATGTCTTAATCGTCATCGTGGAAGAGCGGCCAACGATTTCCCGTATTGAATTTACAGGAATGAAAGAATTCGACCAAGAGGTGGTGCGTAAATCCCTCAGGGCGGTTGGTGTTGCTGAGGCGCGCTTCTACGATAAGGCGCTGATTGACAAGGCCGAGCAGGAGCTCAAGCGGCAGTACGTTAGTAAAGGCCTATACGCAGCTGAGGTAGTCGCTACCGTTACTCCGGTTGAGCGCAATCAAGTCGCTATCTTTTTCAATGTGGACGAAGGCCCGGTTGCTAAGATTCAAGAGATCAATTTTATCGGCAATAAAGTCTTTAGTGAGAGCACGCTTCTGAGCGAGATGCAATTAAAGACCGGTGGTTGGCTCTCCTGGTATAGCAAAGACAATCTCTACTCTAAGCAAAAACTCACCGCCGATTTAGAAACCATTCGTTCCTATTATCTGAACCGGGGCTACCTCGAGTTCGTGATTGACTCAACCCAGGTCTCAATTACGCCAGACAAGAAGGGCATTTTTCTTACGATCAGTATTAGTGAGGGTAAGAAATTCACGGTTAAGAACATGCGTTTGGCTGGCGAGTTACTTGGAAAAGAAGCAGAACTAAAGCAAGTCTTAGCCCTGAAAGCGGGCGATACATTTTCCTCTGCTAAGTTGGCGCAAACAACCAAGTCCATTGCAGAAATTTTAGGTGCTTATGGATATGCCTTTGCATCGATTAATCCGCAGCCCGACATTCGCCGTGATTTGGCCGAAGTCGACATTACTTTGGTGGTTGATCCCGGTCGGCGCGTATATGTCCGCCAAGTCAATATCACTGGCAACGCAAAGACCCGTGATGTGGTGGTGCGGCGTGAGATGCGCCAATTTGAAAGCTCCTGGTTTGACAGCGACAAGATTCGTTTATCTAAAGAGCGTATTGGTCGTTTGGGTTATTTCACGGAGACGGATATTTCCACTGTCGACGTTCCAGGATCACCCGATCAGGTGGATGTCAGTGTTGCCGTAAAAGAAAAGCCCACGGGCGCCATTAATATCGGCGCTGGTTTCTCATCCACCGAAAAATTGATTTTGTCTGCGGGTATCAATCAAGAGAATGCCTTCGGAACGGGAACTGCGATTGGCCTCAATTTTTCGCTGGGTAAGATCAATCAAAACTTAACCTTGTCGCAATTTGATCCCTACTTTACGGATGATGGCATTAGCCGTTATACGGACCTGTACTACCGCTCATCCAAGCCGCTTTACTATGTTGGTGATCCCGATTACCAAATCAAGACCGTTGGCTCGAATATTAAATTTGGCGTCCCGTACACCGAAGTCGACCGCGTCTTCTTTGGTACTGGAATTGAGATTTTCTCGATTTATGCCACTACCAATACGCCATTGCCTTATCAGCAATACGTTCAGGACTTTGGTGTAACTGTTCCAGGGCGCCTGCAAACCTACAACGTACCAGTTACGGCGGCGTGGGCGCGCGATGGCCGTGATAGTGCGCTGATTCCATCCAAAGGTTCCTTGCAGCAGCTCTCGGCGGAAGTGGGTACCCCGGTTGGTGATTTGACTTTCTATCGTATATTTGGCCAGTACCAAAAGTACCATTCCTTCTCCAAAGGAAATATTTTGTCCTTTAATGGTGAGGTTGGTTATGGCGAGGCTTACGGCAGCAAGCCCTTCCCAATCATGAAAAACTACTTCGTCGGTGGTATTGGTTCTGTGCGAGGCTATGCTCCAGGATCCCTCGGCCCGGTCTTTTTCAATACCAATACTGGCCTTTTTCAGCCTACTGGTGGGCAGTCTAAAATTGTCACCAATGTGGAATATACCTTTCCAGTACCTGGCTCCGGGGTCGATAAAACCCTGCGTTTATTTACCTTTGTGGACGGTGGTAATGCCTTCGGCGAGAACATTAACCTAGTTCTGCGATATTCTTATGGCTTGGGTTTATCATGGATATCACCGCTGGGCCCTTTGAAGTTTAGTTATGGCCTGCCTGTGAATGCCTTGCCAACCGATAATATCCAGCGTTTGCAGTTCCAAGTGGGTACTGCGTTTTAATTGTAAGGAACGATTTATGAAGCATCAAAACTCCATTCAGTGGGCCAAGCGCGGTTTGGTTGCCCTTATTTCCGCTGGCATGCTTGCGCCAGTAATGGCCCAAGATGTTGGAAATCGCGTTGCGGTTGTGAATTCAGAAAAGGTCTTTAACGAGTCCAACTTGGCTAAGGCCATGCAAACGAAACTGCAAAATGAGTTCACCAAGCGTCAGAATGAGTTGCGTGATAGCGCTCAAAAAATCAAATTGGCTGCTGAAAAGTTAGACCGTGATGCGGCAGTGATGTCGGAAGCAGAGCGCATTCGCCGTCAGCGTGAGCTGGCTGATCAAGACCGTGAATTGCAGCGCAAGCAACGTGAATTTACAGAAGATTTAAATCAACGCACCTTTGAAGAGCGTGCCAAGATTGCAGAGCGCGCCAACCTCGTGCTCAAGCAAATTGCTGAGCAACGTAAAATTGACGTCATCGTACAAGAGGCGGCTTACGTTAGTCCTCGCGCCGATATCACTGACGATGTCATCAAGGCCCTCAACAACCTGAAGTAAGTTATGCCCACTGCCATCGAGCTGGCCAATCAATTTCAAGCCAGCTTGGTGGGTGATGGCTCCATATTGCTGGATTCCTTGGCGCCGCTAGAGCGAGCCACAGCGCAGCAAGTCTCCTTTTTATCCAATCCCTTGTACCGTCAGCAGGCTGTTGATAGCGCTGCTGGTGCATTGATCGTTGGGCAGGCTGACTTGGATTATTTACAAGCAAATTCCACTGCATCTACAGTAGGCCGAGTGTATTTTCTGGCACGCAATCCCTACGCGACGTTTGCGCGCATGGCTCAGTTTTTTGCGGCGCAAAAGCCAAATCCGCGTCAGCCTGGTGTTCATCCTCAGGCTGCAATTGATCCGAGCGCGATAGTACCAGCATCCTGCCATATTGGCCCCTTCGTACATATCGCTAAAGGGGCTGTGCTCGGCGAACGCGTTTCGATCATAGCCAATGCAACGGTAGCAACTGGAGTGCGGATCGGTGATGACACTATTGTTTATCCATCGGTATCGATTTATGCCGATTGTGATGTCGGACAACGCTGCATCATTCACAGCGGGGCTGTGATTGGGGCGGATGGCTTTGGTTTTGCACCCGACTTTAACGCTACTGGCGGCGAATGGGTAAAGATTCCGCAGACGGGTAGTGTTCAGATTGGGGATGATGTGGAAATTGGCGCATCCACTACCATTGACCGTGGCGCAATGAGTGATACCGTAATTGGCTCTGGCTGCAAAATCGATAATCAAGTCCAAATTGGCCATAACGCAGTGATCGGTGTGTGCACCGTGATTGCAGGGTGTGCCGGTATCTCCGGAAGCACTACCATTGGTAACTATTGCGTCATTGGCGGCTACGCTAGTTTTGCTGGCCATTTAACCATTGCCGACCGTACTACCGTTTCGGGTGGAACTTCCATTATTCGTTCCATTACCGAGCCAGGACAGCACTTTACGGGCGTTTACCCATCCATGCCGCATGCTGCGTGGGAGAAAAACTCTGCCATAGTACGCGGTCTAGATAAAATACGGCAACGCTTACGCCTTTTAGAGAAAACGAAGTCCGACTCGGACTAAGGTAACTTAGCCTGCCGATTATTCCGTCACTTAACTTAGCCTTTTTTATTGGATTGCAACCATGAGCAACGCCGTTTCCATCGACATTAACCAGATATTGAAACTACTGCCGCACCGGTATCCATTCTTACTGGTTGACCGCGTGTTGGAGATAACGCCACGCGTTAGCATTACCGCATTGAAAAATGTCACGATGAATGAACCGTTCTTTCAGGGGCACTTTCCTGATTTTCCGGTCATGCCGGGCGTATTGATTATTGAGGCTTTGGCCCAAACCGCGGCATTGCTCACTTTTTCGGAAGCAAAGGCAGAAAATGCGATCTATTACTTTGCGGGTATTGATGGCGCGCGTTTTAAAAAGCCAGTATTGCCTGGCGATCAACTCATTATGACGGCCATCCTTGAGCGCGAAAAAGCGGGCATCTATAAGTTTCAAGTCAAGGCAACGGTGAATGATGAACTGGCAGCAGAGGCCAACATTACCTGTGCCGTTCGGACCAAGGGTGCGTGATGAGCCGGATTCATGCCACCGCGATTGTTGATAGCAAAGCCCAGTTAGCCAGTGATGTGGAGGTAGGACCTTATTCGGTCATTGGCCCGAACGTGCAAATTGGCGTAGGCAGCAAAATTGGCTCGCATACCGTGATTGAGGGTCACACGACTTTGGGCACTGAAAATACCATTGCCCATTTCGCCGCCATCGGTGGAGCGCCACAGGACATGAAATACCGCGGTGAACCAACCCGCCTTCTGATTGGCGATCGCAATACCATTCGGGAGTTCACCACCATTCATACTGGTACGGCGCAAGATGATGGCATTACGCAGCTAGGTAATGACAATTGGATCATGGCGTACGTGCACATCGCACACGATTGCAAAATTGGAAATAACACGATCTTTTCGAGCAATGCGCAGATTGCTGGCCATGTGCATGTGCATGACTGGGCCATTATGGGCGGCATGTCGGGTGTGCATCAATTTGTTCGTATCGGGCAGCATGCGATGCTGGGTGGCGCCTCCGCCTTGGTGCAAGATATTCCGCCGTTTGTGATTGCTGCGGGTGATAAAGCATCTCCCCACGGCATTAACGTCGAGGGCCTCAAGCGCCGTGGTTTTTCACCGGAAACGATTGCAGCCCTGCGGCAAGCATACAAAGTGCTGTACAAGGACGGGCTGAGTTTTGAAGAGGCCAAAGTGGCGATTCAAAAAATGGTTCAGGAGAGCAGTGCCGACGCAGCCACAGCGCAAAAATTGACTGAGTTTCATGACTTTATAGCCGCCTCGACGCGCGGTATTATTCGCTAGGATTGCATTGCCTAAGTTAGCCTGCGTTGCCGGTGAGCCCTCGGGCGATTTATTGGCAGCGCCTGTACTGCATGCACTCAATCAGATTCCTGAGATGGCTAATCTTTCTGCCTACGGCGTGGGCGGACCCTTAATGCAGGCGGAAGGATTTGATTCGCGCTGGCCAATGGACACGCTCAGTGTGCGTGGCTACGTTGAGGCCTTGACCCAGCTTCCCGCGATTTTGCGTCTACGCAAAGACCTTCTGAATACCTTGATTCATTTAGACCGCCCGGATGTGTATCTGGGTATTGATGCCCCGGATTTTAATTTGGGGGTTGAGCTCAAGCTGCGTGATGCAGGTATTCCAACGATCCATTTTGTGTCGCCGTCGATATGGGCGTGGCGTGGCGGCCGGATTAAAAAAATCAAGCAGGCAGTGGATCGCATGCTGTGCATCTTTCCCTTTGAGACCGAGATATATGCTAGAGCTGGCATTGCTGCAAGCTACGTTGGTCATCCACTGGCAAACACCATTCCGATGGAAGTGGATCCAAAGGGCGCGCGCGACCGATTGAGTGTGTTTCCTGTGATTAAGAATGCAGGATTGCAACGGGCTGATTTTGATGGCTGCGTGATTGCTGTTTTGCCGGGCAGTCGCGGCTCTGAAATTGAATTCATTGCCCCTGTTTTTTTTGAAGCGATGGCTTTAATTGCTAAGCAGCTTCAGGGACAGCCCCTCCAATTTGCCATTCCCGTTGCAACACCCCGTCTTCGCCCGGCTCTAGAAAACCTAGTCGCACGAACACGCAAGCAACACCCGGATATCCAGATTCACCTGATTGATGGCAATGCCGATACGATCTTAGAGGCTGCCGATGTAGTGCTCATTGCCAGCGGGACGGCAACCTTGCAAGCAGCCCTTTGGAAAAAACCGATGGTGATTTCCTATAAGGTGCCCTGGCTTACAGCGCAAATCATGAAGCGGCAGGGTTATTTGCCCTATGTTGGCTTACCTAATATTTTGGCCGGTGAGTTCGTCGTGCCTGAATTGCTGCAAGACGATGCTACGCCAGAAAAACTAGCCAATGCCGTTTTGCACTGGCTGCATAAGCCGCTTGAGGTAGCCCGCCTAAAAGAACGCTTTTCTGTCCTGCACGAGCTACTGCGCAAGCCAACGGGCTTGCTGGTAGCGCAAGCCATTACCCAAACCATGACCGAGTTGCGCAGATGAGCGAGGCGATTTGGATCTGCGGTGTGGATGAGGCCGGACGAGGCCCCTTGGTTGGCGCAGTGGTTGCAGGTGCGGTGGTGCTGGACCCACTCAAGCCGATTTCAGGGCTCAAAGACTCAAAGCGCTTAACCCCTGCACGGCGCGAAGCCTTGTATGCCGAAATCGTACTCAACGCAAAAGCTTGGGGTGTGGGTGAAGCCAGCCCACTCGAAATTGATCAGATCAATATTTTGCAGGCCACCATGCTGGCAATGCAAAGGGCGGTGGATGATTTGTGCGTGCGCCTCGGGCGCTGGCCTGATAAGGCCTTAATCGATGGCAATCGTTGTCCGAGTTTGCCCATTCCAGCAGAGGCGATTGTCAAAGGCGACAGTAAAGAGCCGGCAATTTCTGCAGCATCAATTGTGGCTAAGGTCACGCGCGACCGGCAAATGGCAGGTTTGCACGTGCGCTATCCAGATTACGGGTTTTTGCAGCACATGGGCTATCCTACGCCGGCTCATCTGGCGGCACTCCGTCAATTGGGCGCATGCCCCGAGCACCGCCGTAGCTTTTCTCCGGTGCGTGCGGTAATAGAACAGGCCGCTGCATGACTGACTTTATTTCCTCACGCGACAATCCTTTATTTAAAGAATTAAGGGCGCTCCAGGCAACGGGCTCCAAAGGACAAAGAGCACGCCTTACTTCAGGGCGGGTTTTATTGGAAGGCATTCACATCGTGCAAGCCTGGGTTTCTGACCCCGCCCTTGGTGTATTGATTACATCGGATATTGGGATTGCCAATCCAGAAATTGATGCCCTGGTTCGCCAGCATTGTGCTGCCTGTTCGGATACGCGCGTCATTCATTTGGATGCTGGTTTATGGGGTGAGCTCAGCGAGCTCGCCAATGCCCCTCAGATTGCAGGCCTACTTTCATTGTCGGAGTCACTCTCCAATACCAATCCCTCAAATCAGGATGTGATCACTGGGGATGTGCTGGTACTCGATCGGATTCAGGATGCGGGCAATGTGGGGGTCATGCTGAGAACGGCAGCTGCCGCTGGTTTTGTCGATGTCGTTGCGATTAGCGGCTGCGCCCACCTCTGGTCAAGCAAAGTATTGCGTGCCGGCATGGGGGCGCATCGCAACTTACGTTTACATGAAGGCTGGTCGACGGAACAGGCAATAGAGCGGATTGCTGCTCCATTCTTTTTAGCCAGCGCCCATGGTGAAACATCCTTATACGCCCTTGATCAGCAATTACGTCAGCCCGTTGCTTGGGTTTTTGGTAGTGAAGGGCAGGGCATCAGCCATGGTTTTTTAATGCATGGAAAGGCTGTATCTATTCCCATGCATTCCCAGGTGGAGTCGCTGAATGTGGCTACAGCAGCAGCGGTGTGTTTATTTGAAACCGTGCGCGTTCGCACCAGTAGCTAAAAAATCAAGGACAGCTATAATTAGCCTAAGATAGTTTTGTCTGAACGTATGGTTTGCAACACCGTGGTGGCGATCTCTTCGATGGACTTGCTGGTAGTTAAAACCCATGGTATCGATTGGCGGCGCATCATGTCTGTTGCTTCATTGATTTCATAACGGCAATTTTCTAATTTAGCGTAGTTACTTCCAGGTCGACGTTCATTGCGAATCTCAGAGAGCCGTTCGGGATCAATCATCAGTCCAAAAATCTTGGAGCGGTGGGCAATTAAATCCTTGGGCAATTGGCCGCGCTCGAAATCTTCTGGGATTAAGGGGTAGTTGGCAGCCTTCAGCCCATACTGCATGGCAAGGTAGAGGCTAGTGGGCGTTTTACCAACCCGCGAGACTCCAACCAATATGACATCGGCATCCGCTAAGTTTTGATTGGACTGACCATCATCGTGTGCTAAGGAGTAATTGATGGCTTCAATGCGGTTCTTATAGGCTGCTGTATCGGCATTGTGGTGCAAACGATTCATGGCATGGGTCGACTTGAGACCCAGTGCCTGCTCCAATGGAGCAACGAAAGTCTGGAACATGTCCAGAACCAAGCCTTGGGCTTTCGAGACAATGCCATTGAGCTCCGTATTGACTAGGGTAGTAAAGACAATCGGCTGGACTTGATCGCGCTGAAATGCCTCGTTAATTGTTTGTACCGCTACCAGTGCCTTCTCTACGCTATCGGTAAATGGGATGCGGATGAGCTTAAAAGTAAGCTCAAATTGAGCCAAAATCGACTGGCTGAAGTTCTCGGCTGTGATTCCGGTGCCGTCAGACACAATAAACACAATGCGGGTGATGTTGGACATGGTTTTTTGATGGGAGATGGAGGGGCTAGCACTACAATAGTCTTATATAAGTATGCCGCATTTAGTCGGCTGCAGCACCGGTTTCCTTATCTTTAGAGAGTATTTATGTCCAACCCAAAACACCAAGACGCTTACGTTTTACCTTTTGAAGAACTCCGCATGACCGACGTAGAGTCGGTTGGTGGCAAAAACGCCTCCCTCGGCGAAATGATTTCTCAGCTTGCTTCTGCTGGGGTTCGAGTGCCCACCGGTTTTGCTACTACCTCACTGGCATTTCGGGACTTTTTAGCCCACAACACCCTCACCGAGCGCATCCAGCAGCGTTTAGTCAATTTAAACATTGACGATGTGCGCGCTTTAGCAGAGGCTGGCGCAGAGATCCGCGGCTGGATTGAAACTGCCCCGCTGCAACCTCGGTTAGAGCAAGAAATTCGGGCTGCGTTTGCCCAGTTGGATGATTCGGGCAAAGGTTCCTTTGCGGTTCGCTCCTCCGCAACAGCCGAAGACTTACCCGATGCCTCGTTTGCTGGTCAACAAGAGACTTTCCTGAATGTGGAGGGCATCGACGATGTCCTGAAAACCATTCGCGAGGTCTTTGCCTCACTGTATAACGATCGGGCGATTTCCTATCGGGTGCATAAAGGCTTTGCGCATGCCGAGGTCGCTCTTTCTGCCGGTATTCAACGCATGGTACGTTCCGATTTGGGCGCTGCGGGCGTGATGTTTAGCTTGGATACCGAATCGGGTTTTGAGGACGTTGTGTTTATTACCTCCAGTTATGGTCTTGGTGAGACGGTAGTGCAGGGCGCTGTCAATCCAGACGAGTTTTATGTTTTTAAAACAACCTTGGCTCAGGGTAAAAAAGCCATCATTCGCCGCTCATTGGGTTCAAAGTTAATCCAGATGCAATTTGCGCCCGCAGGTTCTGCAGAGCGCGTGGTCACAGTGGATGTTGCTCCAGAAATGCGCAATCGCTTTTCCTTGGAAGATGCAGACATTACCGAATTAGCCAAGTTTGCCGTCATTATCGAAAAACACTACGGTCGTCCAATGGACATCGAGTGGGGTAAAGACGGTAAGGATGGCCGCATCTATATTCTGCAGGCCCGCCCTGAAACCGTAAAGAGTCAAGCAGCTGGGCAGGTGGAGATGCGCTACAAACTCAAGGGCAACTCCACTGTTTTGGTGAAGGGTCGTGCGATTGGTCAAAAGATTGGCGCCGGTCCTGTGCGCATCATTCGTGACCCAAGCGAAATGGATCGGGTGCAACCGGGCGACGTACTAGTAGCAGACATGACGGATCCGAATTGGGAGCCAGTCATGAAACGGGCTGCGGCTATTGTCACTAACCGTGGCGGTCGTACTTGCCATGCCGCGATCATCGCACGCGAGCTCGGAGTTCCTGCTGTGGTCGGCTGCGGTGATGCAACGGACAAATTACAAGACGGCATGATGGTTACCGTCTCCTGCTCTGAGGGCGACGAAGGTAATATTTACGATGGCTTGATTGAGACCGAAGTGACTGAAGTATCGCGCGGTGAGTTACCAGAAATCCCGGTCAAGATCACGATGAACATCGGCAACCCCCAATTGGCATTTGATTTTTGCCAACTGCCCAACAAAGGCGTTGGCTTGGCACGCCTGGAGTTCATTATCAATAACTACATTGGGCTCCATCCGCGTGCAGTATTGGAGTACCCAAATATTGATCCGGATTTAAAGCGCGCAGTCGAGAGCGTTGCGCGTGGTTATGCGAGTCCCCGTGCGTTTTATGAAGATAAGTTAGTTGAAGGTGTTGCCACCATTGGCGCGGCGTTTTATCCAAAGCCAGTGATTGTGCGTTTGTCTGACTTTAAGTCAAACGAATACAAAAAACTGATTGGCGGTTCACGCTACGAGCCCGATGAAGAGAACCCCATGCTGGGCTTCCGCGGGGCATCCCGTTATGTGTCGGCTGATTTTGGCGAGGCATTTGCGCTCGAGTGCGCTGCCATGAAGCGGGTCCGTGAAGACATGGGCCTGACCAACGTCGAAATCATGGTGCCCTTTGTGCGCACGATTAAGCAAGCAGAGCGCGTGATTGACATGATGGCCAAGTTTGGACTCAAGCGCGGTGAGAATGGCTTGCGCCTGATTATGATGTGCGAGATTCCGTCGAACGCCATTTTGGCCGATCAATTCTTAGAGTACTTTGATGGCTTCTCGATTGGCTCAAACGACATGACCCAGCTCACCTTAGGACTGGATCGTGACTCTGGTATGGAGCTGCTCGCGATTGACTTTGATGAGCGTGACCCAGCCGTACAGTTCATGATCGAGCGTTCAATTGATGCCTGCTTGAAGCAAAACAAATACGTCGGTATTTGCGGTCAAGGCCCATCGGATCACCCCGACTTTGCGCGTTGGCTGGTGAAGAAGGGCATTACCTCGATTTCCCTCAATCCCGATAGCGTTGTTGCTACCTGGGAAATGCTGGCGAAGTCAGATTTGAGTTAATCAAGCTAACTTAGAACTGATTAATCCCTAGTTTTCAGGGTAGGTCAGGCGGGCGGATATTGGGGCTCACTCTGATATCCGCTTTTTAATTACCAGGGCGAGGTTTTTATGAAGGCTTGCCAATTGCCCATTGCCGTGGTAAATTGTGTACACATAGATTCACAATAAAAGGGGTATTTATATGGAAACGCCAAAGGTAGGAATACGCGAATTTCGCTCTGACCTTGCAGAGTACATTGCCTCGAATACGCCTGTTGCGGTAACGCGTCATGGGCAGACGGTTGGTTTCTTCATCCCAACTCAGGGGCAGGTTGAGGCTGATATTGCAGCGCTTAAAAAAGCCAGCAAAATTATGGACAAGTTATTGCTGGCGAAGAATGTCGATGTTGATTCTGTGGTTGCGGATTTTAAGGCTGCGCGTAAGAAAGCAAGCTTAACTACGAAAAAACTAAAACTCAAAGCGGCATGAGTGGTAAGGCTATTGTTCTAGATGCAAATATCCTGATTCGCGCTGTATTGGGAAAGCGGGTGCTTGAACTGATTTTGAATAATGCAATATCAGTTAAATTTTTTGCACCGGATGTTGCTTATTTTGACGCCAAAAAATACCTCCCCGCCTTATTGAAAAAACGCGGCATTGATCCCAGTTTTGCGATGACTTTATTGAATCAGCTTGAGGGGGTTGTTCATGCAATCGACGCGGAGATGTATGGGGCAATGCAACAGCAAGCATTGCAGCGTATTGCCATTCGTGATGCTGATGATTGGCCAGTTCTGGCCTGTGCAATGACCTTGGGCTGCCCAGTTTGGACTGAAGATACGGATTTCTTTGGTTCTGGTGTGGCGACCTGGACCTCCGATCGAATTGCTTTGTATTTTTCCTAGCCAATACAGAAATAGTGGGTCGTATGCACTAATTTAGTGCTTACTGGAGATCGCCCCGCGCTATCCTTGCTTTTTGAATCTCCCACTCCCGCTCTTTGGTGGTGGCGCGCTTGTCATGCTGTTTCTTTCCTCGAGCCAGGCCAATTTCACATTTCACGTTGCCTTTGGAGAAATGCAGGTTTAATGGAACCAAGGTGAAGCCTTTTTGCTCTACCTTCCCAATCAATTTACGGATCTCAAGGGCATTGAGTAGTAGTTTGCGGGTGCGGGTTGGGTCGGTGACGACGTGGGTTGATGCGGAAATCAAGGGGGTAATATGGGCGCCGATCAGGTACAGTTCTGCACTGCGGATGACGACATACGCTTCTTTAATTTGGGCACGGCCCGCACGAATGGCTTTTACTTCCCAGCCCTGCAGCACGATGCCCGCTTCAAACCGTTCCTCGATAAAATAATCGAAGAAGGCTTTTTTGTTATCGACGATACTCATTGATTAATTTGCTCCACTAACTTGATTATGGCAGACGTCCACAAGACCGTTTTAATTGGCCAATCGGCTGAGCGCATGTACAACCTCGTGACGGACGTTGCCCGCTACCCCGAGTTTTTGCCGTGGTGTGGCGGGGTGGAGATTTTTGAGCAAACCGAGACCAGTCTGGATGCCAAAATTAAGATCAAATTCAAGGGTATTGAGCAGTTTTTTCATACACGCAATACCAATACCAGGCCCACCCAAATTGACATGCACTTCGTCGATGGCCCCTTTAAGCATTTTTCAGGCCAATGGCTCTTTATCCCTTTGCGAGACGATGCCTGCAAAATCGACTTTAAGCTGGAGTGGGAGTTTAAAAGCGCCATTTTGGATAAGGTCATTGGCCCGGTATTTAGTTACATTGCCGGTACCTTTGTCGACTGCTTTGTGAAGCGCGCCGAGGAAACGCCCTAATGGAATTACTGATCTGCGACGCCCGCGGGGAGGAGCCTCAGCTCAGATCCTTTACCCTAAGGATACGGGCGGGCTTGCTGCCAACGGTTGGCGAGGCGCTGCTGCAAGCAGGATTGGCCAGCGGGCCTGAGGATCCAGGATTTAGCCGAAAAGGGGCCTATGGCGTCTTTGGTAAGCGCAAGGAATGGGACAGTCCGATTTATGATGGCGACCGCCTAGAGCTCTATGCCCCCCTAAAAATCGACCCAAAGACTGTCCGGCGCAAGCGGGCTAACCAAAATCGGGACGCCCATTTAAAGGCGGTTGCGGCTAAACGCAAGGCCAGGAGGCTATAATCGGTTTTTGCGACTAGGGGTTTTGTATGCGACTCATCCAAAAAGCACTCACTTTTGATGACGTGCTTCTCGTGCCGGCGTATTCGTCTGTTCTTCCGCGGGATGCCAGCTTGGTATCCAAATTGTCTCGGGACATCTCCATTAACACCCCCTTGGTTTCGGCCGCAATGGATACGGTTACGGAAGGGCGTTTGGCGATTGCCATGGCCAGTGAAGGTGGCATTGGCATCATTCACAAAAACCTAAAACCAGCCGAGCAAGCCCGTGAAGTCGCCAAAGTGAAACGTTATGAATCCGGCGTGTTGCGCGATCCAATTACGATCGGCCCTGAAGTGACGGTTAGGCAGGTAATGAGCTTATCCAGAGAGCATGGCTTTTCTGGTTTTCCAGTACTGCAAGGTAAAACGGTGATTGGCATTATTACCAATCGTGATTTACGCTTCGAAGAAGATTTGGATGCCCCGGTAAAAGTCAAGATGACACCGCGTGAGCGTTTGGTCACAGTCAAAGAAGGCTGCACCCTCGAAGAAGCAAAACGCTTGATGAGCAAGCACCGCCTCGAGCGAGTCTTGGTCGTCAATGACGCCTTTGAATTACGCGGCCTCATTACGGTTAAAGATATTCTGAAAGCAACCGAGCACCCCAATGCTTGTAAAGACAGTGAGGGTAAGTTGCGTGTCGGTGCTGCAGTAGGTGTCGGCGCCGATAACGATGAGCGCATTGAGTTGTTAGTTAAGGCTGGGGTAGATGTCATCGTGGTCGATACCGCCCACGGACACAGTCAGGGCGTACTCGATCGCGTCAAGTGGACGAAGAAAAATTATCCTCAAGTGCAAGTCATCGGTGGCAACATTGCCACGGGTGATGCCGCACTGGCCTTAGTAGAGTATGGTGCTGATGGCGTTAAGGTGGGCATTGGCCCTGGCTCGATTTGCACTACGCGCATTGTTGCTGGCGTTGGCGTACCGCAAATTACTGCCATTGTGAATGTGGCCACTGCATTAAAAGGCACCGGCGTTCCACTCATTGCAGATGGAGGCGTTCGCTATTCCGGAGATGTAGCGAAAGCCTTGGCTGCAGGCGCCCACTCTGTGATGATGGGCGGCATGTTTGCTGGCACCGAAGAGGCGCCTGGCGATGTCTTTTTGTACCAAGGCCGTTCGTACAAGAGCTACCGTGGCATGGGTTCACTCGGCGCAATGACGGATGGGGCTGCAGACCGCTACTTTCAGGAAGACATTAGCGCCGCCAATGCGGAGAAGTTGGTACCGGAAGGTATTGAGGGGCAAGTGCCTTACAAGGGCAGTGTTCTTACTATCTTGCATCAGTTGACCGGCGGCATTCGCTCTTCGATGGGCTACTGCGGTTGCAAATCGATTGCTGAATTACATGAGAAGGCGAATTTTGTGGAAATCACCTCAGCAGGCGTGCGTGAATCGCACGTCCATGATGTGAAGATCACCAAGGAAGCCCCCAACTACCACATCGATTGATTGTGGATTGCCTGATGCACGATAAGATTCTGATTCTGGATTTTGGCTCGCAAGTCACGCA
>JBIJAC010000068.1:0-4537 GCA_044345935.1 Polynucleobacter sp. | reverse complement strand
CTGGTGCTTTTGATAGTGCTTGCGCCGGCGCATCTTAAAGATTTTCACTTTGTCGTGACGTCCTTGGGAGATGACAGTGGCCATCACAGCGGCACCATTAACCAGTGGATCACCCAACTTCAGTGATGCGCCCTCACCTACGGCAAGAACTTGGTCTAAGGTAATTTCGCTGCCGATATCCGCTGGTATCTGTTCTATTTTCAATTTTTCACCAGCAGCAACTTTATACTGTTTGCCACCGGTTTTTATGACCGCGTACATGGTTTGAAACCTCAAATTAATGAAACATTGAAGCTAATCCACACGGACTAGCTGAGCCGATTATTATATCTTGCATGAGTACCACTGTCAAAGCTCCTGATCTGTCGGCCATTTTGGCCCCCATAGCCCCTGATTTAAAGGCTCTGGACGAGGTTATTAAGCGCCGTTTGGCCTCCGAAGTGGCCTTAATTGACCAAATTTCGGGCTACATCATCCAATCCGGGGGGAAGCGGGTGCGCCCCGCCCTACTGATTTTGGTCGCAAAAGCCCTCTCCAGCGGCCGAGAAATCCCCCACGTACTGGATTTAGCTGCGGTTGTGGAGTTTATCCATACCGCTACCCTCCTGCATGACGATGTGGTTGACGAATCGACCCTGCGCCGAGGGCGTGAGACTGCCAATGCGGCCTTTGGGAACGCTGCCAGTGTGCTCGTAGGCGATTTCTTGTACTCCAGGGCATTCCAAATGATGGTGGCCCCCAATGACATTCGGATCATGCAGATTTTGTCCGATGCCACCAATACGATTGCCGAAGGGGAGGTTTTGCAGCTTCTCAATATGAATGACCCTGAGGTCGACGAGTCTAGCTACTTGCAAGTGATTCGCTATAAAACCGCCAAATTGTTTGAAGCCTCGACCGAGCTAGGCGCTATTTTGGCTGGCGCGGGCAATAGCGAGCGCGAACTCGCCGCTGCGTTTGGTCGGCACATTGGCACCGCATTTCAGCTGATGGATGATTTACTCGACTACACCGCTACTTCTACTCAAATGGGTAAAAACGCCGGGGATGATCTGCGCGAGGGCAAGCCAACACTCCCCTTAATTTACCTACTGGAAAACGGCAATTCGGAAGAGCAGTTTTTAGTGCGCTCGGCGATCACACAGAATACCGATTTACCGGAAGACGTATTTGAGCAAATTCTCTCTGCAGTGCAGAACTCCGGAGCCCTGGAATACACCCAGCAGGCTGCCAAACGCGAAGCGGACTTAGCCCTGAGTAATATCAAAGCATTTCCAAAGAATGCGGCTACGGATTCCTTGGTTGCCCTGTGTGAATACTCCCTAGTGCGGCAAACGTAGGAACCTGCCTTGGCACTTTTTTGGACGGCGCTAGTCGGATAAAATAGGCGCACTAGCAAAGAGAAACACAACACGGAATGTAGCGCAGCCTGGTAGCGCACCTCGTTCGGGACGAGGGGGTCGGAGGTTCGAATCCTCTCATTCCGACCACACTCCCATTGCTTGACTTACTTGCCTACCGTTTTTATTCGCAAGGCTTTGGCCGTTTCACGCACCGCCTCCGCTTCGGCTTTCAAACGCGTCACCTCTTCTGACGACAGACGTTCAATGTTGGAGTAATCGAGCTTCCAACTCGGATCAGCGCTCCAGATTAAGGGCGACTGCATCGTGGTTCGAGGTCCGACCGCCGACTCCAATAAACGCAACGCCAACTCAAAATTAAGGGTGCGCGATTCTGGATCATTTGGTCTTGCCGCTGCATTACCCAAAGGGAAATCACTAAAGAGCATGCGCGGCACACCGCAGTACTCGACAATGTCTTTTGCGCTGGACATCACCACAGTGGCTATCCCTGCAGACTCTAAGGCCCTAGCTAGCAAACTTTGGGATTGATGGCAGATCGGGCAATTAGGAATCAACACCGCCACATCTACTTCATCTGCTTGGCACATGGCAATGATTGCAGGTGCGTCAACCTCGAGGGTGTGACGTTGGCTGCGATTGCTGGGTAATCCATAAAAGTGGGGTGAGAGCGATGCAATTCGGCCGGATTGCTGTGCGGCTTTCGCCGCCTCATACGGAAACCAGCATTCACTATCACTCATATTGGCGTGCTTGCGATCAATCCCAACATGCGCAATACGCAAATCTGGCTTGCTAGCCATTGAACCCGCGAAGGGCTCATAAAACTTTGCACTCGCGTTATACGCTGCCCCTGCGCCTTGCGGACCTTTATCTGCTTGATACGGCGCTGCGGTTGTTACCAAGGCCAACCTGGCTGCGCTCAGCGGCTTTTTAAGGGGCATAAATGGCGCGTCGATGTAATGCGCCCAGACATAGGGATTTTCATAGCCTAAGCCTAGGTAGTAGCTTCGAGTGCGTAGCATGTAGCGCACCGGTTGATCCAATTCCGGTGCAAAACGGATTTCAGCTGGGGCTGCAGACTGGGACATAACCGATCCTTGATAAGATAGAACGCATTCAATACTGAAAACAAAAGGAATTCATTATGACGCAATGGGTACGCTATCAGCACCAAGGTCAGATTGGCTTTGGGCAAGTTAAAAACGATCAAATTACAGTGTACAGCGGCGATTTGTTTTGCAATCCCACTTCAACCGGCGCCACGCTTAAGTTATCCGATGTCGTAATTGATATTCCCTGCGTACCAACCAAGATGGTTGCACTGGTGGATAACTTCCATGCCCTGGTGACCAAGCTTGAGCATGCAGTGCCAGCAGAACCGCTGTATTTCTTAAAATCCAACACCTCATTTCTGGCTGCCAATCAAACCATTCGCATGCCCAAGTCCTATTCCGGCAAAGTGGTGTACGAAGGCGAACTCGGCATTGTGATTGGACGGCGTTGCCAAGGCATTAGCGAGGCCGATGCTGCCTCTGCTATTTTTGGCTACACCTGCATTAATGACGTCACTGCCATTGAAATCCTCAACCGTGATCCTGGCTACGCCCAGTGGACTCGCTCGAAGAGCTTCGATACCTTTGGTGCCTTTGGTCCTTACATCACAGCCGGCATTGATCCAAGCCAGTTGCACATTAAAACCATCTTGAACGATCAGGAGCGCCAAAATTATCCGGTTGCCGATATGATTTTCCAACCCGCCAAATTGGTGAGCTTGATTTCCCATGACATCACGCTTGAAGTGGGTGACATCATTGCCTGCGGCACCTCGGTTGGCGTTGGCTCGATGAAGCCTGGCAGCAAGGTCAGCATTGTGATTGATGGCGTAGGGCAACTCGATAACGCATTCGAGTAAATGCGCAGGGCTCATAAAAAAGCCTCAAGGCATTGCTGCTTTGAGGCTTTTTTCTTTACTACCGAACTAACTCTGTAACACTCTAAAAATCCATATTACTGAATCAGCTAGGCTTAATACCCCGCGGCAAATGGCAATGCCAAACTGCCATTGGATGCTTGGACGTTTTCATCCAGCACTTTGGTGAGTGCAAAAACCGTACTGAGGCATGGCGTTGGGATCTTCGTGATCTGGCCGAGCTCGATAACCGAACCGAGCAAGGCATCAATCTCGAGTGAACGACCTGCTTCTAAATCCTGCAACATGGATGTTTTGTGCTTGCCGACTTTTTCAGCACCACCAATGCGGCGCTCAATATCAACCCGGAACGTAACGCCCAGCTTCTCGCCAATGGTTTGTGCCTCGGCCATCATATTGCGCGCTAGATCTTTGGTTAGCGGATGCTGGCAAATTCCTTCAAGGTGACCATGGGTTAAGGCGCTGATCGGATTGAAGGTCATATTGCCCCAGAGTTTGAGCCAAATCTCGGCGCGGATATCTTCCAGAATCGGTGACTTAAAACCAGCAGCAGCCATCAACTCTGAAACCATCTTCGCCCGATCGGATACGGAGCCATCCAGCTCACCAATCGGGAAGCGCGTACCTTCCACATGGCGAATCACGCCAGGCGCTTGCGTAAATGTAGCGGGATACACCACGCAACCCAAAATGTTGTTGGGATTGATCGTGCGCATGATGAGACCACCCGCATCCACTGTCTCAACCGAGTGGTCTTGATACTCACCGGGCAGCTTTTGAAAGTACCACCACGGAATGCCGTTTTGCATAGGAATCAAGATCGTGTCGGGACCCATGATGGCTGCCATGTCGTGCACGACCGGCTCCACTTGATGGGCCTTCACCGCCAAAATAATAATATCGGGCTTGCCGGCGTCCGCAATCTTTTCAACCGCAGTAACCGTTGCATGCAGGGGCTCAGGCTCTTCATTGGTAATGAGAGCCAGTCCTCTTTCCTGAATTGCTTTTAAGGTGGCCCCTCGGGCAACCACCGTTACATCATTGCCAGCTCTCGCTAACATGACAGCTAGGTAGCCGCCAATGGCTCCACCCCCGCCGATCACACAGATTTTCATAACAACTCCATAAGAACAAGAAATTTTTCATTGCACCCAGCGTAGGCAACTTCTGCTTTGAGATCTCGCACAGCGGATCAATCACAGCAAAATACACATTATTCAAACCCACACTTACGTCGAGCGCA
>JBIJAC010000024.1:0-28542 GCA_044345935.1 Polynucleobacter sp. | reverse complement strand
CGCCCAGCAGCATCCCAGCGATGCTGGCTAAGAGTCCCGCCAATTGCGGCGGTAAAGTAGCTTCAGGAGCTAATATCTCAGCCCCAATCCAAACTGTCAAGCCAAAAACAACGGCAAGCAGGCCTCCCAAGGAATTGGCCTTGGACCAATAAATTCCGAATGCGAGCGGCACAAATGCGGCGACTAGAGTCACTTTATAGGCACTTTCGACCATGTGAAAGATAGAAAGCTCGGAATTCATTGCAAATAAAGTGACAGCTATCGTAAAAAACAGCACGGTAATGCGCATGATTTTCAATAACTCCTGATCACTTAAGTGCTTATAAAACCCGCGCACAATGTTTTCGGCAAAGCTAACAGAGGGCGCTAATAATGTTGCACTTGCACAACTTTTAATTGCCGAGAGTAACGCGCCAAAGAACATGATTTGCGCAAATACCGGTGCGTGCTCCAGTATTAGTTTGGGCAAAATCATTTGCGAATCGGTATTGATATAGCGGTCGACCAAGGCGGGATCAATCAAGGTTGCCGAGTAGGTTAAGTACATGGGAACGAATGCAAATACAAAATACAAAATGCCACCTAAAATCGATGCTTGCACTGCGATATTGACGTTCTTGGATGAGCTAATGCGTTGGAATACATCCTGCTGAGGTATCGAGCCCAGCATCATGGTGCAGAGGGCTGCCGTGAATCCCAAAATCGATACTAAATTCATATCAGGCCAAAAGGAGAACTTGCCTGCCGCAGCTGCATGCTCAATGACTACGGCAAATCCACCCGTGAGCGCAGTCATTTCACCGCTGATGTAAAGCATGCCAATCACAATCACGATCATCTGCACAAAATCGGTAATCGCCACCGACCACATACCGCCAAAGAGGGTGTAAACCAACACGCTGCATGCGCCAATAATCATGCCAAGGTCTTGCGAGATGGCTCCGTCAGAGACGACATTAAAAACGAGGCCGAGTGCCTTTATCTGCGCAGCAACCCAGCCCAAATAAGAGGCTACGATGCATAAAGTGACCAGCACCTCGACGGTGCGGCCATACTTTTCGCGAAAGAAATCACCGATCGTTAACATCCGGCGGTTATAAAGGTGCTTAGCAAAAAATAGGCCGACTAGAATCAAGCACAGGGCCGTACCGAATGGGTCGGCAACGACGCCGCCCAAACCCTCTTTAATAAACTCCGCCGGGATACCTAAAACTGCCTCCGAACCAAACCAGGTGGCAAAAACCATGGCGGTGACAATCGGTAGGGGGAGACTATGGCCTGCTGCTGCAAAATCGGCCGTATTTTTGACGCGCATAGCAGCCCAAAGGCCGATGCCAACCGAGATTACCCAATAGATGACAACAAACCAAATCAGCACGGCAAACCGCCCCATTTCTTCATTTTCACAAATTATATGGCCTTGTTACTTATGGCAAATATGTTTTTTGGCAGGCCCTGAAGCACCCCGCTCTGACATAATTCCAGCATGACCAAAGCGCATGCGCAATCCATGGCCGATCTGGCTTACCAGCAGTCCATTTTGGGGGCGGTTTCCAGAACCTTTGCCCTCACCATCCCGCTGTTGCCAAGGGTGCTCGAAACCGTCATCGGGAATACCTATTTACTTTGCCGCATCATCGATACGATCGAGGACGCCCCTACCCTGAGCATCGAAGCCAAGCGGGATTTATCTTCCCTGTTTCTGGATGCTGTTTTAGGCAAGCAATCGGTTGATGCATTTGTGATTCCTTGTCTACGTGCGCTCGAAGAACATTGCAACGCAGATGAACGGGATTTGATTGCGAATACCCCAACGGTACTGCGTATTTTTCATGGCTTTAATGCAAACGAGCAAGCCGCCATTAGCCGCTGCGTTGAAATCATGTCCAACGGCATGCTACGTTTTCATGACAAGCAAACCTTAGCGGGTTTACGCGACCTGCCTGAATTTGAAGAGTACTGCTATGTGGTGGCGGGCGTCGTTGGCGAAATGCTCACCAGCGTCTTTGCCATGCACTCACCCGCCTTTGCTCTCGCCATTGCTGGTCGCGAACATTTGGCGATTGGATTTGGTCAAGCCTTGCAGATGACTAATATTTTGAAAGACTCGCCCGAAGACAGTGCGCGCGGCGTCTCGTGGAAACCCCAAGGCTACAGCCAACTGGCCCTACTATCGATTGCCGACCAGAAGTTAGCAGAGGCAATGGTTTACATATGCTTGATTCCGAGGCATGAGCTTGGCATTCGGCGTTTTTGTTTTTTAGCCCTCGGCTTAGCCGTACTCACCTTAAGCAAGATTGCAGACCGAAACCATTTTTCCAGAGGCAATGAAGTCAAACTGCCTCGCAGAACAGTTTGGCTTTTTTATTACTTCACTTTCATTGCAGCACGCTCCAATTATGTGATGCAGCAATTTTGTACGATTGCTGGAAAACCGATCAAGCGCGCGCTTCGTGATGGAGCAGCCACAGCTTAATGTCCCGATAGAGGCCAGGAGCATCCTGCCCCATAAAGCCACCTACATTGGCTTTCGCAACAACCCGGTGACACGGAATTACCAATGGAAAATAATTGGCACCGCAGGCACCACCGACTGCGCGTGCACCAGAATGTAAATGCGCTGCAATCGCCCCATAGGTGATCCTTTCGCCCGATTGCAGCTGGGTAATCGCATGCCATACCCGCTGTTGAAACGCAGTGCCTTGGGGCTTTAAGGGTAAATCAAATACGGCCCTAGGGTCGGCAAAATAGGCATCGCATTGCTCCCCTACCAAGGTCGCTAAGGCATTACCGGGCGCTCTATGCTTTGCCGATGCGGGCAGATAGCGAATGCGGGCAAGCATCAAACTGCCGTCGACCATTTCCGTAGTGATGCCAAGGCATCCAAACGGCGCAGCTATGACGCACTCATTGCTTTGGTGATTGGATTGTAGGCGGGTGGAGGCTGAGCTTGTCATCGGGGTCTATGGTATCTGACAGGCAATTCAATCGCAGCCGATAGCACTGCAGGTCAGCAATCGCTACAGTAAAACCAAGCGATTCCGTGTGCCGAATGCATGGTCTCTTTCTTCAACATTATTAAGGTGCTGTATTAATTTGACCCCAGACATTGATGACTTTACGGTTATTCGGCTATGGCAAGCCATCGTTACCCAAGCGATTCAAGCACGAGCAAGCGATATTCATATTGAGGCGCTCGAACACAAAACCGTCATTCGCATCCGTGTTGATGGCGTATTACAAACACTTCAATTTCCCATAGCGGTGGAGCACGAACGCATTATTGCCCGCATCAAAATACTGGCCAGATTGGATATTGCCGAGCAACGCATTCCCCAAGATGGCAGACTCTCAGTGGGACTCAATTACACACGACCTGATATCGATTGCCGCGTATCCATACTACCCACACTGCATGGAGAAAAAGCCGTGCTGCGGTTATTGCCACCCCCTAGCACAGCATTGGATTTGGATTTGCTTGGCCTGCATGCACTGCAATTGGCCCACTTCAGAGATGCCATTGCTCAGCCCGATGGTCTGATACTCGTTACAGGCCCGACTGGCAGCGGCAAAACCCGCACTCTCTACAGCTGCTTAAACCAGTTAAATACCAGCGGCCGAAATATATGCACCATCGAGGACCCGATCGAGATCCGTCTTGCGGGCGTCAATCAAATTGCCTATCACCCAAAAGCGGGCTTGGATTTCAACGGCATTATTCGCGCCCTACTTCGGCAAGATCCCGATGTCATCATGATTGGTGAAATTCGGGATGCGGTGACTGCTGAACTGGCCATGCAGGCTGCGCAAACCGGCCACTTGGTGCTGAGCACCTTACACACCCGCGGCGCTCTAGCTAGCGTTCAACGGCTGCGCAGCTTAGGTATAGCCAGCGATGTGTTGCAGGCTTGCCTGCGCTGCGTTAGCTCGCAGCGCTTAGCACGTCAAATCTGCTGCGCATGCCATGCTGAAGGGTCGAGGGATGACTGCCTGCTCTGTGGCGGAACAGGCCTATTTGATCGGCTTGGCATCCATGAGGTTTTACCATTTACGAACACCATCGCTAATGCATTTGAGAATAATTTAACTGCGGCTGACTTAAGCTACCACGTACAGAAAAACGGTTTTCAAGATATGCGCTCGGCTGGTATGGTGCATGTCGCCAATCAACGCATCACCCTTGCCGAGCTCAATACCCAGCTTGGCTCCTGGCATTAATCATGGCCCTTCGAAAGCAAGAGCAACTGTATTTTGTAGAGCGCCTGCTGGTATTGCTGGATGCCGGACTGCCTTTATTGGAGAGCATTACGCTCATGCATCAATCGGCTTCGCCTACTCAGAAAAAAGTAATGGTATTCATTGCACATCACCTAAGCCAGGGCGAACGCTTCTCGCAATGCCTATCGATGCAACACGCCGTTTTTGATCCCGCCTTTATTGGCTTAATTCGTGTCAGTGAAGAGTCCGGCGAAATCAATCTTGCCCTGCGCACCATCCAACAGCAATTGCGCACGCAAATTGAACTGCATCGCCAGATACAACAAGCGCTGGCCTACCCCTTGATTACCTTAGGCTCGGCATGCTTGCTCATGATTGCGATGATCATCTGGGTCATTCCGGTGTTCAGCGATGTATTTAGTCACTTCAATGCACGCTTACCTTGGTCGACGCAATTGCTTCTCAGTGCATCAGAGCAATTCATGGTGTACTTGCCAGTCATTGGTGGCGGGCTTGTACTAACTGCAATTAGCAGCTCAATGCTATGGCTGCGACATTCAGGGTTTCAGAAGCGCTGTGATCAATACCTATTACGGATTCCGGTGATAGGGGATCTGTTTCGCCAGTCGACCTTGGCCTGCTGGTGTCGAAGTTTAGGTTACTTGATGCAGGCTGGCTTACCTGCATTAGAGGCCATGCGCATTACAGCGCAAACCTCAAATCAGTGGCTTTGCCATGACCTCAGTGCGCACATCTTTAAGTCACTTGCCCAGGGATGGTCTTTTGGTGAAGCCTTGCAACGCGCCGATCCGCGCCAACAATTTTTTGATCGCGAAACAATCCAACTATTGGAAATTGGTAGCGCGAGTGGCGCTTTAGCGGCCATGCTCAGCAATCGCGCCGACGCCCTCGAAAAGCAGTTAACGAGCCGACTCAAGTTATTGAGCCATAGCCTTGAACCTATACTCGTTGTATTTGTAGGACTTTTGATTGGGGGATTGGTGATAATCCTGTACTTACCAATCTTTAACTTAGGGCAAATAGTTTGACTGATCTCACCTTACTTGCTGATGTGATTCGCTATGGCTTAATTCTGCCCTTGGCCTATGTGGCCTACGTGGATTTTCGAACGTTTCGGATTCCGGATTCCATCACTTTTCGGCTGATTGCCGGCGGCTTACTATTTAATTTCTTTTTGGATATGCGCTTTTGTAGCCCCCAAGAAGCCATCCTTGGTGCGACCATTGGATTTGGATTCTTCTGGGGATTAAATTGGCTTTATCGCTCTCTCAAAGGCCGTGATGGCCTTGGCATGGGAGACGCAAAACTGCTAGCTGCGCTGGGTGCATGGCTGGGCTGGCAAGCCTTGCCGGGCATTGTGCTGTTGTCGGCTCTGAGTGGCTTGCTGGGTGGGCTGATCTGGCTTTACTGGCAAAAACAAGGGCGTGCGCAAGCCTTTCCATTTGGACCCTTTTTGGCATTTGCTGGCATTATTTACTTAATATGGCCTCAACTCCTGCGCATTCCCCTCTCGCCGCACTAAAAGGGCAAATCCCGCTCATTGGATTAACGGGCGGGATCGGCTCCGGCAAGTCAGCAGTAGCGAAGCGCTTGGCTGAGCTGGGGGCAACGGTAATCGATTCGGACCAAATTGCCCACGAGATTACTGCACCGCATGGCGCTGCCATCGCCCCCATTCAGGCTCGTTTTGGCCCGGAATTATTGGCGGCAGATGGCTCCTTGGATCGAGCAAAGATGCGGCGCCTGGCATTTAATGATCCAAGCGCACTGCAATCCCTAGAAGCCATTACCCACCCCCTCATTCATGCTGAAACCCTAAGGCAAGCGCGCTTAGCGCATCAAAACGGCGCCCTGTATTTGGTCTTTATGGTGCCCCTTCTGGTGGAATCAGGCTATTGGCCGCAGGTCATCGATCATCTAGTCGTGGTTGACTGTCCCCCGGAACTGCAAATTGCACGCGTCATACAGCGCAGCAATTTGGACCGTAGCGAAATTGAGCAGATTATGCGCAAACAAGCATTGCGCGAAGATCGACTAGCGGCGGCGGACACGATTCTTCTCAATGACGGCAGCCTCGACAAGCTAACTCCCCAAATCGATGACTTGCACCACTGGATCATCAAAAATTGGTGCAAGCCCAGTAATTCCGCATAGAATAGATTCCGTGATTGTTTATGAATATCCCTTCAATGAGTTGGTCCGCAACATGCTCCGCTTGGAGTATTTGTTTGGGCGCTATACCCATTTTGCTAAATCCGATGACCCTGAACAACACCAATGTGCCATTACAACCCTATTTGAGTTAGGTGACATTGGCGCACGGGGTGATATCAAATCACTGCTATTGAAAGAGTTTGAACGTCAAAAGCAGGCACTACATGGCCTCAAATCATCGGCAAAGGTAGATCAAGCGGTATTAAGCCAAGCCCTCTCTGAGATCGATGGTGCGTCCACGCACCTCAATCAATCGCTTGGTAAACCCAATACTGCGATTACCGAAAATGATTGGTTAAATAGTATTCGAACGCGACTCTCGATACCAGGCGGCACCAGTCCAATTGATCTGCCTAATTTTCATGCATGGAAATGCAGCGCACCCGGTGATCGTCGAGAGTTATTGCAGCATTTCATTGCACCCCTACTGCCTTGGAATGAGTCATCCCAATTGTTTTTAAAGTTATTGCGTCAGTCGGGTGAATCGCGCGATGCGGTCGCTCATCAAGGCGCATTTCAGCAAGCGCCATCTGGAAAAGTCTACCAACTCATGCGGATTGGGGTTGAGGATGATTCTGTCTTTTCTGAAATCAGTGCAAATAAATACTTGTTATCTGTTCGTTTCTTAAAAAGCGAACGGGATAAAAAGCCGCATCCAATTCTGGAAGACATTCCATTCAAACTAACTTTGTGCCAGTTTTAATCTCGGCATAAAACTGCTTTAGCTTTTGAATCATCGGTAACGCCGCCGGTAAGAGCGGCTTTATCGTTAAATGATCTGCACCTAAGTCTTGCCACGATAGGGCTTGGTTTTCACACCCGGTGGGCTCGCCAGTCCAATCCCGAATGATGCTAACGTGAATGCGCACATACGCATGCGGATAATCATGTTCAATCGTCATTAAGTCAACGCTGCCATGAATGGTGATTCCAAGTTCTTCTTGAAGTTCGCGCTGCAGAGCCTGAAAAAGCGTTTCATCTGCCTCAACTTTGCCACCCGGAAATTCCCAATAGCCCTCAAAGGGTTTACCTTGCGGTCGCTGGCCCATCAAAAAGCGCTGCTGCGCATCGAGCAAGATACCAGCTGCTACCTCGGTTACTGGGCGCCGAGCATCACTCATGGGGGCTTAGGCGTGCGTGCCAGTCCAGTGTTTTGCAAACTGCCATGCAACCCGGCCAGAACGCGATCCGCGCTCGAGCGCCCACACTAGAGCCTCCGATCGAGCAGCCTCAATTTGAGTATCACTCAAGCCAAAATGCCGCAGCCAATGCGCCACGATGGCTAGGTATTCATCTTGCTTGGGTGGGTAAAAGGAGAGCCACAAACCAAAGCGCTCCGATAAAGAGATCTTCTCTTCCACTACTTCACCCGGATGAATTTCGCCATCGTCATCGTGGTGATAACTTTGGTTGTCTTTCATGTACTCGGGTAATAAATGCCGGCGATTCGATGTGGCATAAATCAAAATATTGTCGACCTGAGCAGAGATCGAACCATCCAAGGCGGACTTCATTGCTTTGTAGCCAGACTCACCTTCCTCAAACGAAAGGTCATCGCAAAAAACAATAAAACGCTCCGGGCGATCGGCTAGTAAATCGGTTATGTCGGCTAAATCCGCTAAATGCTCTTTCTCAACCTCAACCAAGCGCAGACCATCTTTTGCAAAGGCATGCAGGCTGGCCTTAATTAATGAAGACTTACCTGTGCCACGCGCACCGGTGAGCAAAATATTATTGGCTGGTTTTTTTTGTACAAAGTTACGGGTATTGTCTTTAATGGCATCGCGCTGACGATCAATGTGCTGCAGATCCTCGTAAGCAATATCGGCAACGTGTTTTACGGGCTGTAAAAAACCAATGCTGCCAAAGATACTATCGCGACGGCGCCAACGAAATGCGGTTGATGATTTCCATTGCGCCTCATCCATGGGTTTTGGAAGAAACGTTTCAAGATGACTTAGTAATCGGTCTAGTTTTTCATTCATGGGATTAAGAGCGGTAATCGGCGTTGATTGAAACGTACTCATGTGATAAATCACAGGTCCACATCGTCTGCTCTGCAGAGCCGCGGCCTAGATCGATCTTGACGGCAATCTCAGTAGCCTGCATCACGCGTTTCCCATCAGCCTCTTGGTAACTTGGATTGCGTCCACCGTCTTTTGCGACCCACACATCGCCAAGCCAAAGCTGTACTCGGTTCACGTCCAGATCGGCAATCCCAGCATACCCAATCGCAGCCAGAATACGGCCTAAATTCGGGTCACTGGCAAAAAAAGCGGTTTTAACTAAAGGAGAGTGAGCTACTGCCTCTGCCACTAAACGGCACTCTTCGTTTGTCTTGCCCCCAATGACTTCAATCGAAATGAATTTTGTAGCGCCTTCGCCATCGCGCACAATCATTTGCGCCAGTCGGCGAGCAAATGCAATGAGCGCAGATCGCACAATCGCGTAGCTGGCATCCGCCGTACTATTGATCTTTACTGAAGATACGCCAGTCGCCATCACAATAAATGAGTCATTGGTACTGGTGTCGCCATCGATCGTAATGGCATTAAAGGAAAGATCAGCTACTTCTTTGGTTAGGCTTTGCAATACCTCCGGCCCAAAGCCGGCATCGGTTGCAATGAAGCCCAGCATCGTAGCCATGTTGGGATGAATCATGCCGGCACCCTTACATATACCTGTAAGCGTGATGAGTCCGTCCGGCGTAATCACCACTTGCGAAAATGCCTTGGGCTGAATATCCGTAGTCATGATCGCTTCCGCTGCATCGAACCAAGCATCGTCGGTTAACTTTGCAATAGCACTTGGAAGCGCAGCAGTTAACTTTGCAATGGGCAAGGGCTCTAAGATCACACCGGTTGAAAAAGGCAATACTTGTTCTGGTTGAATATTCAAGGCTGCTGCCAAGGCGCAGCAGGTCTCTAGGGCGTCGCGCATGCCTTGCTCGCCAGTTCCCGCGTTGGCATTACCGGTATTCACAACCAAAGCACGAATTCCACTACCAGTTTGGGCAACCCAATCTAAATGGGCTCTGCAGAGCTGCACGGGGGCCGCACAAAATCGGTTTTGCGTAAATACGCCGGCCACCTGCGTACCAGGACTCAGTGTGATTACCAAAACGTCTTTGCGATTGGCTTTTTTTATCCCCGCCTCAGCAATACCCAATTGCACTCCAGCAACCGGGCTAAGCGCGGCGCGTTCTGGCAAGGGTAAATTGACTGGCATACTTAACTCAGAGCGCCGCAGCAGGCTTTGTATTTTTTGCCACTGCCGCACGGGCAGGGATCGTTGCGGCCAACCTTAGGCCCAGATCGAACAGGGGCAACTGCGATATCAGCCGGCTTTTCAGTCTCAGCGGCATCGGTACTAATCTCGGCATGCTGATACTGCAAATCCTTTACTTGACTCATGTCTTCGTTAATGGATTCCGAGGCAGCATCCAATTCATCGGCGGTCCGAATCTTGACCGCCATAATGCTCTTCACCACGTCGTTCTTAATCACGTCTAAGAGTTCGCCATACAGCTCAAATGCTTCGCGGCGGTATTCTTGTTTTGGATCTTTTTGAGCATAACCCCGCAAATGAATGCCTTGGCGCAAATGATCCAAAGCGGCCAAATGCTCACGCCAGTGGCTATCTAAGCTGTAGAGCATGATTGAACGCTCATAGCCAGCAAATGACTCGCGCCCCGATAGCTCTACTTTGCCGTCATAGGCTGCTTTTGCGGCAGCCAAGACATGTTCAACTACTTCCTCTGCCTCGATTGAGTCAGCCGATTGAACTAGGCCAGTTAAGTCAACACCGAGACCCCATTCATTTGCTAAGCTATTTTCTAGCCCTGGTAAATCCCACTGCTCTTCCATCGATTCAGCAGGAACATACAAAGCACAAAAGCTGCGTAGCGCATCGTCGCGTAAGTTGGCAATGAGGTCGCCAATGTCTTTGCTCTCTAGCACTTCATTGCGTAAGCGGTAGGTCTCTTTACGTTGGTCGTTGGCAACGTCGTCGTATTGCAATAACTGCTTCCGAATATCAAAGTTACGGCCCTCGACTTTGCGCTGTGCAGACTCGATTGAGCGGGTGACCATTCCTGCTTCTATTGGCTCGCCCTCTGGCATCTTTAAGCGGTCCATCACGGCACGTAAGCGATCGCCTGCAAAAATGCGCAAGAGTGGATCATCTAAAGACAAATAAAAACGCGATGATCCTGGATCGCCTTGACGACCCGAACGACCACGCAATTGGTTATCAATACGGCGACTCTCGTGGCGCTCGGTACCAATAATATGCAATCCACCCGCAGCCAGAACTTGGTCATGCAGGCCCTGCCACTCATTGTGCAAGACCGCGATGCGCGCCTCTTTGTCAGAAGCCTCCATAAGCGAAGCTTGCTTCTCCACATTACCGCCGAGTACGATGTCAGTACCACGACCGGCCATATTGGTCGCAATCGTAATCATTTTTGGGCGGCCTGCCTGCGCAATGATCTCAGCTTCTTTTGCATGCTGCTTTGCATTTAACACTTGGTGTGGCAACTTCTTCTGATCCAGTAAGTGCGCAATCAGCTCGGAGTTTTCAATCGACGTGGTGCCAACCAATACAGGCTGACCTCGGCCATAGCATTCTTCGATGTCTTTTACTACTGCAGCGTAACGCTCTGCAGATGTTTTATAGATTTGATCTTGGCGATCGGTCCGCTGACTGAGGCGATTAGGCGGTATCACAACGGTTTCGAGGTTGTAGATTTCCTTGAACTCGTAGGCTTCGGTATCCGCGGTACCAGTCATGCCAGCCAACTTGCCGTACATCCGGAAATAATTCTGGAATGTGATGGTAGCTAAGGTGCGATTCTCACTCTGAATCGGCACCCCTTCTTTTGCCTCAACTGCCTGGTGCAATCCATCGGACCACCGACGGCCAGTCATTAAACGGCCTGTGAACTCATCCACAATGATTACTTCTTGATTTTGAACCACGTATTGTTGATCGCGGTGTTGCAAGCAATGGGCTCGCAACGCAGCATAGACATGGTGCATCAATGTAATGTTCTGGGGTGCGTAAAGCGAGTCACCTGGATTTAAAACGCCAATTTGCGCCAAGATACTCTCGGCTTTTTCATGGCCAGTCTCGGTTAAATAAACCTGTTGGGTTTTTTCATCAACCCAGTAATCACCTGGCTTCTCAACGCCCGTACCATCTGATTTTTCTTCGCCAATTTGTCGCTCTAAGTGCGAAGGCAATTGGTTCATTTTCAGATAGAGGTCGGTATGGTCCTCTGCCTGCCCGGAGATAATCAGCGGTGTCCGCGCCTCGTCAATCAAGATCGAGTCGACCTCGTCAACGATGGCGTAGGCTAAGCCGCGCTGAACGCGCTGCGCAACGTCCTGCACCATGTTGTCGCGCAAATAATCAAAACCAAATTCATTGTTGGTACCGTACGTAATATCGGCTGCGTAGGCGGCTTGCTTTGCCTCGTGATCCATTTGGGATAAATTGATCCCAACCTGAAGACCTAAGAAGTTGTAGAGCTTGGCCATCCACTCGGCATCGCGCTGCGCCAGGTAATCGTTGACCGTAACCACATGAACGCCCTTACCTGCAATTGCATTGAGGTAAACGGCCAAGGTTGCAGTCAGGGTTTTACCCTCACCTGTACCCATTTCGGCAATCTTGCCTTGATGCAAAGCTAAGGCGCCCATAATCTGCGCATCGAAATGGCGCATTTTCATGACGCGGCGGCTGGATTCGCGGACTACGGCAAATGCTTCTGCAGTGAGGTCATCCAAGGATTCGCCAGCAGCAAGGCGTGATTTAAATTCGGCTGTTTTTGCTTGAAGCGCAGCATCATCGAGTGATTGCAAGGTAGACTCAAGTGCATTAACCTTGAGCACTGTTTTGCGGTATTGCTTTAAGAGTCGATCATTTCGACTACCAAATAGAGTTTTTAGAATGCCGATTGCCATGGGATTTTGACCAAAATTAAGCCTTTGAGTTTATCACCCGAATCCCTTTTTCCCCATGAATCCAAAGCCAAAAACCCCTTATTCTGCCAAGCCAAAGATAGCCCGAGAGTGGTTAGACTGTTTGCGCGGGCCAGAGGGAATCAATGGCATTTTGGCGCGCACGGAAGATTTGGCCAAACTCAAGGCCTGCCTGCAACATTGCCTAAAAACCCTTGAATTAGCTCACTTTGGCTCTAAAGTCGAGCCGGTTTGGGTCTCTGGCAAGCCTACCGAGCTGTTGCTCATGGTGCCCAATGCCACCATCGCCGCTCGCTTACAACAGTCTTTACCTAGTTTAATCAATGAGTTAGGAAAGAGTGGCCTGAATTGCACGGCCATTAAAGTTAGCTTAAAGCCCGCCCTTCCTCAGTCGGAGTGGGCTGTTCAGCCACGGGCTCCAGCTAGGGAAAAGCCCAAGGGGCTAAATCCTGTCGCCCGCTCGGCGTGGCTTGATTTGCTCAGTAAACTGGAGCCGGAATCGGATCTCAGCAAGGCAGTCCAGCACCTTCTGCAATCAAAAACGGGTTCGCGTTAAAAAAAGAGGGGTTGATTTTCGACGGTATAGGCTGCCGGCGCTTTATTGAGTGGAAACGACTCAATTGCATATGCACTGGGATCTTCAAACAATTTGCGCAGCAACGCATTGTTCAGGGCATGGCCTGATTTTATTGCCACATACGACCCCACAATCGGGTGTCCTGCTAAATACAAATCACCTATGGCATCGAGGATTTTGTGGCGGACAAACTCATCCTCGTAGCGCAATTCTTCATTGTTAAGAATGCGGTGCTCGTCTAGAACAATCGCATTATCTAAACTACCGCCGCGCGCAAGACCAATTTCACGCAGGGCCTCAACCTCGTGCGCAAAACCAAATGTACGTGCACGACCGATTTCGCTGCGGTATGCATGCTCTGCAAAATCGACCACAAAATGCTGGCCTGTTTTATCCACGGCTGGATGCTTAAAGTCAATCGTGAAGTCCAACTTGAATCCGAAAAAAGGGTCGAGGCGTGCTAACTTATCGCCGTCTCGCACTTCAACGGACTTCTTAATCACCATGAACTGACGGGGCGCATCTTGCTCTGCTATGCCGGCAGACTCCAGCAAAAAAAGAAAGGATGCAGCGCTACCATCCATGATCGGAATCTCTTCGCAATCCACTTCAATCAATACATTATCTAAGCCGAGTCCGGCACAAGCAGACAGCAAGTGTTCAACTGTAGACACACGCACACCGTCTTTTTGTAAGACCGATGCGAGACGCGTATCGCCAACTAGCATGGCATCTGCCGCAATCACGACCGGCTCAGGCAAATCAATGCGGACAAACTGGATTCCCGAATTCACAGGTGCAGGCTTAATCGATAAGCTTGCTTTACGACCGGAGTGCAAACCAATGCCAACCGTTTTTATCGGATTGGCAATGGTGCGTTGCTTAAGCATGATCGCGTTTGTAAATTCGGGGAATCGATAAAACGAGTAATTGAATTACAGTTGCTTTAATACCGAGGCAGCATCGCTTACCTCAAACTTACCTGGGGCCTCGAGGGACAGCGATTTCACTACGCCGTTCTCTACCACCATGGCGTAACGCTGCGAACGAATTCCGAGTCCACGCTTGGTTAAGTCAAATTCCATGCCTAATTTGCTGGTGAACTCAGCGCTACCGTCACCCAACATACGTACTTTTTTGCCTACATTGAGATCACGTCCCCATGCACCCATGACAAATGGGTCATTCACGGACACACACCAAATTTCATCAACGCCTTTTGCTTTGATGGCATCGAACTGGGCAACATAACCTGGCACGTGTTGTGCGGAGCAGGTTGGTGTGAAAGCGCCAGGCAACGCAAAAATCACAATTTTTTTACCAGCAACTAACTTATCTACCTCAAACGCATTAGGGCCAATGGCGCAGCCTTCGGCTTCTTCATTCAGAAACTCGTACAAGGTGGCATTCGGTAGTTTTTGTCCAACTGCAATCATAAAATCTCCAATTCAATAGTTATCAATGGGTGAGCCAACGCAAGCGCAGGATTCGTCGTCCGGAGGGGCGCTGCGCTGGCATCTCTCATAGCACTATTGTATTGAGCAATTCATCAGTCGGCCTGTTTACGCAGAAAAGCGGGAATTTCATAGAAATCCGCCCCTTTATCGAGCATGGTTTTGGCCTGTGGCGAGCTGTCTGCGCCCAAGCTTGGCGCGCTAGAAGGCTCTGAACGGGACCGAAATACTCGCGGCAAATCATATTGGCTGTAATCAACCCCAGCTGGCTGGGCTGGAGCCGCACCAAATGCATTGCCACCGCTCGAAGCCATCCCTGCGCCAGAACCCACCGCCGAAATGCTGGAATCCATACCCGCCATGCTCATTGCAGCCGATGGGCTAGATGGGGCAAAACTATTTAAATCGGCCATCGTAGGCATTGCATCGTGCGTACCCGTTGCTTTGCGCCAAATCACTTCAGGCTGGCTTTTTTGCATGGCTTGGGGGTGATTTAGACCAGTCGCCACCACCGTAACGCGCAAGGCATCACCCAAACTGTCGTCGTACACCGTACCAAAGATGACCGTGGCATCGTCCGCGGCATAACCGCGAATGGCCGCCATGACTTCGCGTGTTTCCGAAAGCTTGAGGGAGCGGCTAGCAGTAATGTTGACCAAAACACCGCGTGCGCCCGATAAATCAACGCCTTCCAATAAGGGCGATGCTACTGCTGCCTCTGCCGCCAAACGAGCGCGGTCCATTCCAGAAACAGTAGCAGTACCCATCATGGCTTTGCCCTGTTCACCCATGACTGTCTTCACATCTTCAAAGTCGACGTTGATCAATCCCTGGACATTGATGATCTCCGCAATGCCGGAAACCGCGTTATGCAAAACATCATCGGCGCAGGCAAAGGCTTTATCAAACTCGGCATCCTCACCCATGACTTCAAACAGCTTCTCATTGAGAACAACGATGAGCGAATCGACATAAGCCTCTAACTCATGCGCTCCATCTTCTGCCACCTTTAAGCGCTTAACGCCCTCAAAATCAAATGGCTTACTAATAACACCTACCGTCAGAATTCCCATTTCCTTGGCAACTTGCGCCACGATGGGTGCCGCACCAGTGCCCGTTCCGCCGCCCATACCAGCAGTAATGAAGACCATATGCGCGCCCTGCAATGAATCTGCAATTCGAGCGCGGGCCTCTTGTGCCGATGCTGCACCAATTTCTGGTTTTGCACCAGCACCAAGACCGCTTGATCCCAATTGCAAATTAATCGATGCGGCAGAGCGCTGCAATGCACCCGCATCGGTATTCATGCAAATAAATTCCACTCCATCGACACCGCGACGAATCATATGCTGGACAGCATTGCCACCAGCGCCCCCGACTCCAACCACTTTAATAATGGTCTTGCCGGCTGTATCTTGATCTAGCATTTCAAATTCCATAAACCCTCCTGAGTTACTTAGTTACATTAACGACGACGAAAAAAACTTAAAAATTACCCGTAAACCATTCCTTCATTCGCGAAAAAGCACCTTGAAAAGAGCCTGATTGCGATACGCGGCGACCGCGCATTAGCTGTGCCTGACCTTCCATTAAGAGTCCAATGCCCGTTGAAAAACGTGGACTACGCAATACTTCGTGAAGATGACCGCGGTATTCTGGTGTTCCAATCCGCGCAGGCCTTAAAAAGACCTGCTCTGCTAACTCAACCATGCCGGGCATTAAGGAGGTACCCCCCGTTAGAACAATGCCTGAAGAGACCATGCCCTCATAGCCTGAGTCGCGCACGACGCCAAGCACCAAGGTAAATAATTCTTCGACGCGCGGCTCAATCACAGCAGCAAGAGCCTGCTTCGAAATAGGCCTTGGCTCACGATCACCTACGCCAGGTACGTCGATCATGGCAGTGGAATCAGCCATTTCTTGGCGGGCAATTCCATAATGAATTTTGAGGTCTTCTGCCTCCACAGTTGGCGTGCGCAATGCCATTGCAATGTCATTGGTAATTTGATCGCCTGCAATTGGAATCACTGCAGTATGGCGAATGGATCCCTGACTGTAGATCGCAATATCCGTTGTGCCGCCGCCGATATCCACCAAGACTACGCCGAGCTCTTTTTCGTCTTCGGTTAGCACGGCGAGACTAGAGGCCAGTGGCTGCAAGATCAAATCGTTTACCTCTAAGCCGCAACGCCGTACGCACTTGACAATGTTTTGGGCAGCACTCACGGCGCCAGTAACGATGTGGACCTTTACTTCTAAACGCAGTCCACTCATACCAATTGGCTCACGCACATCTTCCTGCCCATCGATGATGAATTCTTGAATCAAAATGTGCAGAATTTGCTGATCCGTCGGAATGTTGATGGCCTTTGCTGTCTCCAGTACGCGTTCTACGTCTGTGGAACCAACCTCTTTGTCTCGAATGGCAACCATGCCACTCGAATTGAAACTAAAAATATGATTCCCTGCAATGCCAGTAAACACCTGAACAATGCGACGATCCGCCATGACCTCGGCTTCCTCGAGCGCCTTTTGAATCGATTGCACTGTGGCCTCAATATTGACCACAACGCCCTTCTTCAATCCTTTGGATGCGGTTTGTCCCACGCCAACCACATTAAATTGCCCATCCGCATCAAGCTCAGCAACCAAAGCAACTACTTTTGATGTGCCAATATCAAGACCGACCAAAAGGTCTCGGTTATCCTTACTCATCAAATTTCCTCATAATTAAATTCACCGTTGTGCTCCACTCTTTTTTGCATCTAGTTCCGGCTTTTTGTTAGCCGCACTAGCAAGGCGCACTGCAAATCCATTGCTATAGCGCAAATCAATTGCATCAACGCGGCCCGTTAAGCGCTCTTGCGCTTTTGGCCAATACTCAATTAAACGAGCGACACGCTCTTCAGTTAAGGCTTTGCCTTGGGCTTCCTCATCGCGACCAAATTCAACGCGGATGCCATTGGATAACTTCACGTTCCACGAATATCGATCTGATAAAGTGACGCTAAGCACATCGACATTCCACGGGGCAAACCAGCGGCTTGCTTTTTGATAGAGCTGCATGACTTCTTTACTCGAGTCATTCGGTCCCGATACCTCGATTAAAAGTGAGGGATCATCTACCTGGGACAGACTTCCGCTAAATAGTTCACCAAAGCCATTCATAAACTTTTGCTCGCTGCGGCTACCCCAAATCGCAAATGGCTTTTGCTCTTCAATGCTAACGGCCAGACCATTGGGCCAAACCCGTCGAACACTCGCATGCCGTACCCATGGCAAATCTTCAAATGCTTCTTTGATGTTTTCCAAACGTACTGTAAAAAAGTTACCTTGAACTTGCTCAAGTACTTGATTTTTTACTTGGGATAAATTGACATGCTGAACGACTTGCCCCGGTAAAGGCTCTACTTGCATTTGGCGTAAGGCAAAAACCGGTCGCTGGCTCAACCACATTAATCCCGCAATGGTCGCCAGTAGAAAAAAGAGGCGCATTAACCAGCGACTCACTTCAGCCATGCGTGCAGGATCATTCAGCAAGGGTGTAGACATACCCAGGACAAAATTAAATGAGCGCCTGGCTAAATTACTCATTCTTTTGATCCATCGTTTGAGCCAGTAACCACAACACTAAGTCGGCATAACTAACGCCTGCTGCTTTTGCTGCCATCGGCACTAAGGAATGTGACGTCATACCAGGGGATGTATTCATCTCCAAGAGATAAGGCTTGCCATCGCGGCTATCCAGCATCACATCGGCACGACCCCAGGTACGGCAGCCCAATGCACGGTAGGCATCAAGCGCTAGTGCCTGCACCTTTTGATTAATGGCCTCATCCAAACCAGTCGGACAACAGTACTGGGTATCGTTTGAAAAGTATTTATTATGGAAGTCGTAATTGGCATCTGGCGGCACAATCCGAATCACTGGCAGCGCTTCTGCATTTTGCCCCTCGCCCACTAAAGGGCAAGTTAGTTCATCGCCAATAATGCAGGTCTCTGCAATCACTTTCGAATCTAAAGCGGCTGCTTTTGCGTAGGCATCTGGTAACTCTTCTACAGTTTTGACTTTGGTTAAACCCAATGACGAACCTTCATGCGCTGGCTTCACGATTAAAGGCAAACCTAAGTGCTTTGCCACTGCAGCCCAATGACTTTGAGGCGTCAGCTCTTCAAAGTCAGGCGTTGATAAACCGTTACTGAGCCAGATTTGTTTGGTTGAAATTTTATCGATGGATAGTGCGGACGCAAGGACGCCGCTACCGGTATACGGAATTTCCAGTAACTCGAGCAATCCCTGAATCGTGCCATCTTCACCATAGCGGCCATGCAGTGCAATAAAGACACGATCAAACCGTTCATTCACAATCTCAGTCGGATTGCGCGTACCCGGATCAAAGGCATGGGCATCAACCCCTTTTTCCATTAAGGCACTTAAAACGCCATTACCCGATAAGAGCGAAATTTCCCGCTCACTTGATTTGCCGCCGAGCAATACCCCAACCTTACCCAGATCGCTCGGCTTTAGCTTAGCCAGATCAACCTTGACGCGCTCTCCCCAGGGCATCGTGCGATTAAGCATGTTGCGCTCCCGAAAGAATAGCGGGCAAGGTGGATATCGATCCAGCGCCCATCGTAATAACAACATCGCCATCGCGCAGCATGGTCGTAATCGCCGCAGGCATATCCGCTACCTTAGCGACATAAGAAGAGTCGGCATTCTGCAGCAATGCTGACTTGGCTTCAGCGTCATTGCTGCAGGTTGCTTTAAAGAGACTCTCCCCATCAGCACCTTTGATGCGCGGCTCTCCGGCAGGATAGACATCTGTCAACACCAAGGCATCGAAGCCACGCAACACATCCACAAAATCACCAAAACAATCGCGGGTTCGCGTGTAGCGATGCGGCTGAAATGCTAAAACCAGTCGGCGACCTGGATAGGCCCCACGAGCTGCCGCTAATGTGGCTGCCATTTCAACGGGGTGGTGTCCATAATCATCAATTAAGGTGAAACTTCCACCCTTGGCTAATGCAATATCACCATAGCGCTGGAAACGCCTGCCAACCCCACTAAATTCCGATAGGGCTTTCACAATGGCTTCATCGCGTATACCCAATTCAGTCGCTATACCAATCGCGGCAAGGGCATTGCGCACATTGTGTAAGCCTGGGAGATTGAGCTCGATTTGTAAGGGTCCTGGCTTAGCGCCATGACGCCGAATCGTACGGCGCTCCACCGTAAAGCGCATCCGCGTTCCGTCAGCCTCAATGTGATGAGCGCGAATATCCGCATCATCGGCAGTACCGTATTTCAGAATGGGTTGCGATACAAATGGAATGAGATCCCGCACATTGGCATCGTCTGCGCACACAATCGCAATTCCATAAAAGGGCATGCGCTGCGTAAATTGCACAAACGCCTGCTTAAGGCGCGCCATATCGTGCTGATAGGTATCCATGTGATCAGCATCAATATTGGTGATGACCTCCATTGCTGGGAATAACTGCAGGAATGAGGCATCCGATTCATCTGCCTCCACCACAATAAAATCCCCTTGCCCAAGGCGCGCATTGGCGTTGGCTGAATTGAGTTTTCCACCAATCACAAATGTGGGGTCCAGTCCGCCCTCAGCCAGCACCGAAGCAACTAAACTGGTCGTAGTAGTTTTTCCATGCGTTCCTGCAATGGCGATGCCTTGCTTTAAGCGCATGAGCTCACCGAGCATCACGGCCCGCTGAATAATCGGAATTTTTGCAGCACGTGCAGCCAGTACTTCCGGATTGTTGCCGGCTACCGCAGTTGAAATCACCACAGCCTCAGCAGTGCCAACATGACTAGCCTTGTGGCCGATCTGAATATCGGCACCTAGTCCACGCAAGCGTTTTGTTGTCGCGCTTTCGGCTAAATCAGAACCTGAAACTTGGTATCCCAAGTTGAGTAGCACTTCGGCAATGCCGCTCATGCCAGCGCCGCCAATGCCGACAAAATGAATTTGCTGAACAATGTGCTTCATGGCTTTACTCCTGCAGCTTCGGCGCATATGGCTGCCACACGCTCAGTTGCCTGCATCTTTGCTAGTGCGCGAGCACGCTCTGCCATTGCCATCAAATCGGGGCGGCGTACTTTTTGCAACCAAGCAGCCAGTGCGCTTGGATTGAGGTCAGGCTGTGGCCATAACTTCGCTGCATCTGCTGTTGATAAAAACTCGGCATTGGCAGTTTGGTGATCGTCAATCGCAAATGGAAATGGCACGAAGCACGCAGCGACGCCGCAGGCAGCAATCTCGGATACGGTCATTGCGCCCGACCGACACACTACGAGATCGGCTGCAGCATACGCTGCTGCCATGTCCCCAATAAAGGCATGAACATCTGCAGTGACGCCGCAATCTGCATAGCGTTGCTTCAGTTCGGCCACGTGTTTTTCACCTGCCTGGTGCAGTACGCGCGGTCTTTCCTCGGCGGGAATCAACGCTAGCGCTGCTGGAATCGTTTCATTCAGGGCGGCGGCGCCCAAACTACCACCAACGACTAATAATCTCAGTGAGCCAGTACGCTTGCCGTAACGCTCAGCAGGGGATGCGATTGATTCAAACTCACTGCGAATCGGATTACCCACCCACTCGCCTTCGGGCAGGGTATTGGGGAATCCCGTCAGGGTTTTATTCGCAATCTTCGATAGATGGCGATTAGCGCTGCCAGCAACCGAGTTTGCCTCATGCAAAACCAGGGGGCGCTTCAGTAAGGCGCTCATTAATCCACCCGGAAAGGTGATGTAGCCACCCATACCCAGTACGACGCTTGGTTTGAGCCTGCGAATAATCTGCCAGCTTTGCAAACATGCTCTTGCGAGATTAAAGGGGAGCATCAACTTAGTCAGTAGGCCTTTGCCACGCAGGCCGCCAAAATTGACTGCTTCAAATGGGAATCCTCGGCTTGGTACCAAACGGTATTCCATACCGGTAGCATTGCCAAGCCAAGCTACCTGCCAGCCGCGCGTGCGCAGAAGCTCGGCGACTGCCAAGCCAGGGAAGATATGCCCGCCAGTGCCGCCAGCCATGACTAAGATGGAAGGCTTATTCATAACTTGCCTCCCCGCATTAAGACGCGGTTCTCATAATCAATCTTGAGTAATACGGCAAGCGCAACCGCATTCATCAAAATTCCAGAGCCGCCATAACTAATTAAGGGCAGTGTTAAGCCTTTCGTCGGCAGCAAGCCTAAGTTCACTGCCATATTGATAAACGCCTGCCATCCAATCCAGATGCCAATGCCTTTTGCTACCAAGCCAGCAAAACTGCGATCCAGTTGCAGTGAAGTTCGACCAATCAGAAAAGCGCGACGCACAATCCAGTAGAACAAAAAGATAATGACGAGCACACCAGCAAAACCCAGCTCTTCTCCAATTACTGCCAAGATGAAATCGGTATGTGCTTCAGGTAAATAATGCAATTTTTCGACACTGCCGCCAAGGCCGGTACCGAACCACTCGCCGCGTCCAAATGCCATGAGCGAATGGGTCAGTTGATAGCCTTTATTAGCAGCGTGATCCGCCGCCCAGGGATCTAAGAATGCAAAGATGCGTTCGCGGCGAAATGGTGAGAGGGCGATGATGATGGCGGCACTCGTTATTCCCGCCACTACCAATCCACCAAACAATTTCACATTAATTCCGCCCAAGAAAAGAATGCCAAAGGCAATTAAAGCAATCACTACAAACGCGCCCATATCCGGCTGCCATAGCAGCAATGCGCCAATGATCATGACGGCGATGCCCATCGGCACCAATCCCTTCACAAAAGAATGGAGGTACTCTTGGCGCTGAACGGTATAGCTCGCAGCAAAAATGACCACAGCAAACTTCATTAGCTCCGATGGCTGGAAATTCATAAAGCCAAACGAGATCCAACGGCGCGCTCCATTCACTCCTTTGCCAATTCCGGGTATCAAGACCGCAATCAACAACAAGATCGTAATTCCGAACAGGATCGGGGCAAGTTTGTCCCACGCCTTCACTGGTATTCGAAAAACACACAAACCAACCACCGTCGCAATCGTCAGTGAAATCAAATGCCGTATCAGAAAGTGATTGCTGCTGTAGTTTTTATACTTTGGACCATCCGCCAAGGTAATCGATGCGGAGTAGACCATTACCAAGCCAATCAAGGCTAAAGAAACAATCGCCCATACCAATAGCTGGTCATACTCCATCATGCGTGAACGCGTTTGCTCTACTCCTGTGACTGCATCACGTAAGCCAGTTCGAAAGCCAGTGATGCCGCCACGTGAGTAGTTCCAAAAGCGATTTAGATTCATGCGCTTACTCCAGACGAGCAATCCGCCTCAAGGCTGGATTCAGAAAACTGCATGCCCAGTTCTTCCACCTCAGATACAAATACAGCAGCACGGTGAATGTAGTCCTTGAACTGATCAAAGCTGGCGCATGCCGGAGAAAGCAGAACCACATCTCCAGGTACCGAGCGCTCTGACGCCGTCTTCACCGCAACTGCGATGGTTTCACAGCGCTCTACTGCAACACCGGTTGCTTGGAGCGCATCTGCAATTTGCGGCGCATCTTTGCCAATCAATAGAACGCCTTTTGCAAAACGCTGTACTGGATCAAATAGCGGCGAGAAATCTTGGCCTTTGCCATCACCGCCTGCAATTAACCAAATCTTTTTCGCGCCAGCCGTATCACCAAGACCATTGAGTGCAGCAACAGTAGCCCCTACATTGGTTCCTTTGCTGTCATCGACATACTCCACATCCCGAATGACGGCAACACTTTGAACGCGGTGGGGTTCGCCGCGATACTCGCGCAGACCATGCAGTAATTTATTGAGCGGCAAGCCCACTGCCCGAGCCAATGCCAAAGCAGCGAGGGCATTTAAGGCATTGTGTTTACCGCGAATGCGTAACGCATCCGCCGGAATTAAGCGCTTCAAGCGAATCGGCTCAGCCTCTACCGCCACCGCTTTACGTCGCCGCTTAGGCCTTTCTAACTCGGCATCCTCATCCACTTCAGCCCAAACCAACCAATCAATTCCGCCGGCCTGGGGATCGCGCTCAATCCCGAATGATCCTGGCTCATCCGGCCGGCTTGAGCCAAAGTGAACGATCTGCCGATCTTCCAATTGACTACTCAGCAAGCGGTTTAACTCAAGCTCATCTCGATTAACAATGCAGATACTGCTTGGTCCAAAAATGGCTGCCTTTGCAGTCGCGTAGGCCTCCATATTTCCATGCCAGTCGAGGTGATCCTGACTTAAATTGAGCACGGTTGCTGCGCTCGGATTGAGGCTATAGGTAAAGTGCAATTGAAAACTCGATAGCTCGAGCACCCACAACTCGGGCAGATCACGTAAACCATCTGCGCCATCAAGGCAGGCGATTAGCTTATCCAATGCTGCAGGACTAATATTGCCAGCTACTGCAACCGTTTTGCCGGCACGCTCGCACAATTGACCCACTAGCGCCGTTGTGGTTGTTTTGCCATTCGTGCCAGTAATGGCAACGATTTTTGGGGCATAGGTCCAGCCCCCAGAATCGGATGACTCAGCAATCGATTCGCGTTCCAGCGCTGCAATGCCGCGGGCAAAGAACTCAATCTCGCTCCACACTGGAATACCTTTTTCCTGAGCGACTGCCAAAATGGATTGTGCTGGCTCTGCAATCGGCGATAGTCCAGGCGATATCCCAATCACATCAATATCCATGAGCGCATCGGGACTCCAGGGACCAAAATGCATGTCCTTTAGCCCTGCAAACTCGAGTTCGCTTAACTGCGCGCTCTGCTTTTCATTGAGATCATGACGCGCGCGCGTATCCACGAGGCGAGTGACGGCGCCATGACGGAGGCACCATTTCACCATTGCCACTCCGGATTCACCCAGCCCCAGAATTAAAAAACGCGTTGGCTCAACTGAGAGTGCTTCTGCTCTACTGAGTTCAGGGCGTACAAAAGGATTTTTTACATTGCGCATCGTGTACTGATTACCGTAATTTCAAGCTTGATAAACCAACCAACACCAACAAAATAGTGATGATCCAAAAACGAACAACAACTTGGGTTTCACGCCAACCACCCAGTTCAAAATGGTGGTGCAGTGGTGCCATTCGAAAAATGCGGCGTCCTTCGCCATAGCGTTTTTTGGTGTACTTAAACCAAATCACCTGCATCATCACGGACACCGTTTCGGCGACAAAAATACCGCCCATCACAAATAAAACAATCTCTTGGCGCACAATGACCGCAATGGTTCCAAGTGCGCCGCCTAGCGCCAAGGCACCAACATCACCCATAAAGACCTGGGCAGGATGGGTGTTGTACCAAAGGAAGGCAAGACCCGCTCCGCCCATAGCGCCGCAGAAAATCATCAGCTCACCTGCGCCAGGAATAAATGGAAACAGCAAATACTTCGCGTAGATTGCATTACCCATCACATAGGCAAACGCGCCCAGTGCAGCCCCCACCAAAATCACGGGCATGATGACCAGGCCATCAAGGCCGTCGGTTAAATTGACTGCATTACTACTGCCCACAATGACCAGGTAACTTAGGATGATGAAACCCATCACTCCCAGTGGATAGCTAACCTCTTTAACAAAGGGAAGATAGAGGTTTGATTTGGCCGGTAGGTCCAATGAAAAACCGCTCTGTACCCAGTCAATGAACAGCTGTAGCACTTTTAAATTGTTAACCTCAGACACGGAGAAAGCCAAGTAAATGGCGGCAAATAATCCAATCACGGTTTGCCAAAAAAACTTTTCGCGTGAAGCCATTCCCTTGGGGTCTTTGCGGGCAACTTTACGGTAATCGTCTACCCAACCAATCAAGCCAAAACTAAAGGTAACCAGCATCACAATCCAGATGAATCGATTGGTAAGGTCAGCCCACAAAACGCAGGAAGTAAATATGCCAATCAGAATGAGCACGCCGCCCATGGTTGGGGTTCCTGATTTGACTAAATGCGTTTGTGGTCCATCGGTACGGACTGCCTGACCCATTTTTAACTCTGTCAACCTGCGAATAACCCAAGGACCAGAAATAAGCCCAATCAAGAGTGCTGTTAATGTCGCCATCACTGCACGGAAAGTAATGTAATTAAACACCCGGAAAAAACTGTAATCGTCTTGCAACCACTGCGCTAAGATTAAGAGCATGCTTTAACCTCCGCCAGCGTATCTTTTAATACCGCTACCACTCGCTCCATACGCATAAAACGGGATCCTTTTACTAGAACGGCATATGGCTTAGATGCTGAGGCTCCGGCACCAAGCAATGCAGTAGTAGAAACTACATGGGCATTTAATGCGTCGATGGTTTCAAAATGGATCGCTGCATTACTACTTCCTATGCCCCCATTGAATTCATTAAAGCCCCGTACCGAAGACTGGGTTTGTTCTCCCAGCGTCCATAAATGCTGAATGCCGCGCTCTGCTGCATACGCGCCCACCTCATAATGAAACTCCGGGCCTTTTGATCCCACTTCACCCATGTCACCAAGAACTAAACAGTTCTTTTGGCTAGCCTGACTGAGGGCATCAATTGCTGCACGGACTGAATCGGGATTGGCGTTATAGCTGTCATCAATCAACAGGCAAGCGCCAAATTGATTTGCCATCATTCGGCCGCTGACCGCCTGAAAGGATTCCAAGCCAATACGGATGACCTCTAAATCGACCTTTGCGGCCAAGGCTACGGCAGTGGCAGCAAGTGCGTTGCGCAGATTATGCTCACCGAGCACTAAAAGTCGTACGTTAATCGTGCCTTCGCTTGTTTTTATTTCAAGCCCGCCGCCTTCTAGGAGAATTCCGCTGACTGCTGCAGGACCATTGAGCGCAAAGTCAATGATGTGACGCCCATTGGATTTTTTGCGCCAATCGCTACTAAATGGAGTATCAGCTGGAAAAACTGTAACACCATCGACTGGCAATGATGCAATTGCATCGGCATGCTCGTGCGCAACCGCATCTACGGTCTGCATGAATTCTTGGTGTTCACGCTGGGCATTATTAATCAGCGCAATCGATGGCTTGGCAATATTAGCGAGGTAAGCCGTCTCGCCAGGATGATTCATTCCGAGCTCAATCACAGCCAATCGATGGTGTTCACGCAAACGTAATACCGTCAGCGGTAGCCCAATATCATTATTCAAGTTACCGGGTGTGATCAAAGTTGCTTCTTTACCCACAGCCGCACTAAAGATGGCTGCGATCATTTCTTTCACGGTAGTCTTACCGTTACTGCCCGTCACAACCACGAGCGGTAGTGTAAATTGCTGTCGCCAGGCTGCAGCAAAATCACCTAAACCCATTCGCGTGTCGGCAACGCATACTGCGGGGAACTGACTTGGGCATGCCTTCTCATCTTCAATTAAGGCTGCGCCTGCCCCGGCGGCACTAACCTCACCTAAGAACTGATGCGCATCAAACCGCTCGCCTTTTAGTGCAATAAATAGGGACCCACTCTCTATTGCCCTACTGTCAGTGGAAATGGAATCAATTGGATGGCTTTGCGCCGCCAGCTCAGAAATATTGATCAATTTACTGGATGGTAAAAAAGCATGAATTTGACCCAAGGTAGTCATCGCCATTAGACGGAGCCTCCACTGGCCAATAAAACATGTTCTTGGTCTGAAAAATCTACTTTTCTGCCATTAATCTCTTGACTGGTTTCGTGGCCTTTGCCTGCAATCAATACAACATCATTGGCTTGTGCGTGGCGAACCCCACTGAGGATCGCTGCAGCCCGATCTAAAATGACTTCTACTGATTTGCCATTACCCATTCCAGCTTGAATATCAGAGCTAATTTTTTCTGGATTCTCGGAGCGCGGGTTATCGCTGGTCAGAATGGTATGGTCTGCCACCTCTGCAGCAATCTGCCCCATGAGCGGTCGCTTACTCGTGTCGCGATCACCGCCACAACCAAAAATACACCACAACTTTCCTGCACGCTGGGTTGCGATGGGGCGCAATGTGCTCAATACCTTTTCCAATGCATCTGGGGTATGGGCGTAGTCAACAATAACCAGCGGACCAGTGCTGCGCGAATTGCCGAGCACCATTTCCATTCTGCCGCTTACTGGTCTTAAGAGTGCAATGCGCTTGCCTGCCTCAAGTACGTCCATGCCACTAGCTAATAGGCAAGCCCAAACTGCAAGGCAATTGCTCAGATTAAAGTCCCCCACAACCGGAACACTGACCTCAGTCCTGCCATGGTCTTGCCATTCAAATACGCCCTGATAGCCATAGCCTTTAAACCGCATGCTACTCGAAAAAATAGTGCGCAGTCGCTTACCAAACTTTTCAAAACCGGCAAAGGCATTGCGGTCGACTGCATAGCCCCACACCTGAACGCCTGTCTTTGCCAATAACTGCATCGCTAATTCACGACCCAATGGATCTTCCAAATTAATGACCGCGTTCTGTAACCCTGGGAACTGAAACAAACGAAACTTCACTGCTGCATATTCCGCCATACTGCCGTGGTAATCCAAGTGATCTTGGCTCAAATTGGAAAACACAGCCGTGGTGAATTGAACGCCATTTACGCGTCCCTGTTCTAATGCATGTGAAGAGACCTCCATTGCAATTTGCTTTGCATTGGAATCGAAAAGTACTTTGAGCTCAGTTTGTAAGCGCGCAGCATTTGGTGTGGTGTAGCCAGTAGCCTCTAAGTGTCCAGGAAAGCCAACGCCCAAAGTGCCCATCACGGCAGCGCGCGACTTAGGGCGATCTAAAGCGTGCGAGAGCCATTGCGTGATGCTCGTCTTGCCATTTGTTCCGGTCACTCCAAACACCATCATTTGGCTGCTCGGATTTCCATACCATTCGGAGCAAATTGGCCCAGCATGCGCCGATAAATTTTCTAGCGCAAAGCAGCGCGCGTCACTCAAAGCCGAAATGCCTTCTAAATCGATTGGGTCATAAATAACAGCAGCAGCGCCTACATTTAAAGCATCGGTAATGTAGGGACGACTATCCTGAATAGTGGCGCCATGCCCTACTCGGTAAGCCAGGAAGACATCGCCCGTCTTGATTTGCCGCGTATCGCTGACGATGCGTGCCGT
>JBIJAC010000053.1:0-9803 GCA_044345935.1 Polynucleobacter sp. | reverse complement strand
GTAGCGTTGGTAGCTACTGGATTGCTCTTGCCTTTGCTTTCGGTGTAAATACGGCCACCGTCAACACCTTTGCTGATCAAATAGGCTTTAACAGACTGAGCACGGCGCTGGCCGAGTGCCTGATTGTATGCATCTGAGCCTACGCTGTCGGTATTACCAACAGCAATGATGACTTCCAAACGAATCTTGCCCAGGTCAGCAGCAACTTTATCTAAGGTAGCTTTGCCTTCTGGCTTCAGGGTTGCTTTGTCAAAGTCATACAGGGTATCGGCTTGCAACGTAATCTTGGTTTGGGTAACTTTTGGCTGAGCAGGCTTAGCAGCAGCAGCTTTCTTTGGCTCTAAAAAGCCATCGCAACCCTTAGCAGCAGTAGCTGGGGTCCAAGCGGCATCACGCCAGCACAATGTGCCGTCGCCGTTTCTCCATGGAGCACCGGTAGCGTTGACCCAGTTGTCAACGGATTGAGCGGAAGTAGCGCCGGCAGCAACAGTTACAACACCAGCGAGTACCAGTTTTAGGGTTTTATTCATTTTTAGTCCTCAAATTCACTTTTTTAATTAAATTCAAACTTGTATGTATGTCGCCCCACATAACTGCAAAAAGCGCAAAGCGATACTTCTCAATTCGTACAAACTGTCAGAATCTTAGCACAGGGCCTGTCTGCCATCAAAATGATATTATTTCGAGATGGAACAAGCCGCTAAAGAAACACTACCAATATCCCTCGAAGACGAAATGCGGCGGTCCTATTTGGACTACGCCATGAGCGTTATCGTCGGCAGAGCCCTACCAGACGTGCGCGACGGCTTAAAACCGGTCCACAGACGGGTCCTTTTCGCGATGTATGAATTAAACAACGATTGGAACCGCCCTTACAAGAAATCTGCCCGTATAGTTGGCGATGTCATCGGTAAATACCATCCCCACGGGGATTCAGCGGTGTACGACACCATTGTCCGCATGGCCCAAGACTTCTCTCTGCGCTATATGTTAGTGGACGGACAGGGTAACTTTGGCTCGGTTGACGGCGATAACGCCGCGGCTATGCGTTACACGGAAATTCGCTTACGCAAGATCGCCCATGACCTTTTGGCCGATTTAGACAAAGAAACCGTGGATTTTGGGCCGAACTACGACGGTAGCGAAAAAGAACCCCTGATTCTGCCCGCCAAAGTACCCAATTTGCTGATTAATGGTTCTTCCGGTATTGCGGTGGGCATGGCCACCAATATTCCGCCGCACAACTTAGATGAAGTTGTCCAAGCCTGTCTGCATGTTCTGCACAATCCAGAATGCACGATTGATGAGCTGATCGAGATTATTCCAGCGCCGGATTTCCCGACTGCTGGAATCATTTATGGCGTACAAGGTGTGCGCGAAGGCTATCGCACCGGCCGTGGTCGTGTGGTCATGCGCGCCAAGACCCATTTTGAGGATTTGGATAAAGGCTCGCGTCAGTCCATCATCGTCGACGAGCTGCCGTATCAAGTAAATAAGAAAAACTTGCTTGAGCGCATTGCCGAGCTGGTGAATGAGAAAAAAATTGAAGGCATTTCTGATTTGCGGGATGAGTCCGATAAATCTGGAATGCGCGTTGTCATTGAACTCAAGCGCGGTGAAGTGCCTGAAGTGGTGCTCAACAACCTCTATAAGAGTACGCAACTGCAAGACAACTTTGGTATGAATATGGTGGCGCTGGTGGATAACCAGCCGCGCCTCTTGAACCTCAAGCAGATGCTGGAGTATTTCTTACAGCATCGCCGCGAGGTAGTGACGCGCCGAACCATTTTTGAATTACGCAAAGCCCGCGATCGTGGACACGTCTTAGAGGGCTTGGCTGTTGCGCTGGCCAACATTGATGAGTTCATTGCCATCATCAAGGCCGCTGCAAATCCGGTCGTTGCGAAACAGGAATTAATGGGCAAGTCATGGGATTCATCCATGGTGCGCGAAATGTTGGCGCGTGCCGAGACCGATACACCGGGTGGGCGCAATGCCTATCGCCCAGAAGGTCTCCTGCCGGAATATGGCATGCAGACCTCTGGCCTCTATCGTTTATCCGATAGCCAGGCGCAAGAAATTCTGCAGATGCGTTTGCAGCGCTTAACGGGACTTGAGCAAGATAAGATCGTTTCTGAATACAAAGAAGTCATGAATGAGATTTCAGACTTACTTGATTTGCTCGCTAAGCCAGAGCGCGTGACGCAAGTCATCGAAGCCGAGCTGAAAGAAGTGCAAGCCGATTACGGTAAAGAAGGCGGTGATACCGGTCGCCGTTCCTTTATTGAAATGAATGCCACCGAGCTCTTTACGGAAGATTTGATTACGCCGCAAGACATGGTGGTGACCTTATCGCACTCGGGCTACATGAAGAGCCAGCCCCTCAGCGAGTACCGCGCACAGAAGCGCGGCGGCCGTGGCAAGCAAGCCGCTGCAACCAAGGATGAAGATTGGATCGACACCCTGTTTGTGGCAAATACCCATGACACGATTTTGTGCTTCTCCGATCGTGGCCGGATGTATTGGCTCAAGGTCTGGGAAGTGCCACAAGGCAGTCGCACATCGCGCGGCAAGCCGATCGTGAATATGTTCCCGCTGATCGATGGCGAAAAGATCACAGTTATATTGCCAATCAAAGGTTATCAAGACGACCAGTACGTCTTTATGGCAACCAGCCTAGGCACAGTCAAAAAGACTCGCCTCTCGGATTTTTCCAATCCGCGTAAGGCCGGCATCATTGCGGTTGACTTAAACGAGAATGATTTCTTGGTCGGCGCTGCGATTACCGATGGTAAGCATGATGTGATGCTGTTCTCCGACGCAGGTAAGGCAGTACGCTTTGATGAAAACGATGTGCGTCCGATGGGTAGAACGGCGCGCGGTGTGCGCGGCATGAATTTAGCTGCGCAGCAAAACGTGATTGCCATGCTGGTTGCTCCTGCAGAAGCCGCTGATGGTGCAGCGCCGGCAGAAGATGGCGTTGCTGCTCCAAGTAGCGTATTAACCGCTACGGAAAACGGTTTTGGTAAGCGTACTCCGATTGCGGAATACACCCGCCATGGCCGTGGCACGAAAGGCATGATTGCAATTCAGACCAGCGAGCGTAACGGAAAAGTAGTTGCTGCATCCCTGGTCTCTCCAGAAGATCAAATTATGCTCATTACGACGGGCGGTGTCTTGGTACGCACGCGTGTCTCGGAAATTCGGGAGATGGGCCGGGCAACCCAAGGTGTTACCTTGATTAGCGTTGACGAGGGTACGCGTTTATCGGGTCTGCAGCGGATTGCAGAGAGTGACTCGGATGACGATACCGATGAGTCTGGAGATGAAGTCGATACCGCTGGTGGTGAATCCACACCCGATGCGTAATGTAGTTATTTGATCCCGCGCACCTTAACTCCATTATGACTTTCGACCGCCGCATTTTTAATTTCGCAGCGGGCCCTGCTACTTTGCCAGCCGAAGTTTTACAGCAGGCATCCGAAGAGATGCTGAATTGGCGCGGTTTGGGTTGCAGCGTGATGGAGATTAGCCATCGCGGTCCTGAATTCATGGCCCTCTATGAGGAAGCCCTGCACGATATGCGCGTGCTGATGAACATACCCGACAACTATGCGATTTTGATGTTGCAAGGCGGTGGCATTGGTCAAAACGCCGCGGTGCCGATGAACTTAATGCCACTTGCCAAAAATGGGCCTAAGGCAGATTTTTTGCTTACCGGGATTTGGTCGGAGAAATCATTTTTAGAAGCGCAAAAATACGGACAAGCCCATTTAGCCGCAAGCTCAAAAGACCAGCAATTTACGACCATACCAGCACGCAATACCTGGCATTTGTCGGATGATGCCGCCTACTTGCATTATTGTGCGAATGAAACGATTGGTGGTGTCGAGTTTCAAGAGGTGCCTGATGCGGGCGACCGCATTCTAGTAGCCGATATTTCCAGCAATATTTTGACGCGCAAAATGGATGTAACGCAATGCGGCGTCTGGTTTGCTGGGGCACAGAAAAACATTGGTCCGGCCGGCGTTACCTTCGTGATTGTGCGCAGGGATTTAATGGGCCATCAAATGCCAATAACGCCTTCGATTTGGGATTGGGCAAAAGAAGAGGCTACGCAATCGATGTTCAATACGCCCCCTACATTTGCCATCTATTTGTCTGGGCTAGTGTTTAAGTGGCTATTAAAACGGGGCGGGGTTGCGGAGATGGAGCGCATCAACCTTGAAAAATCGACATTGCTTTATAGCTACATTGATCAAAGTAGCCTGTATGAAAATCGGGTAGATCCGCGTTACCGTTCGCGAACCAATGTCACCTTCTTCCTAAAAGACGAAACCATGAATGCTGCCTTTTTAGCGCAATCCAGTAGTGCTGGCTTGGCTGCATTGCGTGGTCATAAAGCGGCTGGCGGAATGCGCGCCAGTATTTACAATGCGATGCCACTAGAGGGTGTTCAAACCTTAGTGGAATTTATGCGTGAATTTGAAAGGCGGGCGTAATGAGCACCGAAGATCAGCGTTTAGCTCCTTTGCGAGCGCGTATCGATGCCATCGATGCCGAAATACTTGAGCTCTTATCCAAGCGCGCAAAAGCAGCGCAAGAGGTGGGTCATGTCAAAGGTGATTTTGTATCCCCGGTCTTTCGGCCTGAGCGCGAACGTCAGGTTGTTGCCAATTTAGTTGAACTCAATCAAGGCCCTTTGCATAATGATGGCATTGCAGCCATTTGGCGGGAAGTGATGTCTGCCTGCCGTGCCCTTGAGGCAAGGCAAACCATCGCCTACTTAGGTCCAGTGGGAACCTTCTCGGAATTAGCGGCACAAAGTTTTTTTGGTCAATCCATTAGCGGATTGCCATGCGCGAGTTTGGATGAAGTATTCAAATCGGTTGAAAAAGGCGCGGCGCAATTTGGTATTGTGCCCGTTGAAAACTCCAGTGAGGGCGCGGTCTCGCGCACGCTTGATTTATTACTCGATTCCCCATTGCACATTAGCGGCGAAGTCGTTTTGTCGATACGCCACCACCTGCTGACAAAATCCGGAAGCTTGGATGGTGTAAGCACGGTGTGCGCGCATGCACAGGCCTTGGCTCAATGCCAACAGTGGCTTAGCGTCCATGCTCCGCAGTTGCAGCGCCAAGCAGTTAGTAGCAATGCTGAAGCAGCCCGCATGGCGGCTGCCGATCCCTCCATTGCAGCAATTGCGGGTGATCCAGCGCAAGTGGCATATGGTTTGCAAGTAGTAGCCAGTCAGATTCAGGATGACCCACACAATCGCACGCGTTTTGTCGTAGTGGGAAATTACCAATGCCAGCCTACTGGCAATGATCAAACTGCACTGGTCCTATCGGTTGCGAACAAGCCAGGTGCAGTCTATTCTTTATTGGCCCCCTTGGCTAAGCACGGCGTTTCGATGACGCGATTTGAGTCCCGACCGGCTCGCAAAGGCACCTGGGAATATCACTTTTACATTGATGTTGCCGGTCATGCGGACGACGCCAATGTAGCTAAGGCATTAATCGAGCTGCAAGACACGGCGGCCTTTTATAAAAAACTGGGTTCCTACCCACGTGCATTAGGTTAACGATGAATACGCCACTCGGTCTTAAACACATTCAAGCGATTGCACCTTACGTTGGCGGCAGGCCGATCAGCGAAGTGGCCCGCGAATACGGTCTTGATGAGAGCAAGATTGTGAAGCTTGCCTCCAATGAAAACCCACTCGGTATGCCGAGGTCAGCGCAAGAGGCGATGCTGCGTGCAGCAAGCGATTTAGGTCGCTACCCGGATTCCAATGGCTTTGAGCTCAAGAAGGTCTTATCGGATCGCCTCGGCGTTCCTGCTGATTGGATTACTCTGGGCAATGGCAGCAATGATATTTTGGAGTTGGCCGCCAGATCTGTTGCGCAAGCGGGCGATGAAATCATTTTTTCAAAACATGCGTTTGCAGTGTATCCACTCGCAACCCAGGCAATCGGTGCTGTGGCGGTTGAGGTAGCCCCAACACCGCAATACGGCCATGATTTGCCAGCGATGCTCAAAGCGATCAAAGAAGCCGGCGATAAAGCCAAACTCGTGTTTGTTGCTAACCCAAATAATCCGACTGGGAGCTACTTGGAGCCCAAGGAAATTGAATCATTTTTATCTCAAGTGCCAAGCAATGTGGTTGTGGTGTTGGATGAGGCGTACAACGAGTATTTGACGCCAGAGCAGCGCTACGATGCGATTGCATGGGTTAAGTGCTATCCGAATATGATTCTTTCGCGCAGTTTTTCCAAGGCCTACGGTTTGGCGGGGCTACGGATTGGCTACGGGGTAGCTCAGCCGGGATTAACTGATTTACTCAATCGCATTCGGCAACCCTTTAATGTCAATAGCCTTGCACAGGCAGCCGCCATTGCTGCCTTTCAGGACGACGCTTTTTTACAGGCTGGCTTTGAATTAAATCAAGCTGGATACGCGCAATTAACCGATGCATTTAAAGAGCTTGGACTGCGATTCTTGCCATCCGCCGGTAACTTTGTGCTGGTCAAGGTGGGCGAAGATGGTGGTGCAGGTGCACGCATCAATTTAGAACTGCTCAAGCGCGGCATCATCGTCAGGCCCGTTGGTAATTACGGCTTGCCAGAATGGTTACGCATCTCGATTGGGCTACCAGAAGAGAATGCCGCCTTCATTCGTGCCTTGCGCGATATTCTGCAGTCGACCTAAATTCTAAGTAAGCGCCACGTTCACAATACGCACACACTAAGTACATTATTTATTCATGACTCAATCTAAATCCACCCACTTTGGTACGGTCACGATTGTGGGCGTTGGTCTCATTGGCGCTTCCCTCGGGCTCGCGCTAAAGCGCGCGGGCGTAGTCGATGCCGTATATGGAGTGGGTCGGAGTAAAGCCAATTTAGATCAGGCCATCGCCATGGGCGCCATTGATGGTGTCCTCACCTTAGAAGAGGCCGCAAAACAATCGCAGGTCATTGTGCTTTGTGTACCGGTGGCGCAAATGCGCACCTCATTTACTGCCCTCGAGCCTTTTTTAGAATCGCATACCTTGATTACGGATGCAGGAAGCACCAAGGGTGATGTGATTTTGGCGGCCAAAGAAGTTTTAGGAAAAAAAGCCTGTCAATTTGTGCCAGCCCATCCGATTGCGGGCGGTGCACAGCATGGCGCTGCAGCAGCCAAAGCCGATTTATTCGATGGGAAGCAAACCATCGTTTGCCAGCTGCAAGAAAACGCCAAGGTCGATGTCGAATTCATCAGCCAGTTTTGGGAATCAACCGGGGCTCAGGTGCGTAAGATCGGTGCCGTGCAGCACGATGCGATTTTTGCAGCCGTGTCGCACCTGCCGCATGTGCTCTCGTATGCGCTGATGGTCAGTGTTTTGAATTCAGAAGATGCGCAAGAAAAACTACAACATGCGGGTGCAGGGTTTCGGGACTTCACCCGGATTGCTGCCTCGAGCCCAGAAATGTGGCGTGATATTTGCCTGGCCAATCGGACTGCAATTTTAAAAGAGCTGGATCAGTACTTGTCGGTAGCAGGACACTTGCGGGAACTGATTGCAAATGAAGATGCTGCTGGTTTAGAGAAAGCCTTCGCAAAAGCCAGCAAGGCGCGCCAAGAATGGGATGGCTCTAAATGAGTCAGCAGGGTGGCCGAGTAGAACAAATTGCGATTGGCCCCTTGAGACGGGCACAAGGGCAAATAACCCTACCTGGATCAAAGAGTATTTCCAATCGCAGCTTGTTGCTTGCTGCGCTCGCATCAGGCCAAACTACGCTCAGTAATTTATTGGATGCGGACGATACCCAAATCATGCGGGCGGCACTGCGTCAGCTGGGTTTAACGGTTCAAGATCAGGATGAGACCACCTGCTTGGTTACGGGAAGCGGTGGTTGTTTTCCGATTCGCGAAGCAGATTTATTTATGGGCAATGCCGGCACTGCTATTCGTCCGCTGACTGCGGCACTCGTGATGCAGCAAGGCGACTATCGCCTGTCGGGTGTAGCACGCATGCATGAAAGACCGATTCGGGATTTAGTCGATGGCTTGCGTCAAATTGGTGCCGTGATTAGTTACCTTGGTGAGGAGGGTTATCCGCCCATTCAGATCCATGCATCGAGCATATCGATACCAGAGGTCGTTCGCATTCGAGGTGATGTGTCGAGCCAATTTTTGACGGCCCTGCTCATGGCTTTGCCTTTGCTAGCAAAAAAGGCGATTCGCATTGAAGTGATTGGCGAGTTAATTTCACGGCCTTATATTGAAATCACACTCAAACTCATGCAGCGTTTCGGTGTACATGTGGATTGCCCTAACGCACAAACCTTTGTGATTCCAGCGCAAGCCGCTTTGCAAACGGGAGCGTCTGTGTACAGCAGTCCTGGGCGCTTATTGGTGGAGGGTGACGCCTCATCTGCCTCCTATTTTTTAGCGGCCGGAGCAATTGGTAGGGGCCCCGTTCGCGTTTTGGGTGTTGGGCGTGACAGCATTCAGGGCGACGTTGCGTTTGCGGATGCCTTAGCGCAAATGGGCGCGGCCATTACCAAAGGCGATGATTGGATTGAAGCAGCTGCACCAGCCGCCGGTCAACTGCAGGGCATCACCATCGATTGCACGGCCATTCCTGACGCGGCAATGACATTGGCAATCGTTGCGCTATTTGCAACCGGTGAGACCCGTTTAAATGGGATTGCCAGTTGGCGCGTCAAAGAAACGGATCGGATTGCGGCAATGGCGGCCGAACTCCAAAAAGTAGGTGCCAGCATAGAGGCTGGCTCAGACTATTTAGTGATACGCCCACCCCTTGTTTGGCAAACCCCAGCCGGTGGCATTGATACCTACGATGATCACCGCATGGCCATGTGTTTCTCTTTGGCCGCTTTTGGACCCAATCCCATTTTGATTAATGATCCCAATTGCGTTGCTAAAACCTTCCCACACTACTTTGCTAAGTTTGCACAGATTGCTCAGATTTCTGCACGTTAATGCATGAGTGATTTCAGCAAGCCGCCCGTTATTGCGATTGATGGTCCCACCGCCTCTGGTAAGGGCACGGTTGCGGCTTTAGTGGCAAACGCATTGGGATTTCACTATCTGGATAGCGGCGCCCTCTACCGCCTCGTTGCTTTGGCAAGTGAGCGGGAGGGGGTTTCCACTGAAAATGCCTCTTTTTTAAGCAAAATAGCCGCCTCCATGCCGGTTTCGTTTCAAGACGGGCAGATTCTGCTGGGCAATGAGGACGTTTCCGACCTCATTCGGGCTGAAAAGATCGGCCGCAGGGCCTCTGAGTTGGCGGTACACCCCGAGGTTCGGCAGGCGTTGGTACGCTTACAGCACGGTTTTCGCCAGAATCCAGGGCTAGTAGCCGATGGTAGGGACATGGCGAGCGTGCTTTTCCCCGATGCAAGGCTTAAGGTCTTCCTCACGGCTAGTGTTGCTGCTCGCGCAGAACGGCGATATAAGCAATTGATCGCTAAGGGATTTTCTGCTAATATGTCCGACTTATTGCTCGATTTAACAGCGCGCGATGCACGGGACAGTAGTCGTGGAAGCGCTCCATTAGTAGTGGCTGAAGGGGCAATAGTGCTGGATACGTCGGATTTATCGATTGATCAAGCGGTAATGCAGGTAATGACCTGGTATCAAGCAAGCAGTAAAAGTAGTGCGTAGTTGCTGTATTGGTGTTCGTGAAACGCTACAACGCAATTTCTAACCCAGCGTGTTTCGTCGAACGTTTTTAATCTAACCCGTCAGGCCTTCTGACGGCACAAAGTGAACATACATGTCTGAATCTT
>JBIJAC010000002.1:0-92393 GCA_044345935.1 Polynucleobacter sp. | reverse complement strand
AGGTTACCTTGGGTGGTTGCGGCGGCTAATGCCGACTCCAAACACAAGGCAATCGTATACATATAGATAATTAGAGAGGAAGCAAAATGGCTGATCCAATGCGCGTTAGAGCAACTGAAGCAGGTGGCGTGGTTGATGTAAAAATTTTGATGAAGCACGATATGGAAGCTGGTCAGCGTAAAGACGCTGCGGGCAAAACCATCCCTCAGTGGTTTATCAGCACCGTTACTGTTCAAGCCCAAGGTAAAAATGTATTCATGGGTGAGTTTGGCCCAGCGGTTTCCAAAGACCCATTCTTGAATTTCAAGTACAAGGGTGCCAAGGGCGAAAAGGTTACTGTAACGTGGGTTGATAACCGCGGTGCTAAGCGTACCGATGAGGCAACGGTTTCGTAAACCATTTTTTCACTGATAGATTCGCATAAAGACGAAGGGGTTACCATGGATAAGCGCATTGCTTACGGAGTTGTTATTGCATCATTCGCTTTTTTGCAGGCTTGTACCAGCCCGACAAAGAGTGAAGCGCCCAAAGCGGCTGCACCTGCGGCTGCTCCTGCAGCCCCAAGCGGCTCTGCTACCGATGAAATAGCGCGCTATCGTGCCATGATTGCCGATGGTAATCCTGCCGACTTATATGAGATGGCCGGTGAAGAAATTTGGAAAAAGCCCATGGGGCCTAAGAATGCCACATTGCAAAAATGCGATTTGGGTAAAGGCCCTGGCGTTGTCAAAGGAGCCTCCGCTGAGCTGCCACGCTACTTTAAAGATACCAATAAAGTGCAAGATCTCGAATCCCGTCTCGTTACTTGCATGGTTCGCTTGCAAGGCTACGATGCAAACGAAATCATTACTGCTGGCTTTGAAAAAGGCAAACGCAAAGACGTAGAGGCAGTTGTAGCTTATGTGGTTGCGAATTCCAAAGGAATGCCGATCAAAGTATCGATTAAGCATCCTAAAGAAAAAGAAATGTTTGAGCTGGGTAAGAAATCATTCTTCTTCCAGGGCGGTCCAATGGACTTCTCCTGCGCCTCTTGCCACGCAGAAAATGGCAAACGTATTCGACTGCAAGACTTGCCCAACATTACCGAGCAAAAGGGTGCAGCAATGGGTTGGGGTTACTGGCCAGCATACCGCGTATCGAGCGGAAACTTTTGGACGATGCAGCGCCGCCTAAACGATTGCTACCGTCAACAGCGCTTCCCAGAGCCAGTCTATATCTCCGACAACACGATTGCGCTGTCGATGTATATGGCCTTTACCGGCAATGGCGGCACTATCGAAACACCAGGACTGAAGCGTTAATTCGCCGGAGAATATGAAAATGAAAAAAACAATACTTATTTCTGCAGCCCTCTTGGCCGTTCCGTTTGCTAGTGTGCAAGCACAAAGCGCCTATGACAAGATGATGAAGGCCGGTTTTGAGGCCAAAGGCCAAGCCGGCTTAGATCGTATTAATCAGGATGCAACCCAAAAATTTTGCTCGGATGCCAAAAATTTACTCGATGAAAAGTCGGGAGCAAAACGCGCTGAGATTGAAAAGATCAATATGGCCACCATCAAACAGCCGTCCGATGGCAAATACATTGGCGACTGGAAAAGTGGTGAGCGGATTGCGCAGAGCGGTCGCGGCGCCACCTGGACTGATAAGCCAGACTCCGCGGTAGGCGGTGGTTGTTATAACTGCCATCAGATCAATAAAGCAGAGATATCCCATGGCAATATTGGTCCAAGTCTGTGGAACTACGGCAAGATGCGTGGTTACTCCAAAGAGGTTGTGGAGTACACCTGGGGTCGCATCAGCAACTCAAAGGCCTATAACGCGTGCAGCAATATGCCCCGTTTTGCACACTTCAAACTCTTAAATGAGAAGCAAATGCAAGACGTAATGGCCTTGCTGCTGGATCCTAAATCGCCCGTTAACCAATAAGTAAAACAAGACAGGCCGCAAGGCCTGTTTTAGCAATAGGAAAAAGAAATGTCATTGAATCGCCGTGAATTTATGCAAGCATTGGCTTTTGCCTCTGCTGGTGGAATGAGTCTGCAGTCCAGTTTTGCCAGCGCCCAAAGCGCCGCTCAAAAATTCTACAATTTACCGAAATTCGGTAACGTCCACTTGTTGCATTTCACCGACTGCCATGCCCAGCTGTTGCCCATTTATTTTCGTGAGCCCAACGTCAATTTAGGCATTGGTTCGCAGTATGGCAAAGAGCCCCATTTGGTTGGCGAAGCCTTCCTAAAAGCCAATGGAATTAAGCCGGGCACGCGCGATGCGCATGCATTCACCTACCTTGATTTTGCTGCTGCTGCGCAGACCTACGGCAAGATGGGTGGCTTTGCCCACATGTCGACCTTAGTGAAGCAATTAAAAGCATCCAGGCCAGGTGCCTTGTTGCTAGATGGTGGCGATACCTGGCAGGGCTCTGGAACATCCCTTTGGACCAATGGCCAAGACATGGTCGATGCAGCGCTGAATTTGGGCGTTGACATCATGACCCCGCACTGGGAAATGACCCTGGGTGAAAAGCGCGTGATGGAAATCGTGCAAAAGGATTTTCAAGGTAAGGTCTCCTTCATTGCCCAGAATATCAAGACGGCTGACTTTGGCGATCAGGTATTTAGTCCTTACACCATCCGTAACATGAATGGGGTTTCAGTAGCGATCATTGGTCAAGCCTTCCCGTATACACCGATTGCCAACCCACGTTATTTCACGCCTGATTGGACCTTTGGTATTCAGGAAGAAAATCTGCAAAAGATGATCGATGAAGTGAAGGGTAAGGGCGCCAAGGTTGTAGTCTTGTTATCGCATAACGGTATGGACGTGGATCTGAAGATGGCATCGCGGGTACGCGGTCTGGATGCCATTATGGGCGGCCATACCCACGATGGTGTTCCCATTCCGGTGAAAGTAAAAAATGCCGGCGGTATCACCTTGGTTACCAATGCCGGCTCAAATGGCAAGTTCTTAGGCGTGCTGGATTTTGATGTGAAGGGCGGTAAGGCAGTTGATTTCCGTTACAAGTTATTGCCGATCTTCTCAAACCTCTTGCCCGCTGACCCAGCGATGACGCAGCTGATTAAAAAAGTACGCGCGCCGTATGAGACGAAGTTAGCTGAAAAGCTCGCTATTTCCGAAGGGACTCTGTATCGCCGCGGCAACTTTAATGGCAGCTTTGATCAAGTGATCTTAGATGGCTTGATGGCGCAGAAGAATGCCGAGATTGCATTCTCACCAGGATTCCGTTGGGGTACCAGTCTATTGCCAGGGCAGGCCATCACCATGGAAAACTTGCTCGACCAAACCGCGATTACGTATCCCTACACCACCGTTGCCCCAATGTCAGGCGCAACCATTAAAACCATTTTGGAAGACGTTGCAGATAACCTCTTTAATCCGGATCCGTATTACCAGCAGGGCGGTGATATGGTTCGCGTTGGCGGCTTGCAATACACGATCGACCCAGCGGGTAGTATGGGCTCACGCATTTCAGAGATGCGCTTAAGAGGCGAGCTACTTGATGCCAATAAAACCTATCGCGTTGCCGGCTGGGCTCCAGTCAGCGAAGATGCAAAGAACGCTGGCGGTGAACCGATTTGGGATGTGATTGCACGCCATTTGCGCGATGTGAAGACCGTGAAAGCCGTCAAGCTGAACGAGCCGATTATTAAGGGTGTCAAAGGCAATCCAGGAATGGCTGCAATTTAATCAAGGGGTATACGAATGAAAATGCATTGGAGGGCAATTCGGTTTACCGCTTTACTTGGACTCAGTGCATTTTTTATTGCCCCCAGCCCGGCACTTGCGCAGACTTCGGTGGTTTATCACATCGATGATGCACAGGTACAAGGCCTTAAAGGGCTTCGTAATATTCGTAACCATTTGGATGTAGCGCCCGATACCAAGATAACCGTGGTAACCCACGCCAATGGCGTAGACATTTTGATGGACGGCGGTAAAGACCAAAAAAATAATGTGGAGTACGGTCCATTGGTTGGGGCGCTAAAGTCCAGGGGTGTGCGCTTCGAAGTTTGTGAGATCACGCTAAAGAATCGCAATCTAAAAAAAGAACAATTCACCTTGGATGCCGACTTTACACCTTCGGGCGTAGCACGCATCGCCGATTTGCAATTTAAGAATAACTTTGCATACATTCGTCCGTAAGTCTTGGCTGCGTTTCAATGAAAGACATCCCGTTAGTGAATAAGCACAAAGGGATTTATTTCATCCTCTCGATTGTTGCAATCGCCTCCATTTTTTTTACTGCCCGGGTAGCGCAGGCGCAGCCCAGCACCGTAGTTAAAACAAAAGTAGCAGACACAATCGAGGTCAAAGCCATTCAAGTAGCGCCGAATACATACTTTGTCCAAGGCATTCCCGAGATGGGCAGTAAGCAGAATCAGAATTTTATTTCTAATGCCGGCTTTGTAGTGACACCCAAAGGGGTGGTGGTCATTGATGCGCTTGGTTCGCCAGTGTTAGCCCAAAAGCTGATTCAAGAAATTCGGAAAATCACGAAGCAAAAAATAGTAGCCGTTGTCTTAACCCACTACCATGCCGATCACGTATACGGCCTGCAAGAATTTAAACGCTTAGGGGCAACGATCTACGCTCAGCGGGATGGTCTTAGCTACCTGGCGTCGGAAACGGCAAAGCAGCGCCTCATTGCTTCCCGAATCGATTTTGCCCCATGGGTAAATGAAAATACCCGCCTAGTGCCTGCTGATGTTTGGATCGATCAAAGTAAAACCATTACGGTTGGTGGGGTCGAGTTTCGGATCAGCCGAGTAGGGCCTGCGCATGCGCCGGAAGACTTGATCGTGTTTGTGCCATCAGAGAGTGTGCTATTTGCTGGCGACCTCATTTTTCAGGGCCGTATCCCTTTTGTGGGCAACGCAGATAGCCGAGGCTGGATGAGTGCGCTGGACGAAATCCAGAAATTAAAGCCGAAAATCGTAGTACCGGGTCACGGCACCTATTCGACCAATGTTCTTGCAGACGTCAAGTTCACCCGCGATTATTTAGCCTATTTACGGGAAGTGATGGGTCCAGCAGCCCGGGATTTAGACCCCTTTGAGGAGGCATATGCCAAGGCAGACTGGTCAGAATACGAAGGAATGCCCTTATTTCGGGCTGCTAATCGCATGAATGCCTATAACGTCTACCTCTCGATTCAGGCCGAATAGACCCAATTAGCTCGCAGGGCTTTAAAATGGTGGGATATGTTGATTTTGGTAAATATTCCCCCAGAGGTCATCCGATGAAGGTCATCACCCCTAAAGTAGTTCTTCTGTCAATTGCAATGCTGCTATCGGGCTTTGCGCATGCGGCACCGAATGTACAAAATGGTAAAGCCATTGACCAAGCCAAATGCTATGCATGCCATGCTAAGAAGACCGGTTTTTCCAATGGCGACATGATTTATACGCGCTCGGATCGCAAGGTCAAAGACTATGCGCGCCTTAAAACCATGGTGGCGATGTGCAATACCGAACTGCGCTTGGACATGTTTCCAGAAGATGAGGCTGATGTGCTTGCCTACCTTAATAAGCAGTTTTATAAATTCAAACCTTAATCATTATTAGAAGAAGCTATTTAGTATGGATTCAGTAGCAGTTGCCGAGCTCGGCAAGATCGTTTTATGGTCTACCCTTGGGATCACCGTTGTATTAGGTATCGTGATGCAAAAAACCGGATTTTGCACCATGGGTGCAGTATCCGACGCGTTCATTATGTCGAACTGGACGCGCTTAAAACAATGGTCTTTGGCAATCGGTGTCGCCATGATTGGCGTTGCGCTGATGTCCTATTTTGGCGTCATTGATACATCCAAATCTATCTATACTGGAACTCGCGTCCTTTATCTCTCGCTATTTTTAGGTGGCGTACTGTTTGGAATTGGTATGGTTCTCGCTTCTGGTTGCGGCAGTAAAACCCTGGTACGCATTGGCGGCGGTAACTTAAAGTCAGTGGTGGTATTTTTAGTGTTGGGCCTTACGGCGTATATGACGATGCGCGGCTTTCTGGGCGTGATTCGGGTGGATACCGTTGATACGCTATTTTTTACCTTGGGTACCAATCAAGATCTACCGAGCGTGATTGCTGCGCAAACGGGTATTGCGAAGCCCGTGCTGCAACTGATTTTGGGGTTTGCAATCGGTGGCGCCTTGGTTGCTTATGCCTTACTGGATAAATCGTTTTGGACCTTGGATAATCTATTGGCTGGTATTGGTATTGGCCTCGGCATTTGCGCGATTTGGTGGGTTTCAGGTTCGCTTGGTTTTGTAGCCGAAGACCCGAACACACTCGATGAAGTATTTTTAAAGACCAATACGGGTCGTATGGAGAGCCTGTCGTTTGTGGCGCCATTTGCATTTACCTTAGATTGGTTGATGCTGTACAGCGATACATCACGCGTCTTAACCGTAGGTATTGTTGCCGTTGTTGGCATCATTATGGGATCAGCCATTAGCGCCATTATCACTAAAAAATTCCGCTGGGAATCCTTTCGGAATGCAGAAGACACTGGCAATCATCTGGTTGGTGGCGCCTTGATGGGTTTTGGCGGCATTACCGCCATGGGCTGTACCGTTGGGCAAGGGCTAACTGGAATTTCAACGCTGGCGATTGGTTCCTTTATTGCATTGCCGGGATTTATCTTAGGCGCTTACCTTTGCCTACTGTATCTGCAGTGGCGTATGGCCCCCAATCCATGTCAATAAGCTAGCTTTACATTATATATTTAGATATAATGTTACAGTGATAGGGTTGTGTTTCTTTATCAACCCTGATCACAACCTAATTCAATTCATGGAGTCATGTAATGCAAATTGATTGGACCGCATTTACACCTGGACCAGCATTATTTGGTGGCATCCTGTTAGGAATTGCTGCCGCACTCTACATTCATTTTCATGGACGCATCCTTGGTATTAGCGGGATTGTTAGTGGACTGTTGCGCCTTCAACACAATGACACCCTTTGGCGTATTTGCTTTGTGCTGGGTTTGTTGACTGCCTCTTTTTGGGCGGCATTTCTGTTTGATTTTCATCCATTGCAGATAATCCAAGCAGAGTGGGGCGCATTGATCTTGGCTGGCTTACTCGTTGGTTTTGGCGCGCATTACGGTTCTGGCTGCACTAGCGGTCACGGCATTTGTGGCTTGTCGCGTTTATCTCCGCGCTCTGTAGTTGCTACCGCATCGTTTATGGGGGCCGGTTTCTTAACCGTATTTGTTATTCGGCACCTACTGTCATGATGCGCAAATCGGTTGGACTCCTAAGTCAGTACCTCATTGGCGTTTTATTTGGCTTGGGACTGCTTGTTTCTGGGATGACTAATCCAGAAAAGATCTTGGCTTTTCTTGATCTTGGTGGCGCCTGGGATCCCTCTTTGGTTTTTGTGATGGGCGGAGCGGTGTTAGTCGGCTTAGTAGCCTTTTATTTGGCCAAGAAGCGGACGCAAAGCTTTTTTGGCGATGCCCTGCAAATACCAACCCGTCGGGATATTGATCGACGCTTAGTGATCGGCAGCCTCCTATTTGGCCTTGGCTGGGGCATAGCCGGCTTTTGTCCTGGTCCTGTTTTGGTTGCCTTGGGATCCGGTCATGCTAAAGCCCTAGTCTTTGTATTGGCCATGCTGGTCGGCATGGCTGCTTGCGAATGGTTCTTTAGCGGCAATAAACGGGCTCCTGCTTTAAAATAGCTTTTTTACTGCTTTATTACGAGGATGAAATGAGCGTTGCTATTACTTGCCACAACACTGCGTTTGGTACTGCAGGCCAAATCGTGCCTGCCGAGTTGACTGAAATTGCCGCCCAAGGCTATAAAAGCGTCATTAATAACCGCCCAGACGGTGAAGCGGGTCCGTCCCAGCCGAAGAATGCCGATATTGCTGCGCAAGCAGAGGCTTTGGGTTTGCATTACGCCTATTTGCCGGTGGCGCCTGGATCGGTGACGCCAGCCGAAGTGCAAGAAATGAATCGGCTCTTAAAAACCATGCCGGGCCCCATTTTGGCTTTTTGCCGTTCAGGCGCACGTTCAACCAATTTGTATCATCTTGCACTGCAGCTTGGCTAAGCAATGCCAAGCCTCTTAACGCAGTCTGAGCAAGAGAGTCAACTCAGGCAATTACCCCATTGGCAAATTGCCCGTGATCCCGATCGCTTAGTCTGTACTTTTATGTTTGCCGACTTTAAATGCGCGTTTGCATTTATGACGGCATCGGCTTTGCATGCAGAACAAATGAACCACCATCCCGATTGGTCTAATTGTTGGAATACGGTTACGGTTCATTTATCGACACATGACAAGGGCGGCCTTACCCAAATGGATTTTGATTTAGCAAAAGCCATGTCGGCGCTTTACACCACCGTGTTTACGCAATCAAAGTAAAAAAGTCATTGGAATGAATAGGCTAGACCATGCGCATTGATATGCCTGAAAACATGAAGAAAATTCATGAGACAACGATCTCCATTCGATGGGGTGACATGGATTCGTATCGGCACATTAACAATACCGCCTATTTTCGGTATATGGAGCAGGCTCGGATTGAATGGATGACCTCGCTCGGCTTTAGTTCTATTGCAGAAAAAGAAGCGATGATCATGGTCAATGGCTTTTGCAACTTTTACAAGCAAGCGGGTTTTCCGGGGTCGCTGCACATCAATACATTTGTTGGTGCGATCGGCAATTCCACTGTAGATCTATTGAACACCATGGAATTCATTGGCGCCAATGAGGGCGAAGAAATGATCATGTGTGCGGCGGGCGGCGCGACCATGCTCTGGGTTGATCTGGAAAAAAATAAGTCGATGCCCTGGCCTGAATCGATCCTGAAAGTATTGCGCTAGGATGGCAGTACAGGGTGCTGGCAACTCAGCCAAGCTCTTGCCAGAATTGCTCAGTACTCGAATGAGTACATTTGATTGCATCATTGATACTCGATCGCCAGCGGAGTTTGCGCTAGACCATATTCCGGGTGCGATCAATTGCCCCGTGCTCGATGATGATGAGCGCATTCTGATTGGGACGCTGTACAAGCAAGAATCGCCATTTAACGCTAAGAAGCGCGGCGCTGCATTGGTGGCAAAGAACATTGCCCGTCACCTCGAGGCTCACTTTATTGATATGCCACGCGAGTGGCGACCCCTAATTTATTGCTGGCGCGGGGGTGAACGCAGTGGTGCTTTTACGCACATTCTGCAGCGCATTGGCTGGAAGGCTGTCCAACTCGATGGTGGTTATCAGGGGTTTCGTCGCCAGGTGATTGCTGAACTCGATGCTACTGCGAAACAGTGCTCCTTTCGTGTGATTTGTGGCATGACGGGTAGCGGTAAAACGCGCGTATTGCACGAGCTCAAGCTACAGGGCGAGCAAGTGCTTGATCTTGAGGGTTTGGCCAATCATCGCGGCTCTGTCTTGGGAGGCGATCCACTAGAGCCTCAGCCAGCCCAGAAAGCATTTGAGACGCATCTATGGAATGCACTGCGCAGCATGGATCCAACTCAGTTGATCTATGTTGAGTCGGAGAGTAAAAAAGTCGGTGGGGTCCATGTTCCCGATGCCTTAATGGAGCGTATCCGCGATGGGGAGTGCATTGAGCTACGTGCCAGCAACGCAACGCGTGTGTCGTGGCTGATGCGTGAGTATCGACACTTCTTAACGGATACGCCAGAACTGGAAAGCAAGCTACAGATGCTCAATGCCCGCTACGGCAAAGAAACCATTACATCATGGTGCCATCAGGCTCGGGAAGGGCGGTTTACCGACCTAGTCAACGATCTATTGGTCACGCATTACGATCCATCCTACCAGTCGTCGATTGAGCGCAATTTCCCCCGCTACGACACTAAAAAATTCGTATCCTTGGATAGTGATAGTGATGCCGATTTTACTAAGGTAGCTAGCGCTATTCGATCGCTGCGGTAATAAAAAAGAGGCTAGTGCATTGTGCCTAGCCTCTCGAATCGACTCTCGTCAATCTACAGAGCGTTAAATTAACTAAATGCCTGAATACCCGTTTGCGCACGGCCTAGAATCAGAGCATGAATATCATGGGTGCCTTCATAGGTATTCACTGCCTCGAGATTGAGCATATGGCGAATCACGCCATACTCGTCTGAAACACCATTACCGCCATGCATGTCGCGCGCCATACGCGCAATATCCAGCGCCTTACCGCAGGAGTTGCGTTTCATGATTGAGGTGATCTCGGGTGCTGCAATGTGCTCATCCTTCATCCGGCCAAGGCGTAAGCAGCCCTGCAGTGCTAAGGCAATGTCGGTTTGCATATCGGCTAATTTTTTCTGGATCAGCTGATTGGCGGCCAGAGGGCGGCCAAATTGCTGGCGGTCCATGGTGTACTGCCTTGCTTTGAACCAGCAATCTTCGGCGGCGCCGAGTACCCCCCACGAAATGCCATAGCGGGCTGAATTCAGGCAGGTGAAGGGGCCTTTGAGTCCGGTGATTTCGGGGAACTCATTCTCAGCCGGAACGAAGACACTATCCATCACGATCTCGCCGGTAATGGATGCCCGCAGGCTCATCTTGCCGGAAATCTTCGGCGCCGATAAGCCCTTCATGCCTTTTTCTAAAATATAGCCCCGAATGATGCCTGCATCGTTTTTAGCCCAAACCACAAACACGTCGGCAATCGGCGAATTCGAAATCCACATTTTGGAACCGGTAAGCTCAAATCCGCCCGGAACGCTGCGAGCCCGCGTAATCATAGCGCCCGCATCCGAGCCGTAGTTGGGTTCGGTTAAGCCAAAGCAACCAATCCACTCGCCACTGGCTAATTTAGGCAAAAACTTTTCTTTTTGGGCCTTGCTACCAAATTCATTGATTGGCACCATCACTAAGGATGACTGCACGCTCATCATCGAGCGGTAACCCGAATCGACGCGTTCAATTTCGCGGGCAATGAGTCCATAGGAGACATAATTGAGGTTGGCGCCACCATATTCCTCCGGGATCGTAATGCCCAGCAAGCCCAATTCGCCCATTTCACGGAAGATGGCAGGGTCGGTTGTCTCATTCCGAAAGGCGTCATGCACCCGCGGAGCAAGGCTGCCTTGAGCATACTCAAAGGCGGCGTCACGAATCATGCGCTCTTCACTGCTGAGCTGGGTATCCAGCATTAAAGGGTCTTCCCAGTGAAAAATCGGCTTACTCATATATCGGCATTCCCTGTTTTTTTTGTTAAATCCAGCTATCCTATTGATTATCCAACTTTTATCTTAAACCTGCTGTTTGTACCCCCCCCCAAGACCCATGCAACGCCACTGACGTATGCGGTAGTTGGATTTTTGAAGAAAAAAAGAATCAAGATTATTGCGACACCCACACGAATTTCACGCCATTTAAGTTAAAGGTATAAGCATGAAGGCATTTCACGATCCGACTATTTCAGCGAGTGAGGTCACACCCAAATCTGTTTTTGAGCAACGCCGCTCTTTAATACAGCTTGCAGCAGCAGGAGGCATGGGCATGGCATTGGCCCCATGGTTCTCGCGTGAAGCATTTGCGAGTAATCCCGATGCGGTGAAGTTTAAGAATGTGATTGAGTCGCCGTATTCCACCAAAGAGACCCTCTCGGAATACAAAGAAGTGACTACCTATAATAATTTCTACGAGTTTGGCATGGACAAGGCTGACCCTGCGCGCCGCGCCGGCTCCCTGAAAACCAGCCCTTGGACGGTTACGATCGACGGCCTAGTGAAAAAGCCGATGACGATTGATATTGACGCTCTACTTAAATTGGCGCCGATCGAAGAACGCATTTATCGGATGCGTTGCGTTGAGGGCTGGTCCATGGTTATTCCGTGGAATGGCTACTCGCTTTCTAAATTACTGAATGTAGTGGAGCCATTGGGGTCCGCTAAGTTCATCGAGTTTGTGACCCTGGCGGACCCCCAGCAAATGCCTGGTCTAGCCCGGCCCATTTTGGACTGGCCATACCGTGAGGCTTTGCGCCTGGATGAGGCAATGAACCCACTTACCTTGCTGACCTTGGGCCTCTATGGCGAAGTATTGCCAAAGCAGAATGGCGCCCCAGTACGCATTGTCGTACCTTGGAAATATGGCTTTAAGAGCGCGAAGTCCATTGTGTCGATTCGGTTAACGGAGAAGATGCCCGTGACCAGTTGGGTTAGGTCTGCGCCCCGTGAGTATGGCTTTTATTCCAACGTTAATCCGAATGTGAGCCACCCGCGCTGGAGTCAGGCTACCGAGCGCCGCCTTGGTGATAACCGGGGTATTTTTGCTCCCAAGATCCCAACCGAGATGTTTAATGGCTACGGCACGCAAGTGGCTAGCCTCTATACCGGCATGGATCTCAAAAAGAATTACTAATTGCAGTACGTAAAGCCAACCGTTTTTTTGCTTGCCTTGTTACCGCTGGGCAGGCTAATTTGGCTTGGGAGTGCAGGGGACTTGGGCGCCAACCCGATTGAGTTCATTACGCGCTCGATGGGGACTTGGACCTTGGTTTTTTTATGCCTGAGTTTGGCCATGACGCCAGCACGAATGCTGACCGGCTGGACTGGGTTTATTCACCTGCGGCGTATGCTCGGTTTGTTTTGTTTCTTTTATGCTACGGTACATTTTCTGATTTGGTTGTGGCTTGACCATAACTTTTCGCTAGTGGCCATGTGGCAGGATGTATTGGAGCGGCCTTATATTACCTTTGGCTTTCTTGCCTTCGTCCTTTTAGTTCCGCTGGCATTGACCTCTAATCGCTGGGCGCAGCGCAAACTCGGTCGGCGTTGGAGCCATCTGCACCGCCTGATTTACGCTATTGCCGTATTGGCAATACTCCACTACTGGTGGCATAAAGCCGGTAAGAGCGATTATGAAACGGTCTCCATCTATCTAGGCGTCATCGTGGTGTTGCTGTTACTTCGCCTGCCATTCGTACGGCATTTCGTGCAGATCAAAAAATAGGATTTGCTTGAGTGTCATGGCATTTGGATGGGGTGAGCCAAAACGGCCTGCGGATGGCCCTTGCGAGGCTTACCGAAGGCTAAATCGAGCATTGCCGCAACAACACCGTTAAAATAGCGGCAAACTTGTATTGCAGCGCACATTGCGCCTTTGACCCTAAGAAAGTAAGAACATACCCGTGTTGTCCGCATCCAATATCACCATGCAGTTTGGGGCAAAGCCCCTTTTTGAAAACATCTCTGTCAAGTTTGGTGGCGGTAATCGCTACGGATTAATCGGCGCCAATGGCTGTGGTAAATCCACTTTCATGAAAATCCTCGGTGGTGATTTAGAGCCCAGCAGCGGAAATGTGAGCCTGGAGCCCAATATTCGCTTGGGTAAATTGCGCCAAGATCAGTTTGCTTTTGAGGATGTGCGCGTACTGGATGTGGTGATGATGGGCCACGAAGAAATGTGGAAGGCAGCGGCTGACCGGGATGCCATTTACGCCAATCCCGACGCCACCGACGAAGATTACATGCGCGCCGCTGACTTAGAAGGTAAGTATGCCGAGTATGGCGGCTATACCGCTGAAGCGAAAGCAGGGGAGTTGTTACTAGGTATTGGTATTCCGATTGAGCAGCACCAAGGCCTCATGAGTAGCGTTGCACCCGGTTGGAAGCTCCGTGTACTGTTAGCGCAAGCCTTGTTTTCAGATCCTGACGTGTTGTTACTCGATGAGCCAACCAATAACTTGGATATTCACTCGATTCATTGGCTCGAAGAAATTCTGAATCAACTGAACAGCACCATCATTATTATTTCGCACGATCGGCACTTCTTGAACGAAGTCTGCACGCACATGGCCGACATGGACTTTGGTACGCTGAAAGTCTATCCCGGTAACTACGATTCCTATATGCTAGCTTCGACGCAGGCAAGGGCGCAGCAGCTGGCTTCCAATGTGAAGGCCAAAGAGAAGGTTGCTGAGTTACAGGCTTTCGTGAGCCGCTTCTCAGCCAATGCATCGAAGGCACGCCAAGCGACATCGCGCCAGCGTCAGTTAGAAAAGATTGAGATTACGGAAATCAAGCCGTCCTCACGGCAAAATCCATTTATTCGCTTCGACTATGAAAAGAAGCTGCATAACATGGCAGTGGAATGCAATGCTTTAACGAAAGCATTCGATCGCCCGATCTTTAAGAACTTTAAAATTGGCATTCGTGCTGGTGAAAAGATTGCCATCATTGGCCAAAACGGTGCAGGTAAAACCACCTTACTCAAAACCATTTTGAGTAAACGCTTTAGTGGTATTCCGGCAGATAGCGGTGATGTCAAATGGGCCGAGAATGCCAATGTGGGCGTCATGCCGCAAGATACGTCCGAACTATTCCCTGACAACGATCTTTTAATGGATTGGATGACACAGTGGCGCAATACCGGCGATGATGATCAAGTGATTCGTGGCACCTTAGGACGCCTTCTGTTTTCAGGCGATGACATCAGTAAGTCAGTCAAAGTACTATCGGGTGGCGAAAAAGGTCGCATGATTTGGGGTAAGTTGATGCTGCAAAAGCATAACGTATTGGCGATGGACGAGCCTACCAATCACATGGATATGGAGTCCATTGAAAGCTTGCAAATTGCCCTCGAAAAGTTTGAAGGCACTTTACTGTTTGTTTCCCATGACCGTGAGTTTGTATCAGCACTGGCTAATCGCATTTTGGAGGTCAAAATGGATGGTAGCGTGGTCGATTACTCTGGAACGTATGAAGAGTATCTGCGCAGTCAGTCGCTGGCGGGGTAAGCTTAGTCTGCTTTATTACGTTGGAAACGCATTGCCGTACCTTCTGCCTGGATGCGTTTCCAGACTGCCGCCTTTTCTTCGGGCGTCATAAATACCCAATTGCTAACCTCGATTAATGTGCGGCCACAGCCTTTGCAGATTTCATCGTACAAAGTAGAGCAAATGCCAATGCAGGGCGTATCGGATTCCGCGTCGCCAATCAACAAGGAGTTAGCGCCGCTAATAGGCTCATTGGAATTTGAAGCACTCATAGCAGTACTGTAGTCGATTTAAGCGGAGAGTGCTCGGCCAGCTCATCCACATAAGCCCCGACACCGGCCCGCTCCCGTTTTAAGAAGCGCTCGACAGCGGTTGCAAACTCAGGGTCTTTAATCCAGTGTGCTGATTGAACAGTTACAGGCAAAAACCCCCGCGCCATTTTGTGCTGTCCTTGTGCGCCACCTTCAAAAATCTGTATCCCTTCTTGGATGCAGTATTCAATGGCTTGATAGTAGGCCGTCTCAAAATGCAAGCAGGGAATGTATTCAATAGAGCCCCAGTAGCGGCCATATGCCGTTGGAATAGGGGCTTTTTTGTCGACCACCAAGAGGGACGCAGCTATGGGGTGATTCTCTTTTTCGGCGATGATCAGGTGCAGGGATTCAGGCATCTGCTTGCCCCAATCCTGAAAGAAGGCTTCATTTAAATAGGGTGATGAATGGTGCTCGAGGTAGGTATTGGCATAGCATTGATAAAAGAATGCCCAATCTGCCTGACTTGCAAAGGTTCCTGGTGTATGCCGAAATTTCACATCTGCATCCGCTACTTGTTTGCGTTCACGCCGAATATTTTTACGGCGTTTCATGGTGAGTTGATCTAAAAATTCATCCATACTGGCATACGATTGGTTGTTCCAATGAAATTGGACTGCATCGCGTGCCATGAAGCCTTTTGTCAATAGGGCTTCTTGAGTTTTTGATTCCGCAAATAAAACATGAGCCGAAGAAAGGCTATTCTGAATCAAGAGTTGCTTAAGGCCTTGTATTAGCCACTGCTGGGTTCGTTCTGGATCGTGCTCTTGATCTAGCAGCATGCGCGATCCTTGCACTGGAGTAAATGGAATCGCGCACAAGGCTTTGGGGTAGTACTGCATGCCATGCTGGGCATAGGCTTCTGCCCATGACCAATCGAATACATACTCGCCGTAGGAATGGCTTTTTAAATAGAGCGGCATCAGCCCAATAGGCTTATCGGAATTCGTTGGGTAAATGGCTAAGTGGGCTACTTGCCAGCCGGTATTGCCACCAACGCAGCCATGTTCTTCGAGTGCCGCAAGAAAGGCATAGCGTAAAAATGGAGTTGAATCTGCTGCCAATAAGCTGTCCCAATGTTCAGCCGAGATCGCCTGAATGCGATCCAGAACACGAAGTTCGATTGGGCTAGTTAGTGCCACATTGCTCAGCGCTGAATCAGCTCGATCTTGTATCCGTCGGGATCGGTGACAAAGGCAATGATCGTATCGCCACCCAGAACCGGGCCAGCCTCGCGGGTCACCTGACCACCAGCCACTTTAATCGCAGCGCAGGTGGCGTATGCATCAGGTACGCCCAAGGCAATATGACCATAAGCCGTGCCGAGTTCATATTGATGCACGCCATGGTTGTAGGTCAGCTCGATCTCGGCTTGACCATCCGCATTGCCTTTACCAAAGCCAACAAAGGCCAAGGAATACTTTTGTTCGGGCCGCTCAGTGGTACGCAATAAATTCATGCCCAAAATACGGGTGTAGAAATCAATGGAGCGGCTCAGATCACCCACCCGCAGCATGGTGTGCAATAGCATCATGCTTATTGAACCTTTGCCTTGGCGCGGAGCTTTTGCATCATTTCAGAGAACTTGGCCTTCTGCCAGTTTTCATCGGAGATCAGAATTTGTTTTAGCTCTGCTTTAATTTCATCCATGGGAGGGGCTTTGGCATCCCGTACATCGTCCACGCGAATAATGTGCCAGCCAAACTGACTCTTGACTGGCTTGTCGGTCATTTGACCTTTGTTTAAGGAAATCATTGCTTTTGAAAACTCAGGTACCAATGACTTATCACTGACCCAGCCGAGATCACCGCCATTGGGTGCAGAGCCTGGGTCTTTGGAATTCTGTTTCGCCATGTCAGCAAAACTAGCGCCCGCCTTAATCTTGGCAATCAAGGCATTTGCATCTGCCTCTTTTTCTACCAAGATGTGCTTCACTTGGTACTCTTTGCCGGTGTAATCCGCCTGAATCGAAGCATACGCAGCTTTGAGCTCAGCCTCGGTTACACCCTCACGCTCAACAAAGTCTTCAAATACAGCAGCCACTAAGACGCCAACCCGAGCTTGCTCAAGCTTGTCTTTCACTGCCTCTTTTTGCGTAAGGCCACGGTTATTAGCCTCCTGAAGCACTAACTCGCGAGTAATTAATACTTCGCGCGCCTTTTCGCGGACCTGGGGATCATTTGTTGGCTGCCCTGATTTTTGTACCAGGCGATCGAGTTGCGCTTTGGGTATGGCTTTGCCATTCACAATCGCGGCATTTTGAGCCATAGCAACTGAGCCGCTAAATAGGGCCACAGTGGCGGTGGATAGGATATACAGGGATAGTGGTTTCATAGTGAGGGCGTTTAAATAAAGATAATGGTAATAGGTTCGATCAATGTGACTTACTTCTGCAAAAGGGCCTCAGCAGGGCTGTGGGCCTCAATGGTGAGTGCGTGTATCTCGTTAGGAATGTGACGGCTCAATGCAGCATAAATCAAGCGATGGCGAGCCACTCGATTAAGGCCATCAAATGCCGATGAAATCAGGGTCAGCTTGAAGTGACCGCCGCCACTAGCGGCGCCAGCATGGCCGGCATGCAAATGGCTTTCATCTTCAATTGCAATCTCCTCAATCGGCAGTGCAGCTTTAAGGTCGACTAAAAATAAAGCAATGCGCTCTTGGTTTTTGCTCATGAGGGCGTTTCCTCTTCCATGTGTTTGCTGAGCCAAAAGCCTTGTGCGATGACAAAGACGATGAGGAGAGCAGTTGTTCCAAAGAGCTTAAAATTAACCCAGGTATCTTCCGAAAACTGAAAGGCAACGTATAAATTCAGTGCGCCCATCACGAAAAAGAAGATTGACCAAGCTAGATTGAGTTGACTCCAGGTATTGCGCGCCGTATTTTCTTTTAGGGTGACCTGCTTGCCCATCAGCACCTGAATCCAATTCTTATTAAAAAATTGAGCGCTGATATAAAGACCGGCAGCAAAAAACCAGTAAAGCGCAGTTGGTTTAAGCTGGATAAATGTTTTATCTTGCAGGAATATAGTCAATGCACCTAAAACGACAATTAACACAAGGCTCGTCCATTGGGTAGCATCAATTTTGCGATGGCGGTAATACACCCATAAAATTTGAGCAATCGTAGCAATCATTGCCACAATCGTTGCCGTATAAATGTCAGCAAACTTGAATGCGACAAAGAACAGAATGACCGGAAAAAGATCGAATAAAAATTTCATGGTGTGATTATCGCTTTTATTGACCCGATGCCACATTTTTACTAGGCTCAAAGCGCAAGGATGCCGAGTTAATGCAATAGCGCAGGCCCGTTGGCTTGGGGCCATCGCTAAAGACGTGCCCCAAATGGGCATCGCAATGACTACAGCGCACCTCGGTGCGGACCATGCCATAAGCACCATCTTGATGTTCCGATATAGCATCCGGATTGAGCGGCGTGTGGTAACTAGGCCAGCCACAGCCGGCATCGAATTTCGTGCCCGACTCAAAGAGTGGGGTGCCACAACAGACGCATTGGTACTTGCCACTTTCCCAATGGTCCCAATACTTTCCGGTAAACGGGCGCTCAGTAGCGGCCTCGCGTGTCACGCGGTATTCGATATCGCTTAACTCGGTACGATACTCTGCATTGGTTTTTTTCATTGCTTTTCACCCTTTATTTTTTGTCTGATGCATTTTCTTAAGACGAACAACTGAGGTCCGTTACGACCTCATCGGGTAGTGGCGCTAATGCGTATTGCTCAAACGCGGGTTGCTCATCAAATGGCCGATTTAATATATGCTGCAATCGATTTACTTCAGTGAAGTCATCGCCTTGTGCCATCTCGATTGCCTGCTGCGCTAAATGGTTGCGCAGAATAAACTTGGGGTTGACGCGATTCATTTGCGCTGCGCGCTCTACATCGGAGTTCGATTCCTGCTGCAAACGTATGCGGTATTGGCTTAACCAAGTATCGGCAGCATCTCGATCCAAAAACTGATCGCGCCAATTGGAATGCACATCCTTTTTGTGTACAGCAGAGAGGCTGCGGAAGGTATTGGTAAAGTCAGCCCGATTGGCATGCATGAGTTGCAATAAGGATTCAATTAATTCCATATCCTCTGATGCATCCGTCTGCAAACCCAGCTTACCCCGAAATAGCCCTAGCCATTTGGATTCATACTCCGGCGGAAAAGCACTCAAGGCTGCGCGTAAGATATCGGCAGCATCCTCACCCGGACTTTCCATCTCGATGAGCGGAACCATGGCATTGGCAAGGCAGGCCATATTCCAGTGCATGATTTTAGGTTGGCGATGGTAGGCATACCGACCGCCACTATCGGTGTGGTTGCAAATGTGGTCTAAGGCGGTGTGATCTAAAAAACCAAAGGGACCGTAATCCATGGTGAGGCCAAGTGCGCTGATGTTATCGCTATTAAGAACCCCATGGCAAAAACCGACTGCTTGCCACTGCGCAACACATTCAGCATTGCGGGCAGATATCGCCTTAAATAAGTCGAGGTATGGGGTGCTGCTTGATTGGCACTCGGGGTAGTGGGCTTCAATTAAATAGGCCGTCAGTTCCTGCAATCGTGCATGCAATCCATTGGCAGCATAGTGTTCAAAGTGACCGATTCGAATAAAACTCGGAGCAAGGCGCGAGCAAACGGCTGCCGTCTCCATTGTTTCGCGCCGCACTGGCTGCTTAGAGCCTACTAGGGATAGTGCACGCGTGGTCGGAATACCTAAGGCATGCATTGCTTCACAGCATAAAAACTCCCGAATGGAGGATCGCAGAACCGCCCGGCCATCGCCCATGCGCGAGTAGCGCGTCATACCCGCGCCCTTGAGCTGCAGCTCTTGCTTGTTCAGTTCGCCGAGCAAAATGGCCCGGCCATCGCCCAACTGCCCAGCCCAATGCCCAAACTGATGTCCGCTATAGGCAGTAGCCATCGGTTTTGGAAAAAGGCGCCCTCCTAGTTCTGATGGATTGCCCGCCAACACAGCGAGCCATTCTGGATCCTGCGGCAACTGGTTCGAGTCCAAGGAAATGCCAACAAGCTCAGCCGCCCCTGTTGAGACCGCAATCCAATAGGGGTCTGGAAGGGGGGTAGGGGCTATAAATTGACAGGTGTCGTCGCCGATAAGAGAAAATGCCATAAGTTCATTATTCTATGGGTATTTAGCCCTAGATGCCCAAGACAACCAACGCCAATTACCCCACTTCTAACATGACCAATCAAACCGAACTGACTGCTGCCGCGAAGCTCAGCAATTTAGGCCAAGAGCTGGATGTCCCTTTCTTAAAATTACTCGGAATCCGTTGCCTGAGCGCGGAAATGGGTAGCGGCGAAATTCTGCTGGCGATTAAACCTGAGCATAAAAATACCTGGGAAGTGGCCCACGGAGGCGTATTGCTGACGCTAATGGATGTGGCCATGGCAGTAGCTGCCCGGTCGGGCGATCCAGACGACCGCAGCGTGGTGACGATTGAGCTCAACACCAACTTTCTACAAGCGGCCAATGGCATTCTGCGCGTCAAAGCCGATACCGTCCACCGCAGTGTGACGATGGCCTTCTGTGAAGCGAAGTTATACGACGATCAAGGCCGCGTGTGCTGCATGGCTACCGGAACGTTTAAATACTTGCGGCGCTTACCCACGCGCAATGCGAGTGGTGAGCGGGTGATTAATCCCGATCAGCGAAGCCAGTAAATCATTGTATTAAACCGAGAGGTTTGAGCCGGATGCGCTTGTCAGCGCGCCGGTTATTACATCGTGGCCAATGGTGCCATTGGCATCAAAGCGGCGTTCCACCATTTCGAAGGCGCCATCTTTACGAATGCGCAATACGGTACTTGAGCGCGTGCCATACATTGGGGTTTGAACGAATGCAGGGGACAAGGCTTTTTCCCATTCCTTGCTGACGCCGGTACTGGGTAATTCTTGATCGACCGCAACGCGAGTGTCGCTGAGCAGATGCAAATAATGATCGGCGTGTTTGAGGTTGCCCTGATCCATTGCCAGTGTTTGGGCAAATGCAGCGACCCGATGGGTAACTTTAGGCCAAGGCGTATCGAGCATTGCATTAGATAACCCATAGACACCTGCATCCAAGGCTTGCTTGGGGAAGGTTTTGCGTGGCCGAATCGATTGGCCGAGCATCATCCGATTGCTCACCCAATGCATCTGTGCATCGCTCGGATTGCTGAGATCGGCCATGAGCATATTAAAGCCGTTGTATTGCTCAAAGCGTTTTGCATTGTGCTGAATGAAGCCATCGGGCTTATGCTCGCCGGTCAGGTACATCAGCGACAGCTCGCCACGAGTGCGCGCATCTGGATTTTTTTCACTGGGCGCCCTGACATTGGTCAAGGCAGCAAAGCGGCCTGATTTAGTAAACCCAAGCCAAGTGCCCGGACTGCCTAAGACGTCCGCACGATCCCGACCCGCTAAGAGCTCGGGATGCTCCGACCACCAATCCATTTTTTCTGTATCGCGCTCATAGAACTCATCGCGATTCGCAGCGACCACCAATGGATAGTCGGGGTGGGATTTCCAGGCGAAAAGAATGAGGCACATAGCAATACTATGCCTGATTAAATGACGATCAGGGGGTAGGGCAGCTGATCCAACATCAAAATGGGGCCATCTGGGGTCCCCAGATGGAAAGTGCCACCAGCTTGTAGCTCGGTTTTAATCTCGATTTGGAAGTCCATGCGGCGGGCATTAGCAATGCTAGGGGCGCTAAGCACGACCATTCCGGCCGGCTGACTGGGATCATCCGCATGAAAAATCTCGCTCCCTGGGCCAGTAGGGGCATTTGCGAGTAGATCGATGGGGCAGTGGGCCAGCTGCAGGCGCCGCTTAATTACCCCACGGTATTGACTGCGTGCCACGATCTCTTGGCCGGGGTAGCACCCCTTCTTAAAATCAACGCCGTAGACAGACTCAAAGTTCACCATTTGGGGCACAAATTGGTCTTGGGTTGCGGCAACGATGCGCGGAATGGCGCTCATGACCTCGAGTGACCGCCATAGAATTTGAGCATCCTCAGAAGTCGCCTCGGTCGATGCACGATCTGAAGGTATGGGCTCTGCGATCAGTAGGCGTTGCATCGCAACACCGGCGGTCATTACATCTGGTAGTTGCAGCGCGATACTTGTTTTATCGACCTCCAGATCATCCAGTGTTCCGCTGCTGCAATACGCCGTAATCGCCCAACTACTAGTGACATCCTTGACCGTCACTTTGGAGCGCAAGACGAACATGGCTAAGCGCTTTGCGGTACTGGCTGCGATGTCTTTGGAGATAAACAAGCCAAAGAAGCTGCTCCCATCCGCTTTTAAAAAAAGACCAAGCCAAGCGCTCGCAATTAAGCGGCCCTTGGGGCTGCAATAACCAACGAGGCGAACTGCATCGGGTCCACTTGCAATCGCCGGCGATGTGACAGCTGTAAGGCCCAAAACGGAGTTCGTGAGTTGGTTTTGTAAAAAACTGGCTGCATCCTCGCCCTCAACGATAATGAGTCCCCAGTCAGCGAGATTGGCAGCGGTTTTCATAGGATGGGTCTTTTTTAGGGTGGTATGGGGCGTGCGATTTGCTTAAACAAAGTCTAGACGCTTTTATCATAGCCTGATGCGAAAAAAGCGCGCTCCATTTTGGGCATTACCCCTCAAACTCTTCGGAATTGCGGTTCTAGTCGCTTTATTCTTTTATGGCACACTGTTTTTTTGGGGGGTAGTTCCATCTGCGGCCAACGACCCAGTTCGGCCTGGCGGCTTTACTGCCAAAGTCAATCCCAGATCTGGCGTAGCGAGCATTGCACAGCAGCTGCGCAGTCAAGGCATTGAGGTCAATGGCATTTTGTTTCAGCTCGGATCACGCGCCTTGCTGGTTCATGCCAAGCTGAAGCCCGGAACCTATCTGTTTCCCTTGGAAGCCAGTACAGCCGCCATCCTATTCCAGATGGCTCGGGGCGATAGCATTAAAGAATCGATTGCCTTTGTGCCCGGAACGCCAATATGGCAATTGCGGCAAATCGTCGATACCCATCCCGCCATAGAGCACCAAACCAAGGGGCTGAGTTCTAACGCATTCTCTAAGGTAGTCGGCTTAAGCCATGCCAATGCAGAAGGACTCTTTTTCCCCGATACCTATGTGTTTGATCCCGGTGAAAGCGACCTAGTTATCTACCGCCGTGCCGCCGATGCAATGCAGAAAAATCTGGCAAAGGCCTGGAGCAAGGTACCGAGCACAAGCGTACTCAAGACACCATACGACTTGCTGATATTGGCTTCAATCATTGAAAAAGAAACCGGCAAGGCCAGCGAGCGTGCGCAAATATCAGCAGTGTTTCACAATCGCCTAAAAATAGGGATGCGCCTACAAACCGACCCTACGGTGATTTATGGCATCGGCCCAAGGTTTGATGGCAATCTGCGCAAAGTGGATCTTCGCCGCGACAATCCATACAATACTTATATGCGCGCCGGTTTACCTCCTACCCCGATTGCGATTCCCAGTATGGAATCCCTGCTTGCTGCAGCCAACCCTGCAAAAAGCGATGCCCTGTATTTTGTTGCCAAGGGCGATGGCAGTAGTTATTTCTCTAAGACACTGGCTGAGCATGAAAAAGCCGTTGACCAATATCAGCGCTCCATTAAAGTGCCAGCAAAGAAACCGTCGCCGTAATGGATGCCCCGATGAATATGAACGAGCCTGGATTTTTTATTAGCTTTGAGGGCATCGATGGCGCTGGAAAAAGCACCCACATCGCCGCCTATTGTGAGCTACTCAAAAAGCGCTTTCCAGATCGTACGATTATTGTCACGCGTGAGCCCGGTGGCACTACTTTAGGCGAGCAATTGAGGTCACTGTTATTAGAGGCGCCGATGCATTTAGAAACAGAAGCCTTGCTGATGTTTGCCGCGCGCCGTGAGCATCTAGCACAAGTCATTGAACCTGCTCTTGCAGCCGGGCATATTGTGGTGTCCGACCGCTTTACCGATGCCAGTTTTGCCTACCAAGGCGGCGGACGCGGACTCTCAATTGAAAAACTCAATGCCTTAGAGCAATGGGTACAAATGCAAAGCGATGGACGCTTGCTGCAACCGAATACTACTTTTTTATTTGACTTGCCCGGAGCAGTTGCGGAAGCACGACGCTCAAAAGCGCGCACACCCGATAAATTTGAGCGACTTGATCTGGCTTTCTTTGAACGGGTCAGGCAGGAATACTTGCGCAGAGCAAAGGCAGATCCGCAGCGTTTTGTATTGGTTGATGCTACTCAAACGCAAGAGGCGATTTGGAATTTCTTATGCCAAGCTCCCTTGGCGATTCGATGATTGCACCTTGGTTACAGCCGCAGTGGGATGGCATTGATTTAGCCGCGTGCCCGAATGCCTTACTGCTCCATGGACAGGCGGGTATTGGTAAGGTGGATTTTGCGTTGACGCTGGCCAAAGCCCTGCTATGCGAGGTATTACCAAACGGAAATAACAAACCCTGCAATTGCTGTGAGGCATGCCGCTGGTTTGATACCGGCAATCACCCTGATTTTGTTGCGCTGGTCCCCGAGACGCACCGCCGCTTTATGCCCAATGAAGCTCTCGAGGGAGCCGATGGCGATCCCTCGCCCAGTAAAAAAGCAAAACTACTGCGCGATGAAGAGGGCGACTCTGCTGAAAAAAAAGAGAAGAAGAATATTGCCATTGAAGAAGCCCGATCAGCCATTGAGGGTTTAGCGATCGGCACGCATCGCGGCGGCAATCGCGTTGTCTTGGTTTACCCATTAGAGTCACTGCGACCAGATGCGGCCAACACCCTATTAAAGTCTTTGGAAGAGCCGCCCAGCAGCACCATTTTTATATTGGTAACGAGCCGCCTTGATCGTGTCTTGCCGACCATTCGCTCCCGTTGCCGTTTAATTGCTCTGCCACCGCCCGATCGAGTGACCGGCCTCACGTGGCTTCGTCAGGAAATCGCAGCCCGTCCGGAGCTGTCTGTTTCAAACGACGAACTCGAAACTATTTTTTATGAGCAGGGCGGGGCGCCCATCGCGACCCTGGAGTTTCTATCGGCCAAGCAAGATCAAAACGAGAAGGATGAGCTGTTTGTGTCGATTCAGGCCTCGCGCTATTTATTGCAAGGCCTATCCCAAGGTGTTCGTATCGATTGGCTAGATGTGGCAGAAAAAACCCATAAGGCTTCGTTTGCAGTATTGCTGGCTTCGATGCAGCGTTGGTTAGCCGACCTGCAAGGTAGTGCGCAGGCCGATGCCGTGCGCTTTTATCCCAAGCATGCTGGAACGATTGCGGTTTTAGCAAAGCAGGTGCGTATCGAAAAGTTATTGCGCCTTTGGAAAGGGGTCACACAGGCACGTCGCCATGAAAACCACCCATTGGCTACCCGCATTCAGCTTGAGTCCTTACTCATGCAATACCAGCAGATTTTTGGGGATTGATACCCACACTTTGGGGTCTATTAGCCGAGGAGGGCGCTGGCGATTAAAATAGACTGATGTTCATTGATTCCCATTGCCACCTTGATTTTCCGGAGTATCGCGAGCGCTTACCCGAAGTCCTTGCCAATATGGCAGCGGCCCAGGTTAGCCATGCACTCTGCATCTCGGTAGACCTCCCTGACTTTCCTTTGGTTCGGCAGTTGGCCGAGAGCCACCCCCATTTATATGCCTCAGTAGGAGTGCACCCCGATTACGAAGATACGCCGGAGCCGACCGTCGATTTTTTGGTCGAGGCAGCAAAGCACCCTAAAGTCATTGCAATTGGCGAAACCGGACTGGACTATTACCGCATGGCCGACCGGGCGTATGCCGATATGGAGTGGCAGCGCACCCGGTTTCGGACGCACATTCGGGCGGCAATCGCGTCAGGCTGCCCATTAATCATTCACACCCGCTCCGCCTCGGAAGACACCATCCGGATCCTCAAAGAAGAGGGTGCTGATCGAATTGGCGGTGTCATGCATTGCTTTACTGAAAGCCTTGAAGTCGCTAAAGAAGCCATTGATTTGGGGTTTTATATCTCTTTTTCTGGGATTGTGACCTTTAAAAGCGCAAAAGACCTCCAGGAGACTTGTCGGCAGGTGCCTTTAGAACGCATGCTAATTGAGACGGACTCGCCGTACTTGGCGCCTATGCCGCACCGGGGCAAGACCAATGAACCGGCTTGGGTCTCCCATGTCGCTGGCTTTATCGCTGATCTGAAGGGCGTTTCTGTAGAAACCATTGCAGAGCACACTACAAATAATTTTTTTCAATGTTTTCAAGTAAATAGAAAATTAATATGATTCTGAATCTGAAGTCCAGACGCACCCATAAGAGACTCTTTGGACCGCTGATCCTAGCTGCTGTGCTTACCTCAAGCTGGGCACATGCTCAAACAGACTCCCAAATAGCGGCAATAACGAGTGCCACTAAATTTGATGATGTTCGACAAGTTAGATCCTTGATTGATAAGGGGATGAGCCCCAACCAAAAAGATCCGCGCGGCATGCCTATTTTAATGCTTGCCATTCAAGAAAACTCCACTAAAACAGTGGATTACCTCATTAATGCCAAAGGAATCGACCTCAATCAGCCGAATATGACGGATGAGACGCCGCTGATGTTTGCTGCCTTATATGGTCAATTAGCGGAAGTGAAGATCTTGGTTGACCAAAAGCAAGTTCCTGTTAATCGGCCTGGTTGGACGCCACTGCATTACGCCTGCACCAATGGCCACGTTGATATTGCCACCTTTCTATTGGATAAAGGTGCTGCTGTCGATGCTCGCAGCCCCAATGAGACTACGCCATTAATGATGGCGATACGGGCTGGCAATATTCAGTTAGCCCGCCTTTTATTGGATCGTGGTGCTGATATTCGCTTACGCAATCAGCAAGGATATTCCGCGATTGACGCGGCAGAGTTGTTTAACCAAGAAGAGATTCAAAAGGGCTTAAGAGCCCGTTGGCAGAAGCTTTATAACGAGCCGTACCCAGGCGGCCCAAAATCGTAACTGCGTCCTAACTGCGTATAATCATTATTATGTCAAATAAGATAGATAAGTCATTTTAGGGATATGCATGACCACTGAAAAGACCATTACCTTGCCCTCGCCGGCCGAGCTATTGCAGCAGCTCCAGCTTGATATTGGAGACAACATTGAGCTGTATTTGATCATGGCCTTTATGGCGGTTATGCTCACGCTCCACGGCATCGCCGTATTGGTGATCGCCAGCGCTTTTCATGCCATAGACCGTTTCCTAAAAACGATCCCACACTTGGCTGGGGGTAGTTTTATTTCCTATTTCATTGCGATCTTGTTGATTATCTTGACCCACATTACGGAGATTGTGGCGTGGACCTACGTCTTGGTCGCATTTGCGGTATTTCCAGGGGTTACGCAGACTTTTTACTTTGTTGGCGAGATGTACACCACCTTAGGCTTTGGCAACTTCCCCCTAGCTAGTGGCTGGCAAATATTGCCGATTTTGATCTCATTCTCCGGCATTTTTTCTGTCTCAATGTCAGGTGCAGCCCTGTATTCCATGATGGGTGCCTTGGTTACTCGGAAACCCGGCTCAGCGGCGCCTTCTGCTTAAACACCAACTCAAACACCCTGCCATTCGCCTCTGTAGTCCGAATACGTCCCGGTAGCCACTCCAAATCTCGAACTAACCATAGGTCCACACGCCTTTTAAACTTATTGCTGGGGCGATCGAGTAATTCATAGTGGCGTAAGGTGGTTACGCCCATGCTTGGCACCGCATCGGAAACAAGCTCACCATAGCTTTTAAATTGCCAAGGCTCAATCATGTCAAAACTCGCTACCGGGATAGACCGAATCGTGCCAGCTTCATCAATTTTGCCGTCACCATTCAGAAGCGAGGCAAATTGAAAAATGAGGCTGAACCGATCCTGGGTGCCTGGCGGTATGGGCGGAGAAAAATCCATCTTCTCCGAAAAAAACATCACTGGACCGCCCTGCGCATTGCGCTCAAAACGGGAAAACCGCGGTGGATTTTTACCTCGCTGGGCCCAGTAAATTGAGGGGGCTAAACCATAGGCATCAATCTTGCCTTTGGACTCGAAGACAAACGGGCCGACAAAAGCATAGGGAATCGTAATCGATAGCGCATATCCTGAGTTATCCGCGATCCATTTGATTTCACCGGTCTGCACTTGCTGCCCATCGACATAAGCGTCGTAATACAGCAGCGCCGATTCAGGAAGGCGAAAGGCCACCCCATCTTGTTCGGCCAGACCATTGCCCTGCTCTGTTGAAGCACCCTCTGGAGATCCAGCCGGGCTACCCGTATCACCAGTGGCATTGCCAGCTTGTGGCACCGCTTTTTTTGCTGAGCGGGCCATCTTGATTTTCTTGACCGGCTCTTCTTTTAGAGTCGCAACAAAGGGGGTTTCCTGCGGGGGCGCAATCAGCGAGCCGGTGGGCATCAGCCACAACCAGAAAAATAAAATGAGGTGCGCGACTAGGGACAGCACCAAGGCTGCCAATAGAATCCACAGCGGCTTAAAACGACTTAGGACTGCTCCCAGAACAATCCTTCCAGCAAGCGGCTATTCTTGGGTAAGTTTGCGGCTAAAAAATCCATTTGATCGGCCAAAATATTACGGCCCTTCAGAATCATGTCTTCATACAAGCTGGGCATGTAAGGGGCATAAAGTAGGCTCATATTCGCGGTTTCCGGAGTACGGTTGCCTTTGCGCTGGTTGCATGGCCTGCAAGAAATAACTAAATTCATCCAGGTGTATTTGCCGCCACGGCTATTGGGAATAATGTGTTCCGCTTCCGCATCATTTTCGGTAATGCGCTCACCACAATAGGCACAGAGGCCACGATCACGACGGTACAACTTACGTTTGGTAATGCCGGGTACAACATCGAATAGATTAATACGTGCGGAGCCTTTGACGGCAACGATGGAGTGCAGCTCAATGATGGATTGCTTGCCAGTAGCACGCGAGATACCGCCGCGCATGACCGCAATTGGATCGCCCAGCGTCCACAATACGCTCTGATCCGCATATTGTTTTGTCGCCTCTTCCGCATTAATCCAGCATTGTGGAATACCGCCAGCGTCTAGCTTCAAGATGCTCAGCACAACCACTCCCCTCTCTGTAATGGCATAAATCATCGCATCACTGCATGACAACCATCTTACAGAAAATTGCGGGGGCGATCAACGCGCTGCAATTGACCCTAAAGAGCGCTATTTAGTGTGGTCTGAATTGGCTTGCTTACTCAATCCGATTGCGGCAAATCCACTCCGAACGCTGCCATTCACCCTGCTTTTCGGCAAAGATCAGCCAGATAAAAAATGTTTTTAAGGTCTGCATAATTAACTCCGGTTTTGCGCTCGCGCGCTAATTAGTCCAGAGTGCAGTATGTCAAGCTAGAAGCTCATGAAATGAGCCATTCAAATTAATCGCAAGCGAAGTCGATTACCGCCTCCAGATAATCCCCGTAATTGCCAATGCCATGGTCGCTACCTTGAATAATGATCTGCTGGGCGCCTGGGTAAAAAGCGGCCATCTCGCGCCAGTCAAGCAATTCATCGCCGGTGGCAGCCAAGAGGAGATAGCGCTCAGGGAGCGTAATGGATTCGACTTGCATGCGATTGAGCTCATCGATGTATTCAGCCCGAAAGTCAAAAGGCTCTTCGCTATCGTAGGCCGTCATCATGCCGACATGGGGCGCCAGCTCACGCCCTGCCCTAACAGCCGGATTTAATGCAATGCCCTTACAGCCATAGCGCTCTGCAAGGTAGTTGGTGTAAAAGCCACCTAAAGAAGAGCCGATCACCGTTAATCGATCGGCTTTAGTGGCATCGATGTGGCGTTGAACCATATCCATAGACTCACGCGGGGAGGCGAATAATTGCGGGCAATACCATTCGATGGCAGCACCCTGCTCTACGCGCTGCGCAATGGCATCGCCAGTCATCCGGGCTTTGCTTGAGCGTGGTGAGGAACGAAAGCCATGAAGGTAAACAACCAGTAGTGAATTCATGCTGCATATTATGCAACCGAATCCAATACTGGTTTAAGTCAGGCTAGGAACAATAAATTAGGCTTTTTGGCCAATTTCAAAGTTAGCCAATTTTTCTAAGGCACGCACCATGGCTGAGTGATCCCATGCTTTGCCGCCATGCGCTGAGCAGGAGTTAAACAACTCTTGGGCAGTGGCGGTATTGGGTAAAGAAACGCCCAATGCGCGCGCACTGTTGAGCGCCAGATTTAAATCCTTCTGATGCAACTCAATCCGAAATCCTGGATCAAAGGTGCGCTTGACCATGCGCTCGCCATGCACTTCTAAAATTTTGGAGCTCGCAAAACCACCCATTAATGCCTGACGCACCTTCGCAGGATCGGCGCCCGCTTTAGCCGCAAACAAGAGCGCCTCAGCAACTGCCTCAATATTCAGGGCCACAATGATTTGATTGGCTACTTTAGCCGTTTGACCGTCACCATTACCGCCAACTAAATTAATGTTCTTGCCCATCAATTCCAGTACGGGCTTCACGCGAGTAAAGACGGCTTCATCGCCGCCCAGCATGATCGATAGGGTTGCATTTTTTGCACCTACTTCACCACCAGAGACTGGTGCATCGAGATAATCGGCGCCCAGTGCATTAATTCGCTTCGCAAATTCTTTGGTTGCAATCGGCGATATGGAGCTCATGTCCACCACCACTTTGCCCTTGCCGCCATTCGCTAAGCCAGTGGCAATTCCTTTATCACCAAACAGAACGCGCTCAACATCCGGGGTATCTGGAACCATCGTAAAAATGATGTCGGCTTTCTCAGCCACTTCAGCCGGGCTTGCGGATTGAATCGCAGCTGATTTCGCAATTGCCTCTGGCACCTTGCTGCGCGTATTGACATAGACCGTATGGCCTGCAGCAACTAAATGACCAGCCATGGGTGCGCCCATAATGCCAAGACCGACGAAACCGAGTTTGAGTTGTGACATGGTAATTATCCTATTTGAAGTGTTGGATTTTTATTGTTTATTGAGAAACAAGATGAGCAGCTGAAATGGAGATGCGCAACCGCTTATGCAAACGGCTTAAACCAACTCAGACCAGCTTCTGTTGTTGCTGCGGGCTTGTATTCGCAGCCAATCCAGCCGGCATACCCAATGCGATCGAGCATGGCAAAGATATAAGCGTAATTGATTTCGCCGGTACCGGGCTCATTGCGGCCAGGGTTATCAGCCAATTGAATGTGCGCAATTTTAGCCAGGTGCTTTTGAATGGAATTGGCAAGCTCGCCCTCCATCCGCTGTGCATGGTAAATGTCGTACTGCAAAAATAAATTATCCGAGCCCACTTCAGTGATGATATCAATGGCCTGCTGCGTTCCCGATAAGAAGAAGCCTGGAATATCAAAGGTATTGATAGGTTCAATCAGAAGCTTGATGTTGGCTTTTTTTAGCTCAGCAGCAGCGTACTTTAAGTTATCGATAAAAGTAGTACGCAATACGGCGTGGGCAACGCCTTCCGGCATTTTTCCGGCTAAGCAGTTCACTTGAGTAACGCCGAGCGCCGTTGCATACTCCACTGCATTGGCTACGCCCTTACGAAACTCTTCGATGCGATCAGGTAGGCAAGCAATACCGCGCTCACCAGCCTCCCAGTTGCCCGCAGGTAAATTGTGCAATACCAAGGTTAGTTTGTTTTGATCGAGCTTTGCCTTGATATCGGCAGCTGGAAATGCATACGGAAATAGGAACTCCACTGCCTTGAACTTGGCTGCCCCAGCCTTGTCAAAGCGCTCCATGAATGGAACTTCATTAAACAACATGGTGAGATTGGCAGCAAACTTCGGCATTCCTATTCCTTATCAAATTCAAACAAACAAAACCAAAATGGCAAAAAAGTTGCGGTATTACCTTCGTAATACCGCATTAGAACAGCATTCTATTACTTAGACCAATTACTCGAGCAAGCCGGCTGTAACTAATCCTTCAGTACCAGCAGGGTGACGGCAATCAATGTCTTCAAATTCGTTGACATTATTGATTTCAGTACCCATCGCAATATTAGTTACCTTCTCTAAGATAACCTCAACCACTACTGGAACGCGATGCTCTTTGGCCATCTTTTGCGCTTCGATCAAAACGGCATTGATCTTGCTCGGGTCAGTTACACGTAAAGCCTTGCAACCAAGTCCTTCGACGACTTTACCGTGGTCAACGCCATACCCTTTGAGGTTTTGATCATCCACATTGATATTGTCAAAGGCGAGCTGGACGCAATAGTCCATCTCGAAGCCGCGCTGGGCTTGACGAATCAAACCAAGGTAGCTGTTATTCACCAACACCATGACGAGCGGCAAATGGAACTGCGCACCAACAGCCAGCTCTTCAATCAAGAACTGGAAGTCATAGTCGCCGGAAAGACCAACGACTGTCTTAGTTGGATCAGCGGCTAACACGCCGAGTGCTGCCGGAATAGTCCAGCCTAAGGGGCCGGCTTGACCGCAATTGATCCACTGGCGAGCGCCATAGACGTGCAAGAATTGACCGCCCGCAATTTGCGATAAACCAATGGTCGATACATAGACTGTGTCACGACCAAATACCGAGTTCATCTCTTGGTATACGCGCTGTGGCTTGATAGGCACATTGTCAAAATTGGTCTTGCGCAGCATCAAACGCTTACGCTCTTGGCAACGGCTGACCCAATCACTATAGTCTTTGAGCTTGCCTTTGGATTTCCATTCTTTAGCTACCTCAATAAACAACTCTAAGGCTGCTTTGGCATCCGAAACAATGCCATAGTCTGGATTAAAGACGCGGCCAATTTGCGTTGGCTCAATATCGACGTGGATAAATTTACGGTCTTTGCAATACACCTCAATTGATCCCGTATGGCGGTTAGCCCAGCGGTTACCAATACCCAAAACAAAGTCACTCGCCAGCATCGTGGCATTGCCGTAGCGGTGCGATGTTTGTAGTCCGACCATGCCAGCCATTAGTGGATGATCATCCGGAATCGCACCCCAGCCCATCAGGGTAGGAATCACTGGAATACCGGTCAACTCAGCAAACTCAACCAATAATTTATCCGCATCGGCGTTAATGATTCCGCCGCCAGCAACGATCAGTGGCTTCTCGGCAGTCATCAGCATTTCAATCGCTTTTTCGATTTGCTTACGGCTAGCCGCAGGCTTGTAAACCGGCAATGGCTCATAGGTATCGATGTCAAATTCGATTTCAGCGAGCTGAACGTCAATTGGCAAATCAATTAAGACAGGGCCGGGACGTCCGGAGCGCATCACATGGAAGGCTTGCTGAAATACACGGGGCACTAAACCAGGCTCGCGAACCGTCACGGACATCTTGGTTACTGGCTTGGAGATGGACTCAATATCAACGGCTTGAAAGTCTTCTTTGTAGAGGCGAGCACGTGGCGCTTGGCCAGTGATGCATAAAATTGGAATGGAGTCAGCAATGGCAGAGTAGAGGCCGGTGATCATGTCGGTGCCAGCAGGGCCCGAGGTGCCGATACAAACACCAATGTTGCCGGCTTTAGCGCGGGTATAGCCTTCAGCCATGTGGGAAGCACCCTCAACGTGGCGGGCCAAAATGTGCGTAATCGACTGACGCTCGCGCAATTGAGCGTAAAGCGGATTGATTGCTGCGCCTGGAACACCAAAGGCGGTTGTAATGCCCTCTTTTTCCATTACTAGTACTGCAGCCATTGCGGCTTTCATTTTGGCCATGATGTCTCCTCCACGTTTTTAAGAATGATTGAATGATCGCCATTTCCGCTTGAAATGAGAACGGCAGGCGCATTCATATCACCTATTCCAATTTGGAATACCCCAAATGGAAATCAGGATAGAATAGACAAATGGATCGCATCCAGGGCATCGCCCTATTTGTTCGCGTCGTCGAGACTGGCTCCTTTAGTAAGGCTGCCATTAGCCTTGGCATTACTCAGCCCACAGCCACCAAGCACATTGCCTTTTTAGAGAAACGCCTTGGCTCACTTTTGCTGCACCGCAGCACTAGGGGGGTCACCCCGACCGAAATCGGCCAAATTTATTATGAGAAATGCAAAGTCATTTCGCGGGAGCTGGAGGATGCGGATAACTTAGCCGCCCTCTTGCAGAGCAAAATTCAGGGAAAGCTATCGATTAGCTCCTCGGTTGGGTTCGGCCGCCGCATTTTGACGCCTTTGATATTGGAATTCATGGCTCAGCACCCCCAACTGCAAGTACACCTCAGTTTGGATGACCACTACGTCAATTTAGTCGAACAAGGCATTGATATGGCCATTCGCATGGGTCGCTTGCCAGACTCTTCGCTGGGGTCCCGCTATTTAGGGCTAAACCCCTGGGTGCTGGTTGCCAGCCCGGCCTACCTAGATGAGCATGGTACGCCCACCCATCCAACCGAGTTAGCCGGGCATCAAGCCCTCATTTACAGCTCAGTGCAAGATAACCACCGTTGGCACTTTAGCGGAGCCGATGGCGCGGCACTCTCGATCCCCGTTAAAGGCCCGCTGTACTCGAACAACTTATCGACCCTATTGGCGGCCACCATCGCTAAAATGGGTTTAGCAGCGATCCCTTGGTATGTAGCGCATCACTCCGTTCAAAAAGGAAATTTGCGACCCATTTTGACGGACTGGACCCTGCCCTCCCAAGAGATCCATGCGGTGTTTTCATCGCCCCGTTTAGTACCTGGTAAGGTCAGTCAGTGCATTGATTGGCTCCAAGGTTACTTTGTTGGCAATTGGTGGGAGCGCGAAGCAAGCGCAGCCCAGCTTTCTGAATCCAATACCTATTAGTACGCAGTAAAACCAAGAATGCTTTACTTTTTTATTAAACCAAAAGGAACTCCATGAAAAAAACATCCCTTCACATCGCCGCAGTCACTGCTGCATTGCTCGCATCGACTAGCCTCGTTCAGGCACAGCCTGCCAGCCCAGCCAAACCCAAGGTCGAAGCTGCTGCTATTGTCGATACTATTTATGACTTGTATCAAGGCGATGTTGTCAAGATTGATGCAAAAACACGCACCATTACGTTTAAAAATAAAGATGGTGAATCGAATTTTGTAGCCGGCCCAGAGATTAAGAACTTTGCGCAGATTAAAGTTGGCGATCACCTGAGCGTTACCTATGAAATCGCTGTTGCATTGGAACTCATTAAAACCAAGAGCGATGGCATTCGCAGCAAGCAAGAAGCTTCTGCCGTTACCACTGCGCAGCCCGGCCAAAAGCCAGCACAGACCATCACCAACGCTACTGAAATCATTGCCGATGTCGTAGCAGTCGATCGCACTAAGAAAACAGCGTCCATTAAGGGCCCTAATGGCAAGGTCACTGTAGTGAAGGTAAAGAACCCAGAGCTGCTGAAAGATATCGCGGTAGGTGATGTAGTGCGCGCTCTTTTCATCGACAGGATGGCTGCTTCGATTACACCAGGAAAGAAGTAATACGCAGTAATCAATTTAGTAGCGAACGTAATGCAAAAGTCCTTGATTCGTAATTGCGCCCGCAACAAGCGTTACCGTCTTATTGCCTTTTGCATTGCCAGCATTACCCTGTTTTCTGCATGCACCACTACGACCCGTCCGGGCGTAGTGGGCGTCAACCGCCAGCAGCTGATGATGGCCTCCCAAAGCGAGGTGGAGCGTTTATCGGCCATTAGTTTTAACGAACAAAATAAAAAAGCCCAAGAGAAAAAGATTCTGATTACATCAGGCCCGCAATACGATCGCTTGATCACCATTGCCAATCGCCTGATTCCACAGACTACCCACTTTCGGGACGATACCCAGAAATGGAATTGGCAGCTGAGCCTGATTAATGCACCCGTACTGAATGCAACTTGCGCGCCGGGCGGCAAGATTACTTTCTATACCGGCATCATCGATCAACTCAAGCTGAGTGATGATGAGATTGCTGCCATCATGGGGCATGAGATTGCCCATGCCTTACGTGAGCATGGTAGGGAACGCCTCTCGCAAGCCATGGCACAAAGTGCGATCGCCAATATTGCACTTGCTGCAGCTGGAGGGTATGGTGCGCAAATTAATGCAGCCAATCAAGTGGCGCAGTATGTATTAGTATTGCCGAACTCAAGGCAACATGAAAGTGAGGCCGATGCAATTGGGGTTGAACTCGCTGCCAGAGCAGGCTATAACCCGCGTGCCGCCATCTCCGTATGGCAAAAGATGATGAAGGCAACGCAAGGTAAAAATCCCCCCGAGTTTTTATCAACCCACCCTTCGGGAGAAACACGCATTGAGCAGCTGAGCGCATTAATGCCGGCAGTAGAGCCTTTGTATCGGGATGCGCCTAAGCCACAGTAGCGCTATTACGCTAAGTTATCAAAAACAGCATGGGCCCGCATCAAGCGTTATAACGCACAATCAATGCCGTCCGTAACTAACCCAGGTTGTTTGACCCCTCTAGATGATGCGACCTCGGTCGCAAAGACCCCCTTATGAACGCCTACCATCCAAGCTCTAGTTGCTCTGATGCCCAAAACATGCGACCAATTTTAGTCTGACTTAAAAATAGAGGTAAGCAAGAAGGGGGAGTGTAAACATACTCAGGGCACAAGTACTAATTACTAATTTGGCTGCAAGATCAACATCACAGCCGTAACGAACTGAATATGCAATAACCAATGGAGAGGCTGGCATAGCCCCCAACAGCAGTACCAAAACTGAAGCCATACTATTAGTACTTCCTGTAACGGCATCGAGTTCGTATGCAATAACGGGCTGAACGAGCAATAGGAGTGCCGCACAGGTAAAAAATGGTAAGCCTAAATCCTTGCGCCCTATTTTTTTCATCGTCAATCCGGTTAAAAGGGCCGCAAGAAAAGTAAGGCTAATACCTGAAAATTGCAATGCACCAAATACGATCGTCAATAAAAATCCCGTATGTGGTAACGAAAGCAAAGCCCACAACAAGCCCGCAATAAAAGATACTACTGGGGGATTCAAAAAGAATGTCTTAAAAACCTGAACCAAATTTATATTAGAGTTTTGAGTACCGAACCATAGAGCTATAAGAGCACCGATGGCGTAATTCGGCATACCAACACCCACTTGACCCACCGTAATTCCGGTTGCTAGGGCTTCAGCATCATTCGGGAAAACAATTTGAATTAATGAGGTACCCATCAAACTAGTTGAACCAAAAGTCGAGGCTAAAATAAATGTACCTAATGCGCCTCTGTTAAATCCAATTACATAACGCCCTATTAAATATGCGGCAGTTCCAGTAATCAATTCTGAAGCAATGATTGATATTGCAGCATCAATTTGGTGGCGCGTAAGGGTAATGCTACTCATTTTGTAAAAAATAAGCGCTGGTAAAACAAAATCGGTAATCAATCTAGAAATTACAGGGGTATGCGCATCAGTGAGTACCCCCCTAAATTTCAACCATAAGGCTGAAGATGCCATCAAAACAAAAATGAGAACAAATTGAATAACGGGTGCAAAAAGGGGTAAGTTGCTATCTGACATGAGCGCTCCAGTTCACAGGATAACTAGTCCTCCACTCCTCCAATCGATAGACGCTTCAAGTGGAGATACTCTTCAATGCCATACTTTGAGCCCTCTGTACCAATCCCAGATTGTTTAGTCCCTCCAAATGGCGCGACCTCGGTCGCAAAGACTCCCTTATTAATACCTACCACCCCAACCTCGAGTTGCTCTGACACGCGAAACATGCGGCCAATATTTGTTGTATGCACATAAGCAGCAAGACCGTATTCGGTATCGTTGGCCATTTCAATAACCTCTTCTTCCGTTTTGAATTTGGCAATTGCTGCGATCGGCCCGAAGGTCTCTTCGTTATACAGACGCATCTGCTTCGTTAAGTTCAATAAGACAGTCGGCTCATAAAAATTGGCGCCCAAGGCATGCCGCTTGCCCCCAGTCAGCAGTTCTGCGCCATGAGTCAGCGCATCTTTTACATGCGCCTCCATCTTGTCGATGGCATGCTGATCTATTAACGGCCCTTGCGTCACACCTTCTTCAAAACCGTTGCCCACTTTTAGTGCCTGAACAGCCTCCAAGAAATGCGCTACAAACTGATCATAAATGGGTTCTTGTACATAAATACGATTGGCACATACACAGGTTTGCCCTGAGTTGCGGAACTTACACGAAACGGCGTCTTTTGCAGCTTTTTTAATGTCGGCATCATCAAAGACGATAAATGGCGAATTACCGCCCAGTTCAAACGACAGTTTTTTGATGGAGTCGCTACTTTGGCGCATCAAAATCTTGCCAACCTCGGTCGATCCTGTAAATGTTATTTTGCGAACAATCCGATTGGTAGTTAACTCCATACCAATGGGTTCAGGGTCGCCAGTCACAAGATTAAAAACACCCTTAGGCACCCCTGCTTCCTGAGCAAGCACAGCAAGTGCGATTGCCGAATAGGGTGTTTGTTCCGCAGGCTTTAAAACCACAGTACAACCAGCCGCCAAAGCGGTAGCAGTCTTGCGCGTCACCATCGCACTAGGCATATTCCAGGGCGTGATGGCGCCACACACCCCGATCGATTCTTTAAGCACTAGGGTTCTGGAATCCCGTTGCGGCTGCGGAATCACATCACCGTAAATGCGTTTACCCTCTTCTGCATACCAATCAATAAAGCTGGCTGCGTATATCACCTCATTTTTGGCATCCTTAAATGGCCTACCCTGCTCCAAGGTCATAATGGTTGCCAAATCATCTTGATTTTCGAGCACCAGCTCATACCATCGGCGCAAAATAATGCCACGCTCACGGGCCGTCTTTTCTCGCCAGCCACGCCACGCATTTTTGGCAGCGAGAATTGCTCGCCCTGTCTCGGTTGATCCCATATTCGGAATTACGCCAAGCACTTCTCCCGAGGCCGGATTAAGCACAGGAAGAGTCTGCTTAGAATCTGCTTTGGACCAAACACCATCAATCAATCCCTCCTCACGAAAGAGGGATTGATTTTTTAAATGCTTCAACATGCGATAGTTACTCCAACATTACTCTCTAATTTTTGCCTCAGTAGCAATCTTTGTCCAATGAGCCAGTTCTTTGCGAACCTGTTCGGTAAATTGTTCAGGCGTATTACCAACGGGAATTGCTCCTTCACTCGCTAATTTTTGCTTGACATCGGGCATCGCCAATATTTTTTGGATGTCAGCATTTAATTTAGTAATGATGGCCTGTGGAGTTCCGGCAGGTGCAAAAACGCCATACCAAGAATCCGACACAAAGTTATTAAGTCCTGCTTCAGTGAAGGTAGGAACCGATGCAATTGCTTGATCGCGTTGTGGTGCTGCAACCGCAATCGCCCGCAGCGAGCCAGAACGAAGGTGCTGAATAACGCTAGGCGCAAGCGTAAACATCATGTCCACATGGCCACCAATCAAATCAATCAATGCTGGAGCGGCACCTTTGTAAGGCACATGCGTAATATCAACTCCTGCCTGTAACTTAAACATCTCACCGGTCATATGCGCAGAGCTGCCAGTACCAAAGGAAGCATAGCGAAGACTTCCTGGCTTCTTCTTCGCAAGTTCGATCAGTTCTTTTAAGTTCTGTGCCGGTACATTGGGATTGACTACCAAAACGAATGGCGATGCTGCAAAATTACTCACGCTAGCAAAGTCTTTTAATGAGTTGTAAGGTAATTTTGAATTAATCGCGGGGTTCATGGTCTGTGTACCCGTGGTTCCGAGCAGCAATGTGTAACCATCGGCAGGGGACTGTGCGACCAGTTGTGCTGCAATACCACCCGCAGCCCCAGCACGGTTTTCAACAATCACTGACTGGGAAGTCACTACACCTAACTTATCTGCCACCAGTCTGCCAAGAATATCGGCTGTTCCACCTGGAGGAAATGGCACGATTAATTTAATCGGCTTATTGGGATAGGCCTGCGCATGTGCCATAGAAACGCAAACAAAGAACAGAGAGAGAATACTAACTACCTTAGAGATGATTTTCATAGAAAGTCCTTTTGCTCATTTAGATTGTTTAAGTACTGTTTATAGGGATTGTTTGGTTATGCCGCTAAGCGAAAATGCTAAGCAGGCAACCAGAGAATTAAAGTCCAACACACACGTATTTCATTTCCAAGTACTCATCAATTCCCCATGAACTTCCCTCGCGACCCAGTCCGGATTGCTTGATGCCACCAAACGGACCGACTTCATTTGAGAATAGTCCTGTATTCACGCCAACCATACCAAATTCCAGCGCCTCGGATACCTTCCAGATTCTGCCAATATCGCGACTATAAAAATAGGATGCCAATCCAAATTGGCTATGGTTAGCCAACTGCACCACCTCTTCATCTGAGTCAAATGGAATCACTGGCGCTACTGGACCAAACGTCTCTTCATAGGCAACTAACATGGAGTTATTGGCATTCGCTAATACGGTCGGCTCAAAGAAGGTTCCGCCCTGACTGGCCACTTTTCCACCGGTAACAACTTGAGCGCCCTTGCTAATCGCATCGGCAATATGCTTTTGTACCTTTGCGAGGGCCTGGCTATCTATCAATGGGCCTTGCGTAACGCCTTGCTCCAAACCACTGCCAACCTTGATGGCCTTGGTTGCAAGTGCGAATTTTTCAACAAACTGATCATGTACCTTCCGGTGCACATAAAAACGGTTTGCTGCGACACACGCTTGACCTGCATTACGGTATTTAGCGAACATGGCTCCAGTCACTGCTGCATCAATATCGGCATCCTCAAAAACAATGAATGGGGCGTGGCCACCCAGTTCAAGCGCCACTTTCTTTACCGTAGCAGCGCATTGACTCATCAGAATTCGGCCAACCTCATTAGAGCCGGTAAACGAAAGATGCCTCACCACTGGCGAGTCACAGAGTAATTTGCCAATTTCAATGGAATTGCTCGAATCCGCGGTCAAAATATTAATGACACCTGGAGGAACGCCTGCCCGAACTGCCAGTTCGCCCAAAGCGAGGGCAGAGAGCGGGGTTTGCTCTGCAGGTTTCACGATGATGGGGCACCCTGCGGCCAAGGCCGGCGAAATCTTGCGCGTAATCATGGCGCTTGGAAAATTCCAAGGGGTAATGGCCACGCACACTCCGATGGCTTGCTTTAAAACCATTAAGCGCTTATCGGACCAGGTTGTACTTGGAATCGCACCGGTAACGCGTTTTGCTTCTTCTGCAAACCATTCAATAAAGGATGAACCATAATGAATTTCAGCCCGCGATTCTGCCAGTGGCTTGCCTTGCTCATGGGTCATGATTAAAGCGAGATCTTCGGTATTCTCACTAATCAGATTGAACCACTTTCTAAGAATGGCGGCTCTTTCTTTGCCGGTAATACTTTTCCACGCTAAAAATGCTTTATCGGAAGCGTCAATTGCTTCTTTAACATCATCTGCAGAAAGATTAGGAACTTTTGCAATCTCGTTGCCTGTGGCGGGATTGATCACCGAAAATTCAGCGCCACTCTTCGCCTTTACCCACTGTCCTCCGATCAAAGCGGAATGTTTTAGTAAGGTTTTATCTTTTAAAAGATCAGAAAGACCTCCGATTGACTCTACAGCTCCCATACCGTCTCCTTTTATAGTTGGTTTAAATTAGAACAGTCGCATATCGATTGACTAATAGGCAGAAACCCTTAATACTACATTCATATTTTTTATGTTGACCAATCATCAAATAATCCTTGCAAGTTACCCAGAGCAAAAGGCTCAAGCGCATCACTTCCAGTTAGTCAGTCGCCCGCTTGGTAAACCTGCTGCAAATGAAGTTTTGATTCAAAATCAATGGCTTTCAGTTGATCCTTACATGAAGGGCCGGATCAATTCAGCAAAATCCTATGCCAAAAATGTCGCTATCGGTGACCTTATTACGGGCGAAGTCATTGGTAAAGTGTTGGAAAGCAAGTCCAAGCGGTTCAAAGAGGGTGATCTCGTGATTGGCATGATGGGCTGGCAAACGCATGCACTCATGCAAGATGAAAAAATTAATCACCTACCCAGTAGCGATATTCCCGCAACGTGTTTTCTAGGTGTAGCTGGTATGCCTGGAATTACTGCTTGGCTTGGCATCCATAAGATTTGCAAACCACGGCCTGGAGACACTTTTTTGGTCAGCGCGGCAACGGGTGCCGTGGGAAGTGTCGTGGGTCAGATAGCAAAAAGACTAGGCTGTCGTGTGATTGGTATTGCTGGTTCTGCTAAAAAATGCGAATTTGCCAAAATATCACTAGGCTTTGATGAATGCATTTCCCATCACGATAGCAATCTTGGCGATACATTATCTAAAGTAGCCCCCAACGGCATTGACTGCCTTTTTGAAAACGTAGGCGGATCCGTATTTGACAGCGTCCTTCCGCATCTCAATCCATTTGCACGCATTGCTTTGTGTGGTCTTGTCTCGGAGGATGATTTTTCGCAAATGCACCCGGTGCACTTAAGGGGGTTTTTAAACAAACGACTCCATTTGCAAGCATTTATTGCCTTTGATTACCTAAACGAGTGGGAGTCCATCCAAGCGGAGTTGATCTCTTTAATTTTAGATAAGAGCCTTCAATACACTGAGAGCGTTTCTCAGGGTATCGAGAGCGCGCCTGATGCATTTATCGGCATGCTCAATGGGCATAATTTAGGCAAGCAATTAGTTAAGCTTTTTTAGTTTGCATAAAGTGAGTCTGAATGAGTCAGCACGAAACTCCCCCTTACCTGCAGATACTGAGCGGTCAAATTCACGAAATACTTGACCATAGCCGATACCCGATGCAATGATTGCTTACGCTCCACTTCAACCATTGACCAAAAAACAAAAAACCCACCGAAGTGGGTTAATGCACTAATAGAATAATTACATATCTATTTTGCAGCAGTCAAATCCCAGCAATACGCTGCATACTTCGATTTCCAGTTTATAAAAGTCCCATTGTTTCCGCGACTAATGCCACAGCCAGACAGGGTATTTCCGGATAGGGTCAATATCGTTTTTTGGTGCTTTGATGTAACAGCAATCTGTTTGCCATCGGCCGATAAGGTGCCCACACTCGGATATGGCAATTCAGCCTTAGGCGTTTTGAGTAATAACTCTAAGTGCCGCCCCTCTTGGCGCAGGACAGTGAGCGTTCTGGGCGCCTCATAAAAGTTCCAATCGAGAGCTTTGTTTTTATCCTCGACATTATCAGCATGCTTTGGATGGCCTTTCCAGGTCGCACCCATTGAGGTAGAGGAGACCGATCCCTGCCACTCCTTCGGAAGAACAGGAATAGTTTGCGGCAGTACGGGCGGAGTAGCGCCTACTGCTAAGTCAATACAGAAGGATTTATAGTTATTAAACCAATGGGTAAATGTTCCCTTAGAGCCACTCGCCGTAGCGCAGCCAGAGATCTTGTCCCCATCAATACGCCATAAGCCAGAGGTGTATTTATTAGCTACTTGCATTTGTTTGCCATCTGCCGAAAGCATGCCTATCCATTTATCTTCTAAATTAGGGGATTTCCAGAGAAACTCAATATGCCGTCCCTGTTGACGAATAATGGTCATCGTTCTGAGCCCATTAGAAGCACTCCACCCTTTCACAGCCTTTTCTTTGCCTCCAGTTGCATCGCTATTCGGATTGTGCATTGAGGGGTCCCCCACACTAGTTGCGGCAATAACACCCGTCCAGACTTTTGGTAAGGTGGCGACCGCTTTAGCAGTTGCTGGTGATGCGACGGTACCCGCCGTGAATTCATCACACCAGGCTGAGTAACTACCGAACCAATGGCCAAATAATCCGTTGGTGCCTCGACTGCTACCGCAGCCCGTAAGCTTGTCGCCCTCAATCGTAAAAAAACCGCTGGCTTCTTTAGACGCAATTTGAATGTGTTTGCCATCTGCCGTTAAGGTCCCTATTTCATTAACTTGATACTTGGGATTCTTAAATTGGAGCTCTAAGTGACGGCCCTCTTGGCGCAGGACGGTGAACGTTGCTGCACTATCGTAAACGTTCCACCCTTTGACTTGGCCAGCCTCACCCACATTTAAATAATGCAAGGGATTTTTGCGGCTAATTGCGCCAATGGAGGTATCTCCAGCAACACCCGTCCATACCTTAGCCAGCATGGGGGCTGAATTAGTAGTGCTTGCTGTGGATGGCGCAGTTTGCGCGAATGCTGAAAATGAAAAACCCACTCCTAGCAATAAGGCCAGAATTCTACTATTCATAACTACTCCACCCTGATGGGATTTAATTAAATAATGACTGTTTCAGCTAGAGCTTAAAGGGGGCTCTCTAGTACTAAGACCTATAGCGGCCAAGCTTATTCAGTCCAATTTTTAGATGGGCTATTAACGGCCTCATTCCAGGTAATGAAACCACTATTGTCTTTATCAATCAGGTTAAATTCAGCGTCAGAAATACCCGCCTTTTTGGCCTCTTCTCTTGATATTTGTTTGTCTCCGCTAAAGTCAATTTTTTTAAAACTATATTTTTTAACTACTATCGGATTTGCGGCTTGTGCAGCTGGAGCAGCTGCTTGTGAAAAAACGGTTAATGGGAATAAACATAATAAGACTGCTGCAATCTTGTTGAATTTCATTTTGTATCTCCAAGTTAACTATTTTTAAATTACACAAACGAGAGTAGGCAAAGTAATGTGGGTTTTATTGAACGACTATTAACCAAAAAAAAGGGGGGGGAGCCTTTTGCCAATAGAATGCATTGCTAAATGTTGTAGGTCAACGACTTTATGGGCCATCTGATTCAAACCGAGGGTAACCCCCCCCCTGATACTGCTTCCTTAATGCCTATTGGAGAAATTTGTGAAGGTTCCTTAATGGCCGATAGCAGACTATCAGGGCAAAAGAAAAGCCATCCCGCAGGATGGCTTCTTGATATCACTTGTAATACTTATAAATTGGCGGAGCGGACGGGACTCGAACCCGCGACCCTCGGCGTGACAGGCCGATATTCTAACCAACTGAACTACCGCTCCAATACGACAAAATCTGGCGTCCCCAGGGGGATTCGAACCCCCGTACTCACCGTGAAAGGGTGATGTCCTAGGCCTCTAGACGATGGGGACCGTGGACTACCGTTACCGCATGTGCTGCCATTCTAAATGCTGGTGGAGATAAGCGGGATCGAACCGCTGACCTCTTGCATGCCATGCAAGCGCTCTCCCAGCTGAGCTATACCCCCATAATCTCGCGTTCAAACCGCTACTGCAACACAAGACATTTAAAACAATCCAAGATTTTAGCCTATTTTTGCCTGCTCGCCCTAATTTTTGGTGGCAAGCACCCTCCTCAGGCGCTGCAGGGTTTCGGCCTTACCCAGGATGACTAAGACGGCATCGATGGCTGGGGTTTGGGTAGTGGCAAATAAGGCGTAGCGAACCGGCATAGCCAAGGCCGGCATCTTCAGTTCATGCTTTGCTAAGGCCGTCTTAAATGCGCCAGAAAACCCCTCTTTACTTCCATCGCAGGCTTCAATTGCTGAAATCAAATCAGCCAATGCCGGACGTATATTCGCGGGAATATTGGCATCGATTTCGTGCTGCGAAAACGCAGGTGCGGGCATGTAAAACAGCTTGGCGCCATCGGCAATTTCCAGCAAGGTATTGGCGCGGTCTTTAAGAAGGCCTACTACCTGAATAAAGTCAGGGCCCTGCCCTACTTCCGGAAGAACAATCCCGCGCTCGATAGCAAATGGTTTGACCTGCTCTGCTAGTTTTGCAGCATCGCTATGCTGAATGTAATGGTGGTTCAGCCAGAGCAACTTTTCAGGGTTGTGCTGAGCCGGGGATCGCCCCAAATGATCTAAATCAAACCACCCTACAAATTGATCGCGGGTAAAGACTTCGGCATCGCCGTGCGCCCAGCCGAGGCGTGCTAAATAATTCAGAATGGCCTCGGGCAAATAGCCTTCGCGCTGGTAATCGCGCACGCTCATAGCGCCATTGCGTTTGCTCATCTTTTCGCCTTCCTCGTTCAGGACGGTGGGCAGATGGGCGTAAATGGGCGGCGTACCACCTAAGGCGCGCATGATATTAATTTGACGGGGGGTGTTATTGACATGATCGTCACCCCGAATCACATGGGTGATCTTCATATCCATATCGTCCACGACGACGCAAAAGTTATAGGTTGGCGTGCCATCGGGTCTAGCAATCACCAGATCATCGAGTTCGTCATTGCTGATTTCGATTTGGCCTTTCACCGCATCTGGCCAAATGACGGAACCGCCAATGGGATTTTTAAAGCGAATCACGGGCAAAACGCCCTCCGGTACCGGGGGCAAGGTCTTGCCTGGCTCAGGACGCCACAGGCCGTTATAGCGCGGCTTCTCTTTGTTCGCCATTTGCTGATCGCGAAGAGCATTGAGTTCTGCTTCACTCATATAGCAAGGGTAAGCGAGGCCTGACTTTAGCATCTCTGCAATCACCTCGCGGTAGCGATCCATATGCTGCATTTGATAGATGGGGCCTTCGTCGATATCAAGGCCAAGCCAAGCCATACCATCGATGATGACATCCACCGCCTCTTGTGAGGAGCGCTCCAGGTCAGTATCTTCAATGCGGAGGATAAAAGCACCCCCATGGTGGCGCGCAAACGCCCAAGGGTACAGTGCGCTGCGGAGGTTACCGAGGTGAATAAAGCCGGTCGGACTGGGTGCAAATCGGGTACGTATAGACATAGCCATTATTATCTCAGGTCAACCAGATCAAGGCAAAACCAAGGATACTTTGGCTTATGAATGAACTACTTGTCTTTGTATGCGATGGCGCCCCCGTTCGCGGCGAAATTGTGTCAATCAGCACTGCATGGCAGGCGGTATTAGCACGGCGCAATGATCCCCCTGTTATTCGTGAGATTCTGGGTGATTTTGTCGCGGCTGCAACTTTACTGAGTGCCAGCCTCAAATTCGATGGCACCCTGATTATCCAAGCGCAAAGCAAAGGCCCAATCTCCCTCTTGGTGGTGGAATGCAGCTCAAACCTCACCATGCGCGCTACGGTCAAGTTATCGGTCGAGCCTACAGAGATAGATCCGAATACCACGCTAGCCGATTTACTGGATGCCGCCAATACCGGCCGTCTGGTGATTACGCTAGATCCAACCGAGCGCCAGCCAGGGCAGCCGCCCTATCAAGGCATCGTTGCCCTACAGCAAGACCATAATGGCATTGCTGTGCCCGTAAAAAATGCAGCAGAAGCCATCATGCTTTACATGCGCCATTCAGAGCAGTTAGAAACCCGCATTTGGCTTGCCTCTAACGAACAGGTCGTGGGTGGTTTACTGTTGCAACGTTTGCCTAATTCGGGCGGTCACGTGCACCTCGATCCGCAAACGGCAGCCGAAGGCTGGAGTCGCATTCAGGCGCTAGGGGAGACCATTACCAACGATGAGCTATTGCAACTCAGTCCCGAGACCACATTACGTCGGCTCTTTTTAAATGAATCCAGTGAGGCCGGGGTGCGGGCGTTTCCGACACGACCAGTCCAATTCGCCTGCCGTTGTTCGCGCCTTAAAGTTGCCGATGTGTTGCGTATGCTGGGGGAAGAAGAAGTAAACAGTATCCTGGCCGAACAAGGCGCAGTAGAGACCGGGTGTGAGTTTTGCGGCAAGATCTACCGATTTGATGCAGTGGATTGCATTCAGGTATTCAAAACGGAATTACTCACCGATGCCACAAGGCCGCCATCGGGAGGGCATTAAGCGGCTCAGCCGGCTTACTGCGGTTTTTGCGCCTCTTTAGCCAGTGCATCCTGCTTTGCTTGCGCTACCGATTTATCGCTGGGCAGAATTTGTACGAAGTACTCACCGTCTTTGATCATGCCATGCTCTGCCCGGGCCCGTTCTTCAATCGCGCGCGTACCGGATTTCAAATCATTAACGTCGCCTGCTAGCTTCGTATTACGCAGGGCTAGTGCCTGGTTGAGCTCTTTTTGCTCTTTGAGTTGCTGCTCCATTTCATAGACCTTGAACCAGCCGCCCTTACCCAACCAGAGCGGGTATTGGATCGCAATCAGCAAGCCAAACATGGAGTAAATAATCAGTCGCATGACTTTGGAAAGTCGACTTTTATTTCTTCAAGTTGTAAAAAACCGATTTACCAGGATAGGTAGCCACATCACCCAAGTCTTCTTCAATGCGCAACAACTGGTTGTATTTAGCAATCCGATCCGAGCGCGATAAGGATCCCGTTTTAATCTGGCCTGCATTCGTGCCTACTGCAATGTCGGCAATGGTGCTGTCTTCCGTTTCACCTGAGCGGTGTGAAATCACCGCGGTGTAGTTCGCCCGCTTGGCCATTTCAATTGCAGCAAAGGTCTCGGTCAGGGTGCCGATTTGATTGATCTTAATCAGAATCGAATTGGCAACGCCTTTTTCGATGCCTTCTTTTAGGATGCGCGTATTGGTGACAAATAAATCATCACCAACCAGTTGAATCTTTTTGCCCAGCTTTTGCGTTAGGTCAGCCCAGCCATCCCAGTCACTCTCATGCATGCCATCTTCGATGGAAACAATCGGAAACTGATCAGCCAAATTACCCAAGTAATCCGAGAATTCGCTTGAGCTCAGCTGCAAGCCTTCACCGGCGAGGTGGTATTTGCCGTCTTTATAGAATTCACTCGCAGCGCAATCCAGTGCCAGCAGTACATCTTCACCGGCGTTGTAACCGGCCTTCTCAATAGCCAGCAAAATAGTCTCGAGGCATTCTTTATTGCTGGTGAAGTTCGGGGCAAAGCCACCCTCATCGCCAACGGAAGTTGGCATATTCTTATCCTGCAGAATTTTCTTGAGGGCGTGGAAGATCTCAGCGCCGCAGCGCAGTGCCTCACGGAAGGTTTCAGTACCCACTGGCATGATCATGAATTCTTGAATGTCGAGACTATTATTGGCATGGGCACCGCCATTGACGATGTTCATCATCGGAACCGGCAGTTGCATGGCGCCAGAGCCGCCAAAGTAGCGATACAAAGGCAAACCCGCTTCTTCTGCAGCAGCGCGCGCTACGGCCATCGAGACAGCCAAGGTAGCGTTGGCGCCCAGGCGTGCTTTGTTATGGGTACCATCGAGTTCATTGATGGTACGGTCCAAGAACGCTTGCTCACTGGCATCCAGACCCATCACCGCTTCAGCAATTTCGGTATTGATGTTTTGAACGGCCTTGAGAACGCCCTTACCTAAGTAGCGCTCAGCATCGCCATCGCGCATTTCAATCGCTTCGCGTGAACCGGTTGATGCGCCAGATGGAACTGCAGCGCGCGCCATCACACCAGACTCAAGGAGCACATCGCACTCGACCGTTGGATTACCGCGTGAATCTAAAATTTCTCTACCGATAATATCGACGATGGCGCTCATGAACTTCTCCTCAAAACTGCTCTTCTAAAAAAGTACCGCTTTTTTTCACAACCGCGTCGATTGCAACCAGCGATTCCAATAATTCTTTCATGCGATTTAATGGCACCGCGTTCGGCCCATCGGATAGTGCCTTGGCTGGATCGGGATGGGTTTCCATGAAGAGGCCGCTGATACCCACTGCGATTGCAGCGCGCGCCAATACGGGAACAAATTCACGCTGTCCACCACTACTGCCGCCCTGCCCACCTGGTAACTGCACAGAGTGGGTTGCATCAAATACGACGGGCGCCTGGGTCTGACGCAAGATGGCGAGGCTGCGCATATCCGACACTAAATTGTTGTAACCAAAGGAGGCGCCGCGTTCGCACACCATAAACTGATCGGGCACATTGGCTTCTGCTGCCGCATCACGGGCCTTCTGAATCACATTGAGCATCTCATGCGGCGACAGAAACTGGCCCTTCTTGAAATTAACAGGCTTACCGCTTTGCGCGCAAGCCCGAATGAAGTCGGTTTGGCGGCATAAAAAAGCCGGCGTTTGCATCACATCCACCACCGCAGCGACGGAAGCAATTTCGCTGATGTCATGCACGTCCGTCAAGACCGGTACGCCGACCTCTTTGCGCACTTTGGCCAGAATCGCCAAACCTTTTTCCATGCCAAGACCCCGAAAGGAACTGCCGGAGGTGCGATTGGCTTTGTCAAAAGAGGACTTGTAAATAAAGGGAATGCCAAGCGAGGTCGTGATTTCTTTTAGCGTGCCGGCAATATCGATGGCCGATTGCTCGGATTCAATCACGCAAGGGCCAGCAATTAAGAAGAAGCGTTGATCGAGGCCGACATCAAATCCACAGAGTTTCATGCAGCCACCGCTTGGTTTGCATCGTGGTGTGCCAAGGCCGCTTTAATGTAAGCCAAGAAGAGCGGATGGCCATCGCGCGGTGTCGAGGTAAATTCAGGGTGAAACTGCACACCAAAAAACCAGGGGTGCATGGCTTTGGGTAGCTCCATCATCTCGGGCAATGATTCGGTTGGGGTACGCGCTGAAATAACTAAACCAGATTGCTCCAAACGGGGTACGTAAATATTATTGACCTCATAGCGATGGCGATGGCGTTCGTTGACTTCATCGCCATAGATGGTGTGCGCCAAGGTATTCGCTTTTACGGGGCAGCGCTGTGAACCGAGGCGCATGGTGCCACCTAAGTCCGAATCGTCACCCCGTTTTTCAACGCGACCTTCGCGGTCAAGCCATTCGGTAATCAGCGCCACAACCGGGTGCGCTGTCTCCGGATCAAACTCCGTGCTGTTGGCCCCAGTAATGTGCGCAACATGGCGGGCAAATTCAATAACCGCCAATTGCATGCCCAAGCAAATGCCGAGGTAGGGAATACGGTTCTCACGTGCATAGCGGATAGCGGCAATCTTGCCTTCGGTGCCGCGTTTACCAAAACCACCTGGCACCAAAATGGCATCCAAATTAGCCAGGCAAGCGATACCGTCTTTTTCAATCTGCTCTGAATCAATGTAGCGAATATTCACGCGGGTGTGGTTATGAATACCGGCATGGCGTAAGGCTTCAATTAAGGACTTATACGATTCGGTTAAATCAACATATTTACCAACCATGCCAATCATGACTTCATGTTGGGGATTTTCCATCTCGTACACCAAATGGGTCCATACCGATAGATCGGCTGGCTTGGCTTCTATTTGCAGTTCACGGCAAATCAGATCATCCATGCCCTGCTCGTGCAGCATCCGCGGAATCTTATAAATCGTATCGACGTCCCACACGGAAATAACCGACTCTTCGCGTACGTTTGAGAATAAGGAAATCTTCGCGCGCTCGTCCTCCGGAATCGGGCGATCAGCGCGGCACAGCAACACGGTCGGCATGATGCCAATCTCGCGCAGCTTTTGCACAGAATGCTGGGTTGGCTTGGTTTTTAGTTCCCCGGCACTAATCAGGTAGGGAACTAAAGTTAGGTGGACAAAGGCGCAGCTGTGGGGCGGCAGACGCAGGCTCATTTGGCGCGCAGCCTCTAAAAACGGTAGGGACTCAATATCGCCTACGGTCCCGCCAATTTCGCAAATGGCAATATCGGCTTGCCCATCAAGGCTGGCTTTGGCACCCCGCTCTACAAATGCCTGGATTTCATTGGTGATGTGGGGAATAACCTGGACTGTCTTTCCAAGGTACTCACCGCGACGCTCTTTACGGATCACCGATTCGTAAATCTGGCCGGTCGTAAAGTTATTGCTCTTGCGCATCTTGGCCGATACAAAGCGCTCGTAATGGCCCAGATCCAAATCGGTCTCGGCACCGTCTTCCGTCACAAAGACTTCACCGTGCTGAAATGGGCTCATGGTGCCCGGATCAACGTTAATATAAGGATCGAGTTTTAGGAGGGTGACTTTCAGGCCGCGGGATTCGAGAATCGCGGCAAGCGAGGCAGCTGCAATTCCTTTCCCTAGGGAAGAAACTACGCCACCAGTGACAAAAACGTATTTGGTCATCGCGCTTTGGCTCTGTTGGAAATTCCAATTATAGCGGTAGCTTTAGCCGAGTTCCAAATTTATACTGGTAGATAAATCCACCATAATTTACAAACCCCCATTTGCCCCAATGGGACCTAGAGGAAGCCGAAATGCGCTTTTTATTTGCTACTTTAATCACCATCCTCTCCCTATTTTATTTTTTGCCCTTTGCCATCGCGTTTTACAAGAAACGAGCCAATACGGGGGCTATTTTTGCCCTCAACCTATTTTTAGGCTGGACATTGATTGGATGGGTGATTTCCTTGGTTTGGGCCCTGAAGGATGAGCACACCATTTAGGGGAATTCAGCCATAAATTGACCCTATTTAGCCTAATTGAATAGCATTTTTTACGAATTTTGATGTCCAAGATCCGATCAAAACATTACAATAAACATGATCGCGGTCAAGTCTTCGGCTGACCCCGCTTCGCCATTCAGTTGATAACCCCTTATTCATAGGAAACGCGATGTTAGAAGCTTACAACGCCCATGTTGCAGAACGCGCAGCACTTGGCATCCCCGCCCTGCCCTTAAGCAAAGATCAGACCGCTGAGCTGATTGGTTTGCTGAAAAATCCACCCCAAGGCAAAGAGGCCGAGCTAGTTGACTTAATTACCTACCGCGTTCCTGCTGGGGTTGATGAGGCCGCTAAAGTCAAAGCGGCGTTTTTGTCCGAGGTCGCAAAAGGCACTACTAAATCCCCCCTTATTTCTCGCATTAAAGCCACCGAGTTACTTGGCACCATGCTGGGCGGCTATAACATTGCCCCCCTAGTTGAGTTGCTGGCGGATAGCGAGTGCGCTGCAGCAGCAGCTGAGGCACTCAAGAAAACCCTCTTGATGTTTGACTACTTTAATGACGTTCAGGAGATGGCCGAGAAAGGCAATGCCCATGCCAAATCGGTCATGCAAAGCTGGGCCAATGCGGAATGGTTTACAAGCCGCCCTGCTGTTCCAGAAAGCATGACCTTGACCGTGTTTAAAGTCACTGGCGAGACCAATACCGATGACCTTTCCCCTGCGCCCGATGCGTGGAGCCGTCCCGATATTCCCCTGCATGCCACCGTCATGCTGAAAAACCCCCGCACCGGTATTGAGCCCGATGAAACTGGCGTGCGAGGACCCATGAAGCAAATAGCGCTGCTGCAGAAAAAAGGCCATCAAATTGCCTACGTTGGCGATGTCGTTGGTACCGGATCCTCACGTAAGTCTGCAACCAACTCGGTTCTCTGGTGGACTGGTCAAGATATTCCCTTTGTGCCCAATAAGCGTTTTGGCGGCGTGTGCCTTGGTACCAAAATTGCCCCGATCTTCTTTAACACCATGGAAGATGCTGGCGCATTGCCAATCGAGCTCGATGTCGATCAAATGAATATGGGCGATGTGATTGAACTGCGCCCGTACGATGGTAAGGCGTTTAAAAACGGCACTGAGATTGCTGCATTCTCACTCAAGTCACCCGTGATTTTGGATGAAGTGCGTGCCGGCGGCCGCATTCCACTGATCGTCGGCCGTGGACTGACTGCCAAAGCGCGCGCTGCCCTAGGCCTGCCCGCATCGACGGAGTTCCGTCTGCCCATCAGCCCGCCAGATAATAAAAAAGGCTTTAGCTTGGCGCAAAAAATGGTGGGTCGCGCGTGTGGCTTACCTGAAGGTCAAGGCGTTCGTCCTGGCACCTACTGCGAACCGCACATGACCACCGTCGGGTCGCAAGACACCACTGGCCCAATGACGCGCGATGAACTTAAAGATTTGGCTTGCCTGGGCTTTTCAACCGATCTGATGATGCAGTCTTTCTGCCATACCTCGGCCTACCCCAAGCCAGTGGATATTCGCACTCACCATGAATTGCCATCCTTCATGACCAATCGCGGCGGCGTTTCTTTGCGTCCAGGCGATGGTGTGATTCATAGCTGGCTCAATCGCCTGTTATTGCCTGATACCTGCGGCACGGGTGGCGATAGCCATACCCGCTTTCCGATTGGCATTTCATTTCCGGCTGGCTCAGGCTTAGTTGCATTTGCTGCAGCGACTGGCGTCATGCCGCTCGATATGCCAGAGTCAGTATTGATTCGTTTCAAAGGAAACATGCAGCCTGGCATCACCCTGCGTGACTTAGTCAATGCCATTCCGCTCTATGCGATCAAACGCGGTTTGCTCACGGTTGCAAAGCAAGGCAAGAAGAATATTTTCTCGGGCCGTATTTTAGAGATCGAAGGCTTGCCTGAGCTCAAAGTAGAACAAGCATTTGAATTATCGGACGCCTCTGCAGAACGCTCTGCTGGTGGGTGCACTGTGCATCTCAATAAAGAACCCATCATTGAGTACATGCGCTCCAATATCACATTGATGAAATGGATGATTGCCAATGGCTACGAAGACGCGCGTACTTTAGGTCGCCGCATTAAAGCCATGGAAGCCTGGATTGCCAATCCGCAGTTACTTAAAGCAGATGCCAATGCAGACTATGCCGAGATTATTGAAATTGACATCAACGAAATCAAAGAACCCATTTTGGCTTGCCCGAATGACCCAGACGATGTGAAGTTTCTTTCTGAAGTGGCGGGAACCAAAATCGACGAAGTGTTTATTGGTTCGTGCATGACTAATATTGGTCACTTCCGCGCTGCTGGAAAAGTATTGGAGGGTAAAACGGATATTCCAACGCGCCTGTGGATTGCGCCGCCAACCAAAATGGATGCGATGGTGCTCACCGAAGAAGGTTACTACGGCATTCTGGGACGTACGGGTGCCCGCATGGAAGCGCCAGGCTGCTCGCTCTGCATGGGTAACCAAGCATCGATGCGCAAAGGCGCCACGGCGGTATCGACCTCGACTCGCAACTTCCCCAATCGCCTCGGCATCGATACCAATGTCTTCTTGGCTTCCGCCGAACTCTCTGCAGTAGCGGCGCTACTGGGTCGTATTCCGACGATGCAGGAGTACCTCGATCAATTGGGCAGCCTAAATGCGAAAGCCAGTGAGGTGTACCGTTACATGAACTTTGACAAAATCAAATCGTTTAGTGATGTGGCGGATACGGTGACGGTTTAGGTATCGATACACCCGAGAATGCAATCTGGTAAAAATTGCATTGAGTAGCAATAAAGCACGAAGGTACTTAAGCATTACAGTAATAAAAAATCAGGGGGCCCCAAGGCCCCCTGATTGATTTTCAGAGCAGTATCGTGATCAAAAAAAGAACTTACCCTAGAGAAAGCTCCTAAATAAAAAGCAGGATAAAAACCATGAAAAATGAGCTTTTGTAGCAGGACAGCCCCTTTTTAGTGCCGTTGCGGTGCTAATGAGGGCAATAATCAAGCCCAAAGCCTTGATTTAGCCGGTTTTTAATGTCAATTAATGCAACTATTACTGCCAATATTTGATATTATTATTTAATCGTATTTATTTAATGTATTTCTTATTCCTTTGGAGAAAAACCATGGCCTTATCGAAGACTCTATCCGCTACTGCACTTAGCTTCACTTTAGCCCTTTCTCCAGTGATGGTGCAAAGCGCATTTGCGCAAGGTACAGCTCCAGCGGGAAGCGCAGCAGGCGCAGGTTCAGCGGCTGGCACTGCTGGCGCAGCCGGATCGGGCGCTGCTAGCGCAGCAGCGGCAGGTGGTCTTTCTACGGCAGCAATTGTGGGCGGTGTTGTTGTCGTTGGTGCTGGCATTGCTGTGGCGGTATCAGGTAGCGGTTCGGGTTCCACTACTACTAATGGCCAGTAACTAATTTAGTTTGTTGTTCCAAAACCCCCGCTCACCGAGTGGGGGTTTTGCTTTTTGACTTACACCTAAACTCTGCTGAGCATCGATCAAACTAGATTACATCCCCGCCTAAGTTCCTTGCTTTTGCCTTTGCCCCCTCTTACCATGATTGCAACGCTGTGATCGCGCCAGAATTTTTCCCAAGCCTTCTGCTGCAATGGCGCTTTCATGAGGCTTGTAGTCGCATTGCTCGCCTAGCCTTGGGTTTGGCTTTATTGGCATCAGTTGTATTGTTAAGCGCCTGCGCTGGTAAGACGCAAGATCCCATTTATGAAACCTTCATGCTGGGGATCTCCAACCCCCAAACGGTGATCGATCAAACGCCGCTCAATCCCAATTTACGTTACCTTAAAGTCGAGGCCAATGGGCAGCCTGCTCTTTTGGTATTGGGTTACGTTGATCGGCATCAGAACGCAGAGCGCGCAGTATGGTACTCGGCATTTAAAGAAGTCATTGAGATTAAAGAAGGTCGCCTCGTTAGTACAGCCGGTTTGGATGTCAATTGGACACAAGTCACCTGGAGCGATGCCCCGCCCTTGCAGGCAGCTCTCACTGAAAACAACATCAGTAGCAAAACGCCGGCGCGCAAATTGCGCTACACGCGCGAACGCACTGTAATGCCGGGTTACCAGGTGAACATTCGTGAGACGGTCGTGATGGAGCCCTTGGCGCAGGCGCCCAGCGATATTCCGCGGCAATTAAAAGACCCCGCCATAAAAAACAATGCGGATCTGCGCTGGGTTCAAGAAACCGTTTTAGTCTCTGCAAATAATAAAAATCCCAGCATCAAACCTCTGCGCGCAATTTATGCAATCGATCGTAAAACCAATGCAGTGGTATTTGGTAAACAGTATTTAACGCCCGATTACACCCTGTCTTGGCTCAGCTGGCCTTATCCCGCCACCTCCACTGCGACCGCCGCTACGATACCTGCTAGTCCAGCTACCCTTCCTTCGCCGCCGCCCGCCTCTGCTACTTCCCTTGGGGGAAACGCAAAATGATGCTGCGCTGGGTCGGCGCTTCGATGGGTGCGGTTCTGGTAATGGGCCATGCCCATGGCCAGACTGAGGTTATTAGTGGCGAGCGCCTCAGTCAGTGGATGCTCAAAGACCGCCAATCCCAAAAGGCTAGCGAACAAAACTACTCAACGGTTACGCCCTATTACCTGGGCAGCAGTTGGCTTAGCTCTACCGAGCGCGCAAGCCAAGAAGCGCAAAAACAAACCCTGATTGCTGCCTTACAAAAGATCAATTTTCCCAATACGCCAGCAGCGCAAAAACAAAAGGCAGCCATGCTGGAATTAATCCAGCGCATGCAAGCCACCGGCCGAGTACCGCTACCTTCTACCAATCCCCGCTTTTTGGAAGTCATTCCCAAGCTCGATCCGATTTTGGAGCAAGGCGATCAGGTGATTGTGCCGCCCACCCCAAGCACCATTAACATTATTCGCAGTAACGGCTCGATTTGCTCGATTCGCTATCGCCCCAATGTGGAGGCGCGCTTTTACATTGAAGGCTGTAAGTTGCGCGGTAAGTCAGCCGAGTCAGTTCCCTCTGGCGCCGATTGGGCATGGATTATCGAGCCCGATGGCATGATTAAAAAAGTATCCATTGCCAACTGGAATGGCGCCGCTCAAGATTTGCCTGCCCCTGGTTCCTGGATTTGGGCGCCGCCGCGCTGGTCGCAGTGGACAAACGCAAATGGCGATGCTTTTACTGATGCGCTCACCCAAATGTTGGCGGTACAAGGTCCGTCGGGTTTGGCCAATAGCCTGGATGCACAGACAAGCGTGCGCGGCACTCTGCCATCGATTGCGCCAGGCACGCTCTTTAGCGTCGCACGCGACTTACCCCTCTCGGCCAACGTGTGGGGTGAAACCGGTTTACTACAAACCCCATCTGCACGCACCATGCCAGCCGGTACCGGCGCTATTACCGTCGGTTGGTTTAATCCCTACACCAACGTCAATTTATTCTTTTCCCCGCTCGACGAATTGGAATTCATTATTCGGTACACCAATATGAATAATGTGGTCTATACCGCCTCGGGTGGCACTCAGACCAATAAAGACAAAAGTGTCGGCTTAAAGCTACAAGTCATTAAAGAAAATTACTACTTGCCCAGCGTCGCCGTCGGCGTGCGCGATGCACTGGGCACCGGTTTATTTAGTGGTGAGTACCTTGTTGCCAATAAGCGCCACCAAAATTTCGACTTTAGTTTAGGCATGGGCTGGGGTCAGCTGGGTACGCGCAATAACGTTACCAATCCCTTTGTAACGGCCTTTGGTCAAAACTTTGCTACCCGCAATACCGGCACCAGTAATCAAGGCGGCACCTCCACGGGCGGATTTTTTCATGGTACTGCTGCTCTCTTTGGCGGCGTGCAATACCATACGCCGTGGAAAAATCTCGTACTCAAGCTTGAAGCAGACGGCAATAACTACCAGCAGCTTCCCTACGGCGAGACCTTACCTAATAAATCCGTCTTCAACTACGGCGCAACCTACCAAACTAAAAATGCGGACTTTACCGTGGGCGTGATCGGCAATAGCCAAGTGATGTTTACCATCAGCCTGCGCGAGCGTTTGGATTTACTCAATACCCCCAAGTTAGCCCAAGCAAAACCCGTTGCGGTTGACCTCAAGGCCGTTGGTAACTACCGGCCAACCAACCCAGCCTTGTCGATACCGACAGCAGCATCGCCCATATCGCCGCAAGCATTGGAGTCAGCACCAGCAGCAATACCAACAACAGCCATCAATGCCAACAATACTAAAACCAGTGTACTTGCAACAGAGAGCAATGCCACAGAAGTTGCTGCGGCAAATCGCCTGAGCGCAGCGCCCAGTAGCGCTACATTGGGTAAACAAAATATCACCACTGCCTACAATCCAACCTTACTCGAATTTGAGGCCCAAACCCAGTGGCAGGTTAAAGGTTTGCAAGGCAGTCATACGCAGTGGACCGTGCACTTACTCGATGCCAGTGGCGTGTTTATTCGTAGCCGCTTAAACCGCGGTATTGCGGTATTGCACCGCGATGCACCAGCCCACATCGAATCCTTTACGATTCAGTTTTATAACTGGGGCATGCTGGTTTCCGAGTTCAAGGTTGATCGCAAGCAGTGGATGCTCGAGAACACCCAGTTATTACCACCAACGCAGCGTGTACCTTCAATCACTTCGGAAAGCATGGCATCACTGCCTGCCGATGGCGGCAATCCCTTCTTTAGGGCCTCCAATTCGGTTGGTGCGGCACGAGCCGAGCCCATGATGGTAGACACACTTAAGCACAAGCCCCTTCAAACCAATATTGGTATTTCCTATGCGCAGGTGGTGGGTAGTCCGGATGATCCAGTACTCTTTTCTTTAGGGGTGCGCGGCGATGCCATTTATAAGTTCCGTGAAAATACCTGGCTTACCGGCACCGTCAATGCAAGACTCATTGATAACTTTGGTAAGTACAACGCGGATCCTCCCCCAACCGGCCTGCAGCCCGTGCGCACCGATTTGCGGCAATACATGACGCAATCGATTGCTACCATGCCTAATTTACAGTTAACCAATACCGGCAAATTGGCCAATAATCATTTTGTCAGTGCGTATGCGGGTTATTTGGAGATGATGTTTGCTGGTGTGGGTGGCGAGTATTTATGGCGGCCTGCCAATAGCAAAATTGCAGTGGGGGCTGATATTAACCGCGTACGGCAGCGCCAATTTAATGTCTGGACTTCCCTGCAAAACTACGCAGTGACTACCGGCCACCTCACCACTTACTGGGATACCGGTGTGCAAGACATATTAGTTAAGCTCAGCTACGGTAAGTATTTGGCCGGGGATGTGGGCGGCACTTTAGATCTGTCGCGGGTTTTTCAGAATGGCGTGAAAATTGGTGCTTACGCCACCCGCACCAATGTCGATTATGCGCAGTTTGGCGAGGGTAGTTTTGATAAGGGCGTGTATTTGTCGATTCCGTTTGATGCCTTCTTTGCGAAGCACAGCGACTCGAGTGCCGACATCTTGTTTACGCCTTTAATTCGGGATGGCGGCGCTAAGCTCTTCCGTAAGTACCAGCTCTATGACATGACCCGTACGCGCGATCCAAGGGCCCTAAGTGCGGGTCCAGATTAATCGTAAACTATGACTGTGAATCCATCTCCCCCTTCCCCCAAGCCATACGTCCGCGCAGTGGATCTCTGGCAGCGCGGCTGTGCTCGCCTGCATCGTATCCATCTGAGCGCAATGCAGGTAATTGTGGGGGGGTTTACCTTCCTCCTTTTGGTGTTTTCTGCCCTCACCCTTGCGAATTGGGCTGGGTTTGCTCCGGGGGTTTTGTGGGGTGCGGACAATAATGCGCTTGCCCTACGCAATCAATTACTCCAATTGCATGAGCGCATCGAGGCAATGCAAACCCTCAAAGATCAATACGCTAGTCTTGCCAACCCCTTACCTGCTCAGCTCGGCAAAGCAAGCAGTCAAGAGCGCATTGCGCCGGCCGATAGCTTGCTCTTTAGCCCCATCGATTCTAGTCAGCCGGCTGATTTATTACCTGTTGCAATCGCCATGAACGAGCGCCTTGCGATTGCTGAACAGCAGTGGCTCAGTGAATTGCGGGTCTTGCATCAACTACCGACAGGCATTCCAGTTGCGCAGCACAAGGGCATGAGCAGCGATTACGGCACCCGCATCGATCCCTTTACCAAAACATTAACTCACCATGCGGGCATTGATTTTAAGGCAGAGCACGGTACGCCCATTGTGGCAACCGGCGATGGCATTGTCACGAAAGTCGATGTCGATCGCCACAATGGGCAGTTCGTCGAGATTGAGCATGCTTCTGGCTTTACTACCCGCTACGCCCACGTCAGTCGCTTTGCAGTCAAAGCCGGTGAAACCGTTAAGCGTGGCCAAGTGATTGCCAATGTTGGCAATACCGGCAGGTCTACTAGCCCCCACTTGCACTACGAGATTCGGTATCAAGGCATTCCGATTAATCCCTTGCAGGCTTTAGTGCCGAAAGCCAATCCTCAAGTGGCTAGCTCTAGTCTGCCAGCAAGGAATTAAGGTGTAGCTAGAGTACACGCAGTAGTGTCTGTTCTATTTATCCTATTGAAGCTGAACTTAGTTGTATTAAAAGCGGATTGTTGCTGGCTAAATAAAAACCGCTTAATGCACAGATGGCTTTACGTTCTTTTGCAGGTAGGTAAAAATACCCCACGCTATTGCTACCCCCACAAGATCGGCGATCCAATCGCTAAACTCCCCATAGCGCCAGCCCGATAGTGCTTGTGCAATTTCAATCAGGGCTCCATAGATCACCATTGCAATGGTCATCCGCATGATGGATGTGGAGTTGCAGCCATAGGCCACCAAACCTAGCAGAGTAAGTATCCCAAAGGCCAAGGCATGCTGTAATTTATCCCACCAATCAAAGACATTGGGCGGTAGAAACTCAACGGGCATTAAGAATAAGTAAGTTAATGCGATCCAAGTGGGCCAAAACGCCAACTTGACGATGGATACTACAGTGGGTAATTTATTTCTGAAGGGCATTTAAATGAGGTTCGCCTCTTAGGCAACAAAGCATCGCAAGACTAAATTACTTTGCCGCCTGAGCAAATACCGCACGCAGAACATCTTGGGTTAGCTTAATCTCATTCTCAGTCAAGGTAGGGTGCACTAAAAACTGGATGCTAGTTTCACCCAACAATTTTACATTAGGTAAGCCCTCTTTGGGTCTAAATCCAGTTCCATCGAAGGCTTTTTCTAAATACACTTCTGAACAGGAACCTTGATAACAGGGTACGCCTCGCTGATTGATTTCTGCAATGATGCGATCTCGACTCCACCCGGGCGCTAGGTTATCTGGCTGGACATACAAATAGCATTTGTACTGTGCATGCCCACACCCTACATTACAGGGGCTGTCTTTTTTAGCAGGGCAGCTGATGCAACGAAACTCTGGAATGCGTAAAGGCTGATTTGGCCCTGAAAATGCCGCCGCCGCTTCAAATATAGCATTGGCATTTCGATTGCGTGCTGCTGTCCACTCCGTCATCCTCGTGAGCTGTATACGACCAATAGCGCCTTGCACTTCAATCATGCGGTAGTTGCTTCCAAAGCTCTCATGCAGCCACCGAAATCCAGGTGGATGTGCTTTGTTGTAAACGGCCTCATAACTTTTGCCATGGTCTTTGTATGCCCACATACGTGACCAAAGGGCTTCATCATGGGTGGTGACCATGCCGCCCTCACCGCCCGTACTCATGATTTTGTCTTGGCAAAAAGACCAGGCGCCTATATGGCCGATCGAGCCTACTGGCCTGCCTTTGTAACGCGCTCCATGAGCCTGCGCACAATCTTCTATTACTTTGAAATGGTGCGCCTTAGCTAAATCCATAATGGGATCCATATCGCATGGCCAGCCTGCAAGATGAACGCAAATCACGGCTTTGGTTTTGGCAGTCAGTACTTTAGCAATCGTTGCGGCGCTGATATTGCCACTCTCCAGATCAACATCAGCAAAGACCGGAGTTGCTCCAACAGCGACTACGCATGAAATTGATGCAATAAACGTTCTAGGGGTAACAATCACTTCATCACCGGGCCCAATATCGAGGGCTTTAAGAGCCAACTCTAGCGCCAAGGTTCCATTAGCTAGCGAAATGGCATAAGGTACATCACACCACTTAGCAAACTCAATCTCAAATTGGCGGCACTCATCCCCAGTCCAGTAATTAACTTTATTGGAGAGCAGTACTTTTTGAACGGCTAGAGATTCTTCTTCGGTGAAATGGGGCCAAGGGGAGAAAAGGGTGTTGAGCATGAGTGCTTAAGGTGATATTTTTGTGGTCGATTGAATCCGCGCGGGATTACCAAAAGCAAGTGCGCCATCATGAATATCAGCAACGACTACCGATCCAGCACCAATTAGAGCCGATGATCCAATCGCAATTCCATGGCGCACCGTACTACCTACCCCAACCCAGGTGCAATTCCCAATCGACACATTACCGGAAAGATGGACTCCTGGAGAAATATGAACCCCATTCCCTAATCTGCAATCATGATCTACCGTAGCACCGGTATTGATAATGCAAGCATCACCAATCATAACATCTGCATTAATGATGGATCCTGCCATCACAACACTACTATTCCCAATCGCAGCATAGTTACTCACAACACTTTTTGGATGAATCAGGCTTACTAATTCCGCACCTGCTTGCTGCAACTCCTGATATTTAGCCCAGCGCGTTGTGCAATTCCCAATGGTGATTAGAACTCCATCGTAATCTTGAATGGATCGCAGTAAATCGGCAGTATCTCCAACTACAGGCCAATGGGCATTTGCATTAAGGGATGGCCAAGCATCATCAAAAAAAACAACCTCATTCCAACCAAGCTCTTCTGCTATGTCCGCTACTACTTTGCCGTGACCGCTCGCTCCCAAAAGGGCTAATTTTTTCATGGTTTACTGCCTGTAAATTTAGGCATCGTGACCTCGCCCCCGCCACTAATGCCTTCACGTTGTATTACTTTTTTGACTGTCATCAACAGGATTTTAATATCTAGCCAAAAAGAGCGGTTATCGACATACCAAACATCCAGTGCAAACTTCTCATCCCAGCTTAATGCATTTCGGCCATTGACCTGTGCCCAGCCAGTAATGCCAGGACGCACCTCATGGCGACGGGCCTGGGTTGATGAATAAAGAGGTAAATATTCCATTAGTAGTGGACGTGGGCCAACTAGACTCATATCTCCCTTTAGGACATTCCAGAGTTCAGGAAGCTCATCTAGGCTAGTAGACCGCAAGAAAGATCCAAAAGGAGTTAGGCGCTCAAAGTCTGGTGACAATGCACCATGAGCAGAATAGGCATCAATCATCGTTCTAAATTTGATCATTTCAAATGGCTTTGCATGCAGGCCGGGACGGATTTGCCTGAAAAAAATGGGGGAGCCTAATTTATAGCGCACCAAGATTATTAGTACTCCCATAGGCAGAGATAAAATTAAAAGCGTGGATACGCTAACGACGATATCAAAAAGACGCTTCACTCAATACCCATTGCTTTTAGCATCACTGTATTTACTTTGTGCACATCGTATTTTTCTTCTGCTATTTGACGAGATCTAGCGCCCATGCGAGCAATTAAGCCAGGGTCATCAATAAACTTTCTCATTGCCCCAATTAAGGCGTCAACATTTTTTACCGGAACCAAGAAACCATTTTCGCCATCAATCACGGTTTCGCGGCAACCCGGTGCATCTGTTGTAATGATTGGGCGCCCCATTGACATTGCTTCTAGGACGCTACGGGGGGTGCCCTCTCGATAACTTGGTAAAACATAAACGCTGCAGTCCTCAATAGCAGGCCGAACGTCTGAAAGTTGGCCAAGGAAATTAATACTTCCATCTTTGATCCAAGCATCCAATTCAGTTTTAGAGATAGAGTCAGGACCTTCGTCAATCCACCCCACTAAGGTGAATTGCACATTTGGATGAGTTTTCTTAATCAAGTAGGCAGCCTGAACAAATTCTCGTACACCCTTAGCGCCTAATAAACGACCAATCAATAAGAATCGCAACCCTTCGCCTGCAAACGTATATGAATGCAAAGGGCTTACAGGAAAATGATTTAGATCTACGCCGGAACCATTAACCAAACAAACGGGAGAAAACTTACTCAATATACCGCGCTCTCTAAATAAGGCTAAGTCATCTGGGTTTTGAAAAAATACTAGGCTGGCACGAGAGAGCGCAAATTGATATAGTTTTTGCACAAAACGAAGCAAGTAGCTACCCTCACTCCGAAACGCATAGCCCAGTCCGGTGATCAAAGCAAAACGCTGCGGGACCCTAGCGAGCCAAGCGGCCAAGGTTCCATATATAACAGGCTTGATGGTATAACTCAGAATTATGGATGGCGCTATTTGATGCAACAGACACCATAGCATCCACAATGTGCGCATATCCGCCACAGGATTAGTTCCAGTGCGTAACATTGGCACATCATGCACAAACAAGCCCATAGCTTTTAGCTGCAGGCAAATAGGACTATTTTCAGTCAAATCGGGTGCTGCAACATGTACATCCAAGCCCTTACCCTGCATCGCATTTATAAGAGGACCGCGAAAATTAATCAAGGATTCAGCAAAACCTGCAATGAGAAGAATTTTCATGCAAAAAATACCTGCAAGGGAATCACAATAGAAATTTCATAGGGATAACAGCTTTCTTTTTTTTCTACTAACCACGTTTTGGCTATCAGAAAGCAAATACCGCGATCTCTTTTGTTTCATCGCAGAAAGCATTAAGAAAATCAGGAAAGGAGCAAACATCCATTTTTGGCGTAATGCTATGCCCATGTTCGCAGTAGTCATTGCCAAAATCAGCCAGGCCATCAAAGAATAGGCCCACATAAAAATTCGACTTTCAGCGAATTTGGATCCAGATGATTTATACATATGATAGATTCCCAACATAAATACAAATATCAAAAGCAAATTATCAAAGGCGGCAGCCAAAGAAAATATGGAATTAATCTCTAATATCGTGGGTCTAAACATATAAGCAAATAATTGCTCAGGAAGGCTCATATTTGAAATATCAATACTACTGCCGCCCATCAAGTTTTTACTTTGACGATTTTCAGTATATTCATCTAAAGCTGCAATACTTATACCATTTTGAATATTAATACTGTTAAGGGTAATTTTAATGAATATTAATGAAATTACAGAAGACAGAGAAATAAAAAACAATTTTTTTAAAAGATTTACTTTGCTCTCGATAATCATTGAAAAACAGAATGCAATAACTAACAAGCCTGCCATATGAGGGCGAACTAGCATCATAATCGCAATGGCAATAACGATTGAATAAATTCTTCTTTTAAGGTCAATCGCAGCCCACAGTGCTAATGAAGCAGCAAGAAAAGCTAGTGAATCTTTACCAATTGCCGATGACCAAAAACTGACTGATGGCAAAAAAATAAACATCCAAGCTACTTTTTTAATAAAGGCTGTTTTATGCCGCGTAGCAAATACTAAAGAGTGTGTAAAAAAAAGTAACCCTATGGCCCCAAAAATATTGAAGACTAAAAAGACGGCAAACATAGGTAAGTATAAAAAATTAACCAATAAAAATGTTATTGATTTAATGCTGGCAGTACCAAAGCCGTATTCAAAGATAGTGTTTTTTGCAGAATTGTAATAACCAATTGCATCAGCGCCGTTATTCATGGCATACCAATAGTAAATAATGCAAAACAGAGAATGCCAGCAGTATAGAAAGGAAACTTTATAAAAATTTATATTTAATTTATTTCCTGAGTATACGCATAAAAAAAATCCCAATATGAAAATGATAGTTGGACTAAGATAAATCCATATTTGAGATAATAAGTCCATAATAGTATTTTATTAATCTTATTTAATTAGTTCAGGAAGATTATTTTTTGTAAAATTTAAAAGCAAAGCGTTTTAAAGACTGCAAATTAGATTCCAAAAAGGAATTAAAGTACTTATATCATGATGATAATAAATAATTAAGTACTAAAATTTTTTCTTAGATTGAAGACTAGTGATTTTAATATAGCTAATTTATCTATCCTAGATGAACTGGAATGGCGAATACTTAATCGACAGATTGATTTTGTATTTAAGCCAAAGTCAATCATCTCTCTAACATTTGGATAACTGCTTATTCTTACAAACGCCTCATATTCAGGCACGGCTATATCTCTGTGACCCGAATATACTGAAAGACCCATTGCTAGCATTTCTCTTACTTTGAGAGTTGAACCTTCAGTGAGATGCTGGCGATCCATTGCTAGAGAGGCTATTCCAAAATCACATTTCTCTAATACGGGCCTGTATTGCGCCTCTGATAATCTACCGTAAATTTTAAATACTCCACGACTTACTTCAGTAGCATTAATCCTAATCTTATCTACATCTGATAATTGTCCAATCAAATGTATCTTTAGGCGTACAAGATGCCTGGGTAATTTAAGTATCTCCACTGCTTTGATAAGCCTATCCAACCCATGCCAACGGGAAAAAGTACCGCATATAAAAGCAACGTTAACTTCATCTTGTTTGCGTGAATCCCCCAAGAGCTCAATTTTATCTAGATCAACCCCATTTGGATAAGCTCCAATGAGCTTGCTAAGCGAATAAATATCTTTCTGATATTGCGCTATTTCACGAGTAACTCCTAGAATCATCAGTGAATATTGCGCAACTACTCTACCACTAACTTTTTCTAACTTTGAGGCAGCCCTGCCCCTCCAACCCTTACGAATAAGTTGCAACTCTTCAATTTCTTTTGCGTGATGAATGCTGATAAAATTATTTATTAAAGGTGCAAATAAAAAGGCAAAGGGGTCAAAAGTCATATGCCTCATCAAAACAAAGTCATATTCCCGACTTAATTTTAAGGCAATGATCCATCCATAAAGATTTCTAAAAAATAAAGCTTGAAATACAAGGGGAATGCGTTTAATGAACACATCTTCAGCATTCCCATTATGAAATGCTAAGGTTGTCCATTTTGCAATCAACAATTTTTTTGATGCCTCTTGCTCGTAGTATAGTTGCTTAGTTTGACCGTCCGTCAACTTTCGTACAACCGTTAAATGAGCAATTCTCATTTTAACAGTCTATTGATTATCTTAACTGCAGCATCCCCATGACCATATAAAAAATTATTATTTTCAGTCCGAATATGTGGCTGTGCTATAGCGTCAGAAATAGTTTTAGCATTGATACCTACCAATGAATTTGATCTTGAATTAACAAGCTCTATCCATTCAGTTTCATCTCGTAAGGTAATACAAGGTTTGCCAAAAAAATAAGCCTCTTTTTGGATTCCACCAGAATCGGTTGCGATAAGACTACAGTTAGCTTCCAGCCAGATCATATCTAAATAACCAACTGGATTGATAACATGAAGAGTATTTGGTATGGAAATCTTATATTCAGCAATCTTAGAACGGGTACGAGGATGAAGGGGTAGGATGACGGGATAGCATGAATTACCAAGACCCTCAAGAATTGAACATAAACGAATAGGATCATCGGTGTTTTCTGCTCGATGAATTGTTGCTAAGATAAATTTATTTTCAATAATTCCCAAATGAAAAAACCAATCGGGTGTTAGCGCTTTATCTTTAAAAAAAATTACAGAGTCAAACATAACATCACCCGCCTGACAAATTTTTTTTTCTGAAAAATTTTCATTAATTAAATTTTCCGTTGCTTTATCAGTGGGAGTAAATAGAAGTTCAGAAATATGGTCCGTCAATATTCTATTTACCTCTTCAGGCATCCTTTTATTAAAGCTACGCAAACCTGCTTCAACATGAGCTACAGGAATATGCAGCTTCACTGCGGCTAAAGCGCCAGCTAGCGTAGAGTTAGTATCGCCGTACACCAAAACCCAATCCGGCTTTTCAAGCTGCATAACCTGCTCAAGTCTCTCGAGCATACGCCCTGTCATTGCACCATGCAAGCCACCACCTAACCCTAGGTTATAGCTAGGCAGGGGTATATCCAATTCTTTAAAAAATATGTCTGACATATTGGCATCAAAATGCTGGCCAGTATGAACTAGGACCTCTATTATGGTGTTGTTTGCAGCAATTGCACGAGATAAAGCTGCAGCTTTTATAAACTGAGGGCGCGCACCAATAATCGTAAGTACTTTCATGACTTAGAAATACCAGCATTAACTAAAATAAAGTCTGAAAAAGATCTTGGGCTAAGCCATCCAGGAATGCAAATTCTAAAACCAAAAAATCGGAAATTGACTGGCACGTTATACCATTGAAACTTTTTGAATCCAGATCTTTCCAGATACATTCGTAAGCGCTTTAGATTAAAATCAACTACATGACCGGCCACCCAATGACCGTCCCGACTTAAAACTCCAGTCCCGCCTAGTGGTGGACCGCAATCCCCCGATGCTGCCATATTTGGTATTTCACCGAAAAATACTTTAATTCTTGACTTAATTGACGCGATATTTGGTACGCTAATAATTGCGCAACCAGAAGGCTTCAGTACTCGAGCCATTTCTTTTACAAATGGGGATCCTGATGTAAGGTGCTCCAGAACTTCTGTACAGATAATGACGTCACAACTACCAGACTCAAATGGAAGTTTAACTCCTAAATCATTTATATCTATGTGAATGTCTGGATTGCCATATTTATCAATAGTAAACCAATCTTTACAATTAAAACAACTTCTAAAGCTCGCATCATTAGACCCAATTTCTAACACTAAAGAGTCTTTTCTTATTGCGCTTTTAATTACATCTATAGTCGCCCTAAACCTAATTGCTCCAATTATTTTCTCATTTGAACTCATTTCCATAAGAAGAAGCCTTTAATTAAAATACCTAGAATAATCCAACTCCCGATAACCATTATGGATTTTTTATTTAATCTTAGTAATCTCTTGAAATCACAACCAGATAATTTATAGAAAATGAAAAAAAGAGTTAGATAATAAAAACCAGCAGATAAAGAGTAGGCTTCAACAATATAGTTTGAAAAATAATTATAAGCTAAGACTATTGATCCAGCCCTTAACAATAGCCCAAATATCATTAAAATTAACATCTGGATTTGCAGCATTCGAACATGCATCACCATTGATATAGGAGTTGACATAAACTGAAATATTATTGCTGGCGCCATATATGTAAGGATTTCTCCGGCTCTTTTCCATTCGTCACCAAATATGATCGCAAACATTTCTGGCGCAATCATTGCTACTGTTAACGCAGGTCCAACGCCCGTTAATAGTAAGCCATTAAATATACGATAAGTAAATATTGCAAGCACGCCCTTTCTATACTGTTCCGCAGCTTGTGATAAATAAACTTGCCCAACTGAAGAGCTAACGACCATTAAAGGCGTAGAAATTACCTTAATTGCAAGAGCTAAGTATCCTGCCTCAGGACCGATAGCTATAGCAGCAATCAATATAATAGGTATTTGTGAGCCAGATGTATTTGCTAGAGCATCAAAAGTGGAGTATGTGGGAAAACGTGAATAGGATCCCAGTACTTTGCACATATGGCTCCATCTAACCGACAATATAGTGCTGATATCTAATAAGATTTCTCGCTTGAGAAAAGAAATTGCCCCAGTTGCAGAATTGATTATTAAACCGACAATCAATCCAAAGGGGCCTGCTCCTAAAAGGCCATATAGAATTTGAAAGATTGAACCACTTAAGTTCTGCAGCACACGCGTTTGGGCTACCAATTTAAATCTTTTATTACGAGTAGACCAGTACTGCAGTGCTGTAAAAGTGCTTGTAAACCAAATTCCAATTGGAAGAAGCCATATATATTGCTCTAAAATTTGCAGATTTATAGAGCTAATAATTTCTATTTTAAAAAAATAAACAAATATACCTAGAGCAAATGAAATCCCTCCAGAAATAATTAAAGCAAATACTAATAAACATACAGCATCTTTATCTTCTTTTGGTAATGGAATTGCAATATCAAGCCGCAAACATGCAACAGCAGCAAATATCGCTACGAATGCTGCATAAACAGCTAGCGTATTGAAATCTCCTGGCGTGTAAAGTCGAGTTAAAATCGGCAGCGCCAGAAAACTAATTCCCTGAGCTATCAATGAGCCACTTACGAGCGTTCTTGCTGATAAAACAAATCCTGACTGTGCTGCCAGTCTAGACTTTATTAAATTTAGTGCAAAGTTAAACAATGTAACTCAATTTACTGGATTACTTTGGCGATAGATTTGACAATTTCTTCGTTAAGGTATGGATAGATTGGTAAGCTCAAGACCTTAATGGCCGCTCTATCTCCAACCAAAAGAGTTTTGCAAATATCTTTAAATACAACCTGTAAATTTAAAGGGGTAGGATAGTAAATCATGGTGGGTATACCATCATTGGCCAACCTTTCCTGTATTTTATTTCGATTTTCGACCAAAATAGTGTATTGTGCCCAGGAGCTAACATTGTGAGGCTCTACATAAGGCGTAACACTAATTCCATTTAAATTAAGTTCATGGTTATATATCTCCGCAAGTCGATTGCGTAGTTTTACTTCCTCGTCAAGAATGGCGAGCTTGGGCAATAAGATAGCGGCCTGTAATGTGTCTAATCTACTATTTACGCCAACTCTAATGTGGTGATATTTTCTTTCTTGTCCATGACGCGCAATTTGCCTCATTACCTTAGCTAACTCATCATCGCTAGTAAAAATAGCGCCGCCATCACCGTAACATCCCAGCGGTTTGCTCGGGAAAAAACTAGTGCAGGCAATCATACTGAGATTGCAACTCTTACGACCTTTATAAGTTGCCCCAAAACTCTGAGCGGCATCCTCTATTACCGGAATTCCATATTTATTGGCAATTGCATTTATGGCATCAAAGTCAGCGCACTGACCATACAAGCTGACTGGAATAATAGCCTTTGTTCTTGGTGTAATTGCAGCCTCGAGCAATTTTGGATCAAGATTATAGGTATGGGGATCAATATCCACAAAGATTGGTTTAGCGCCTAATAGAGCAGCAGTTTCTGCGGTAGCAATATACGTAAAACCTGGTGTAATTACCTCATCCCCTGGGCCAATACCTAATGCCATCTGCGCTATTTGCAGTGCATCTGTGCCATTAGCGACAGTAATGCAATATTTCGCGCCAGTGTATGCGGCTAACTTTTCTTCAAGCTCATAAACTTCAGGCCCCAAGATATATTGACCGTGATCCAAAACTTGCTTAATGCCTGCATCAATCTCACTCTTAAGACGTAAGTATTGGGTTTTAAGATCAATAAACTCCATATTACTTAGTCACATCTTTGGATAAGCAATTGTCAATTAATACATACTGCGCACCAGTTGATTTGCAAAAAACTTCTGCACTTCCATTGAGAGGTATTTCTAGCCTTTCGCCGAATTCACTCATCCAGCCAATCTGTTTTGCTGGGACGCCTGCCATCAAGGCATAAGGCCTCACATCATTATTAATGACAGCGCCAGCAGCAATAAAGGCATATTGCCCAATGGTGACACCGCAAACGATGGTGGCATTTGCACCGATTGAGGCACCCTTTTTTACTAGCGTTTTACGGTATTGATCTTTGCGTGATACGGCACTACGAGGGTTGTAGACATTGGTGAATACCATACTGGGCCCACAAAAGACATCATCCTCAATTGTGACAGCATCGTAAACACTGACATTGTTTTGAATCTTTACATTGTTTCCAATCACCACATCATTACCAACAAAGACGTTTTGTCCTAGTGAGCAATTTTCCCCAATGCGAGCGCCCGCACAGATATGCGTCCAGTGCCAAACATGCGTGCCAGCACCAATAATTGCACCAGAATCGACAATCGAAGTCTCATGCGCTTGATAACTCATTTGATCTGTTCCAAGCAGGGATGTGCTTCACCGGGGCCTGAAGTACAAGGTTGGCTGGATCTAATATGGGAAACAGTCGCAATAGCCACTCTATTTTCTTCAAGACCAAACCCGCGACCGGCCAATATTTCTTGGTAGCTACGAGTATGCAAGTCTGTAAATCCATCTGAAAATTCAATTTCATTATCATCCATTTTTATAGACCTAAAGGTGCGTTGACCCTGTTGGCGCTGTAGGCTCGGGACGTCATTCACATCAATAGACAAAAACCAACGCACCCGTGCATGCTCATATTCAAGATATCCTGCGGCTTTAGTATCGGAGCTGTAATGGACTAAATTATTCTGCAATTTGCCAAAAACAAAATGCAGCATATCAAAAAAATGAACTCCGATATTTGTGGCAATACCACCAGACTTTTTGGGATCGCCTTTCCAACTCTGCAAATACCAATTACCTCTTGATGTAATGTAAGTTAAGTCGACTTCATGCTTGGTTTGTTTACTTTCTGATTTCACTTTATCCCGCAAAGCTAAAATAGCAGGATGAACTCGTAGTTGCAAAATGGTATTTATTTTTTTCCCAGTATCGCGTTCAATCTCTAATAAGCCATCAATGTTCCAAGGATTCAAAACCAAAGGCTTTTCACAAATCGCGTCTGCACCAGAGCGTAAGGCAAAACGCATATGCGAGTCATGCAAATAGTTGGGTGAGCATATTGCTATGTAATCAACCTGATTATTTTGATTTGATCGCTTTAATTTATCTAGATGCCGATCAAACCGCTCAAATTCAGTAAAAAAATTTGCCTCCGGAAAATGGCTGTCCATGATTCCTACTGAATCATTTGGATCTAATGCGGCAATCAATGCATTTCCAGTAGCCTTAATGGCCTGCATATGGCGAGGTGCTATGTAACCTCCCGCTCCAATTAGCGCAAAATTCTTCATCTGTGCGAAACCTCTTTTTCGGACTCATTTAGCTGGGGTTTATTTTTTGGCTCAAGCCACCACCGTACTAATCGGTTAACCCCTTGCGAAAGCTTAATCTCGGGTATGTACCCTAGTAGCTTATTCGCCTTATCAACATCTGCAAGGCTATGCCGAACATCCCCAGCGCGAAATTCTTTGAAAATTGGCTCCAAATCATAAGTATGTGACTCAGCCTTAAAGGATGTATATAGCAATTCAAATAACCTTTTTAATGAATTTTGCTCACCAACTGCCACATTAAATACCTGATTAATCGCTTCTGGATTATTACTCATCGCAGCTAAAATATTTGCCTGGACTGCATTGGCAATAAAACAAAAATCACGGCTGGTTTCACCATCTCCATTAATGTAGATTGTTTCGTTAGCTAACATGCTAGTTATCCAAGTAGGAATCACTGCTGCATACGCCCCTTTTGGATTTTGACGCGGACCAAAGACATTAAAGTAACGCAGCCCAATTAATTCTATGCCATATGTCTTTGCAAAAACCTCTGCATACAGCTCATTCACATACTTAGTCACTGCATAGGGTGACAGTGGTTTGCCTATTCGATCTTCAATTTTTGGCAGGTCAGGATGATCACCATAAGTTGAGCTTGAGGCTGCATAAACTATACGCTTTACTTTGCAATCTCTTACTGCAACGAGCATATTTAAAAAGCCTGAGATATTGACTTCGTTGGTTGCTATCGGGTCAGCAATACTTCTTGGCACGCTACCTAATGCTGCTTCATGCAATATATATTCCACGCCTGAGCATGCCTTTAGGCAGTCTTCCAGATTTCGGATATCCCCCTCAATAAACCGAAACTTACTCCACTGCTCTTCGCTTACCAGCGTTTTAACTTCATCCAAGTTGTGCTGAAATCCCGTCGCAAAATTGTCCAGGCCAACTACGCGCTGGTTATGTTCTAGAAGGGTCTCTAATAAGTTGCTGCCAATAAATCCAGCCACCCCAGTAACTAACCAAGTATGTTCTTCGGACTTTAGTTTCTCTAACAGGGTTTCGTAGGCAGTCACGGCTATCAGATCTTTTATATTATTTTTGGTTAATTAAAGCCGAAGGTCGGACTGGGCAGATGGCAGAACATATTTCAAATCATAAAGAATGTGAATATCTTTTCCGGATCCTCGAATCTCTTGTTCTGTCATCGCCTTGAACTGATCATGCGCTACGGCCAGGATGATGGCGTCATAATTTCCAGCATTTAATTGCTTGGTGATGTCAATACCGTACTCATGCTGAGCCTCTTGACTATCCACCCAAGGATCACACACTTCTACTTGGCAACCATAGTCTTTTAATTCCAAAAAAATATCGACTACCTTGGTATTCCGAATATCCGGGCAATTCTCTTTGAAGGTCAAGCCCATGATGAGGATCTTCGAGTCTTTAATCGCAATCCCTTTTTTAGTCATAGCTTTAATTAGCTGACTAGCAACATACTGCCCCATGCCATCGTTCACTCGTCTACCTGCCAAAATCACCTCAGGGTGATAGCCAATGGCTTGTGCCTTATGGGTCAAGTAGTATGGATCCACTCCAATGCAGTGGCCTCCCACAAGGCCTGGGCGAAACGGTAAAAAATTCCACTTTGATCCGGCAGCCTGTAATACGGCCTCGGTATCAATACCCATCTTATTGAAGATTAAAGCCAATTCATTAATCAGGGCGATATTAAGATCACGCTGGGTATTCTCAATAGCCTTCGCCGCTTCAGCGACTTTAATGCTTGGCGCTAGGTGCGTGCCGGCTATTACGATCTGTTTATACAGTTCATCAATTGCCACTGCCGCCTCTGGAGTAGATCCTGAAGTTACTTTTTTAATAGTGCTAATGCGGTGCGTTTTATCACCGGGGTTAATGCGCTCTGGGCTATATCCTACAAAAAAATCGATATTGAATTTAAGGCCTGAAATGCTTTCTAGAATAGGCACGCAGTCATCCTCAGTACACCCTGGATAGACCGTAGATTCATAAATCACCACATCACCCTTTTTTAACGTACGGCCAACAGTTTCACTTGCCTTAAGAAGTAAGGAAATATCAGGCTGGTTGGCGCTGTTAATTGGAGTGGGAACCGTAACAATAAAAATCTGGGCTTTTTGAAGAGTATTGGGATTGGAGGTAAAGCTTAGGTGGGTAGCTTCTCTCAGCTCTTCTTTTGACAACTCCAAAGTACGATCGTACCCTAAAGATAGCTCCTCGATTCGCTTTGCGTAAATATCAAAACCAATCACCGCCCTCATCTTTGCAAACTCCACAGCCAACGGTAATCCCACGTAGCCTAAGCCAATCACCGCAATGGTTTTTTGATTCAGGTTCATGTAAATGTATTTTAATTAATGACTTAAACGCTATTGTTATAAATTAGTGCGATTTATTATTACTCTTCTTGCTTTTGACTGCGAAGGGTGTTTATTTTAAGCGCCACTTACGCCAGGGTTTAAATAATAACCAAAAGGCCCCGAAGAGGCTTTTGATCTGCTCCATCTTATTCTTGGCTTCAAGATCTTGCCCAGCATTACGCAGCGCTTGACGAACAAAAATAAAAATGAGGAGAAGAAAGCCTGTAGCAAGCGTCGCAAAGACTGTAATCAGCGCTCTTTTAGGTCCACTTTTTATTTCTGGTGTAGTAGCAAAGTCGACCTGAGCAAAAGTGGGGCCAATTCTAGCCTCCTCTATCCTTGCTGCTTCCATTTGGGCAATAATTCCACTGATGATGGTTTGCTGACTTAGCGGATCCTGAAATGGCCTTGAAGAAATCTCTTTCAATTGTTGTTCTAAAAAAATACGTTTATTTTGCGCAGTTTGAAGGTCAAGTTTACCTACGAAAACTCGTAGCTCGCTAACAAATCCATTCGCAAGTTCAGCGGCAAATTTGGGGTCATAATCATCCACTTGAATAATAACCAAGCCTGATCCCTTATCAGAGCTGATTTCAACCATACGATTTAATTTACGACGCGCTTTATAGAGTTCTTGTTTATCGTACCGCTTTTGCAAATCATATTTGTGAATCATGATGTTGCGCAGTTCATCGCTGTTAAGGTAAGCGATGTATCGTTGATTGGGATCTTTTAGTCCCGCAAGATCTCCAGCTGCGCTTGCAAGACCGCCTAAACCACCGAGCATGGCTGCAATAGAGTTACCTCCTTGATCAGGCGCCAAAATAGTAGCCTTGCCGGTATAAATGTTAGGCCAAATGACTGCAATGACTAGTGCAAAGATCCCTGCGCCGAGCGAGCCAAAAATCAGGAGCTTGAGATTTTGCGCAACGGTTAAGGCAAGGTCTAAGACGGAGATTTCATCCTCGTCGTCCCACTCGTCGTTTGGTAGGTTGTCTGGGCTGGTATTGCTCGCCATTATTTGAGTACCTGAATCGCTGCAGCGCCTAAGCCCAGCTGGAAGAAAATCTGCGTCCAGTCTTTGAGGCCCTGAGTAAAGGTAGCCCAAGCGGTTTGTCTCAGGATCCGCTCTGGAACTACGACGGCATCGCCTGGCATGATTTCATCGCCCATCACACTATTGGTATTAAACCAGCCGGATAAGTCCGGCGCCCTCACCGAGCCATCTGCTCTTAATACAAAAGTCCAAGTTGTTTCAGCGGTAGGCGTAGGGCCAGCATTCTTTAAGTAGTCGGCTACGGTGAGATTGGGTTTGTAGAGCATGGCCGCTTCGTTATAGACCGCACCAAAGATACCAATGCTCGATGGAATTCTAGGAACGGTGATTTCATCGCCGTCTTCTAAGGTAATTTCGGGATACACGGGATCGCGTGGATCGAGCTCGAGTGCTAAACGCCCATTGGGGTTCATTTGCTTGAGCTGATCAATCTTTTGCGCCAAGTTAGTTTGATTTAGGTCGGCCAAAGCCTGCTGGCGCCTAATATTCTCCGGACTAGTTGCGGCTGCCACCGTATTACCGGTATTGCTCGCCAATTGGCTTTGTAAGTTCCGAACCACTTGATCTAAATTCTTGCGCTGCATCTCCCGAATCGATTCTCGGCTCAGGATAGTGCCATAAATATACGCGCCGCGGGTAGTACCTCCGGCTTTGGCAATCACATCCGGCAAGGTCTCATCCGCCCTGATTTGATAAATACCCGGAGCTCTCACTTCGCCCTGCACCCGTACTACCCTCACCTGCTTTTCGGAGGAGACCTGTATGTCTTTTTGGCTAAAGATCGTAATGATGTCACCAGGCTCGAGGGTCACATTTTGATTGGGTGATGTGGGATTAATGGCCCGCTCTAAATTAAAACTGATCACTTGCGGACTGAGGTCACCTAAATTAATACGCTCTAAAAGCGCAAAATCCCAATTGATTTGATCCAGGCGCGCCGTATCCCGAATGCGACTGAGATCATCATTAATGCCAGTACCGGACGGGGGCGGCGTAAATCGGCGCATGAAATACAAATTGGTGAGCAGTGCTTCTTTATTGGGTAGCAACTCATGCAAACTAGTGCCAGGTTTAATCGGCAAACGCACTGACTGCGAGCCCAAGAGCCGGAGAGAGACTGCGTTCTCAAACGCGGGTTTAATCGGCAAGAAAGTGACAATATCACCTGCTTTGAGTTTCGTTTGCAAACCTTCTTTGTTTAAGGAGATCGCCATCGCCGAGAGGGGCTTGAGTTTTTGCGGATCAATGCGCTCAATCGACACTTGCAATGGGCTAGTGAACACCGAGGTATTACCAGCATAGCGGATGACCGCCTCTAAGGAGTTACTGGTTTCACCCGGGCTCAGCTCATAGATTGCGGGGTTCGGAATCGAGCCCATTAAGGCCACTTGCGCGCCTACTGGCGGAATGCGGATCACATCGCCCGCTTGCAACACCAAATCACGTGAGCTATCGCCATGGAGTAAAAATTGATACAAATCGACTACACCAACGACTTTACCTTGGCGTACTAACTGAATGTTGCGCATGCTGCCGTTGGCAGTAGGGCCGCCCGTCGCAAACAAGGCATTGATTAGAGTGCTCACGCTACTCACAATGTATTTACCCGGGCGATCGGTTTGGCCTACGACATAAATCTCGATGCCCTTTAACTGCCCTACCGTGGCATAGACATTGAAGTTTGTCAAAATGCGGCTCAGGTAGTTTTTTAGCGTTGCTTCCAGCTCACCGGCTTTGGTGCCAGCAAGCGCCACTGGGCCAATCTTGGGTAAGGTAATCGTGCCGTCTTTATTGATGGTGTAGCCTTGATCGACATCCAATGCTGGGCTGTAAATCTTGACGGTAATCTGATCGCCTGGAGATAAAACGTAGTTCGCAGGCACCGGCACCGACTCCAAAGCAGCAAATGGATTAGTGCGATTAAAGAGATCCATGCCGTAGATACCCACACTCTTGCCCGTTATCTGAAACAGGAAGTTTTGAAACGCATTGGGAATGCCGGTATTGGATGTCGCTAAGTCTGAGCCGCTTGGTTTAGGGCTGCTATTCGTATTTTGATTATTACTGTTGCTATTGCTATTGCTGGGGTTCGTGGCATTGGAGCGGTTGGCGGCTGCGGGATTGTTTGACTGACCTGGCTGACCTGGCTGTGCATTATTCGGGCTCGAGGGTGAACCGGTTGCGCCTGCTCTACCACCGCCGCTTTGGTTGATGGTGACTCCGGGCGGGATTTGAATATTGGGTGGCAGTTGCACCCCCGGTGGCAAGGTAATACTTGTTCCGGCCGGCGCGGCAGACATGGCACTAGCTGCATCAGCCGACTGGGCCTGCGCTATTGATCCAAAACCAAAGCAGATCAACACAATCGCTAATACGCGCACAAGGGAAGAAGAAAAAACCATAAACGGGGAAGCGCCTAGCAAAGTAAATATCAATAACAAAGGGGGATTACCTACTGCAGTTTGCTTGGGATTACAGGGATCGGCTTCATGATTGCCTAGAAAATGCTTCATTCATCCCATAATCTCTATACAGATCTGATTATAAAGGGATTTGCTTAGTAACTACCCCCCCCGCTAAGCTCTAGGTCGGCATCGTAACTCCAGTCCACAATCGTCGGGTCAGGGGTGTAGCCGGCCACCAATTTTTGTAGTACCGCCCGAATGGCCACGATATCGCCTTGATCGACTAAGTTTTGCAATAAACCCAATTGCTCTTCCAGCTCGGGCCACGCTAATGCAGAATCGCGGGCCTTAAAAATACGGGGGTGGGAGGATGGTTCAGGGTTGTCGCCAATTAAAAGCTCCTCAAAGAGCTTTTCACCGGGGCGCAGGCCAGTGAAGCTGATTTCGATATCGCCATAAGGCATTTTTTCGGTCTTGAGCTGCAAGCCAGAGAGTTCAATCATGCGGGTTGCGAGGTCGACAATCTTGATGGATTTGCCCATATCCAGCAAAAACACTTCACCCCCCTTGGCCATCGCGCCTGCCTGAATGACGAGCTGGGCGGCCTCGCTGGTGCTCATAAAGTAGCGGGTGATCTCGGGGTGGGTGACGGTAATCGGCCCTCCTTCCGCAATTTGCCGACGAAACTGCGGTACCACCGAGCCAGAAGAGCCTAGTACATTTCCAAAGCGCACCATCGAGAAGGTCGTTTTACCGCCCTGCTGCGCAAAGGCTTGCAGAATCATTTCACCTAAGCGTTTGGTGGCGCCCATGATGTTGGTAGGCCGAACCGCTTTATCGCTGCTCACGAGTACAAAGCGTGGCACTTGGTGTTGGACTGCGCGTTGCACTAAATTGAGGGTTCCAAATACATTATTCCGAATGCCCTCTTTGAGGTTGTGCTCGACCATGGGCACATGCTTATAAGCAGCGGCATGGTAAATCACATCGACATCGTAATTGCTAAGTAATTCCATGATCAATTGGCCATCGCCAACCGATCCTAAAATCGCACGGATTTGCGGCTTTTGATTGTCTTGGCTGGCATCATCCACATGGCTCGCGCCGATCTTGCTCTGCAACTCCTGCTCAAGGTGATACAGACCATATTCATTACGGTCGAGTAGTAGAAGTAATTTTGGCGTTTCTGCTAAAGCCTGCCGAGCGAGCTCTGAGCCAATCGAACCGGCAGCACCCGTAATTAAAACGATCTTGTGGCGGATGTTGCTCGACAGCAGTAAAGGCTGGGGCGGAACGATGTCACGGTTGAGTAAATCATCAATGTCCAGCTGGCGCACATCGGCAATGCTCACCTGGCCACTGGCGAGCTCATCTAATGTCGGCAAGGTGCGAATAGCCACCTGTAAACCGGCTAAGGAGTTAATGATTTGGCGGCGCTGCTGTTTGGATGCCGACGGAATCGCCAACCAAATTTCAGCAATACGCAAGGACCGGATTAAATCAGCTGGGTTCTGAAATGAGAAAATCTCAATGCCATCAATGAGCGAGCCCATAATACCGCGGTGATGTGCATCCTCATCCAAAAAGCCCATCACCTTTAAGTTGCCTTTGCTTTGGATGTCCTGCGCCAGTTGGCGCCCAGCTGAACCCGCACCAAAGATCAAAATGCGTACTTGCTCGCGACTGCGTTTACCCCAAAGCAATTGACGGTAGGTATCGCCCAGCCAGTAATTGGCAAAGGCGCGTGAAGCGCCAATCAAAATCAGCAAAAGCAAAGGCTGGGTTAAGCCCAGCGAGCGCGGTACGGTAATGCTAGAAAAATGGGGGAGTAGCTGAATAAACGCAAAATAAATGGCGGTGTATAAGGCTACCGCACGAACAACCGTCCAGATCGCAACGCCGCCCGAGTAACGAAAGATAGCGCGGTAAAGGCCGAATGAAATAAAAATCGGCAGGGCAATCGCAATCGATGCGCCCACCGCCAGCAGCAGAGTAGGGGTGATGCCTTGGGGTGCTTCCAAGCGCAGGGATAACATGATGTAGGCAGCCGCCGCACACAGAAAAGCATCCAAACACAGTACGCTAAGGCGTTTAAAGCTACGCGGCCAGGCAATCACGGCATTGCGCAATGAGCTATGGGAATCTAGGGCGTTCGAATTTACAATACTCACCTAGATATTATAAGTATTTTTTGTACTTATTAACTGTAGGGTGTATAGGGTTATCCCTAATATGGTGCATTGCACTGTTCTAAACCGGAGCTAGCTTGGGGGTTTTGAACCCTAAATTGCAAGGTGGTTTTCTTGATGGGCATTGGCATGCCGCAAGCCGGAAGGCCACGAAGTGGTCGCTAAGCCGGTTTTTTCTTGAATCAGCTTGGCGCGCTTGACGATGTCAGCCCACTCTGCGCGCAAGGGCGGCCCCTTGAATGCCATGGCCACCACATTGCAATCGTGCGATTCCGGAAAAAGCAATACACGATCACCAAAGGCTTCACAGATATGGTTGAGATTGATGTCAAAGCTTTTGTGACGAGAAAAGAGATTGACCGTTAACACGCCAGGCGACTTCAGTAATTCATAGCAGCCGACATAGAAATCAAGCGAGCTTGCCGATGGGCCATCGCAGATGGCATCGTATAAGTCGACCTGAATTGCATCAAATTGCTGGTAGAACTTTCGGTTTTGCACAAACGCTTTTGCATCGACTTGTAGGGTCTTGAGACGCCGATCATCATCAGGTGAAAAAAACATGCTGCGCGCTGCAACGATGACTGCAGGATTGACTTCCACTACGGTATTTTTAACGGCCGGGCAATGCAGGTGTGTAAATTTAGTCAGCGCGCCAGTACCCAGACCTAACTGGGCAACCTGCATGCCGGGCTTGGTCTCTAAGAACAAAAGCCAGGCCATCATCTGCTGGTTGTATTCGAGGTAGATTTCATTGGGGTCACGTAAACGCATCGCCCCTTGAATTAACTCGGTGCCAAAATGCAAATAGCGAATACCGCCTGATTCAGAAAAGGTCACCGGTTCCATCAGCATGGCATCGATGCTTTTCTTACCCCACCCAGCGACGGGCATTACGGAATAAACGCATCCATGGACTTGCCCCATCCGGGGTTTGCAGCCAGCTTGTTGGTGCCCAACTCATCTGCACCGTACGGAACACGCGCTCAGGATGCGGCATCATGACGGTGAAGCGACCATCTAGCGTTGTCACGCCGGTTAAGCCGCCAGGCGAACCATTGGGGTTCATCGGGTAGGTCTCGGTTGGGTTGCCGCGGTGATCGACAAAACGCATGGCAGTTAAGCCTGCACTTTGTAATGTTGCTAAATCGCCCTGCTGACTAAAGTTAGCAAAGCCTTCACCGTGGGCAATCGCAATCGGAATCTGGCTACCTTCCATGCCGCTGAGCAAGATGGATGGTGACTTCATCACCTCCGCCATCACGAGCCGCGCTTCGTATTGCTCTGATTGGTTGCGCGTGAACTTGGGCCATGCATCGGCCCCTGGAATAATCCCAGCCAGGTTACTCATCATCTGGCAACCGTTACATACGCCGAGCGCAAAACTATCCGAGCGATTAAAGAAAGTAGAAAACTGATCGCGCAATTGCGCATTAAATAAAATGGTTTTTGCCCAGCCCTCACCGGCACCGAGTACGTCACCGTAACTAAATCCGCCACAGGCAACCAGGCCACGGAAGTCGGCTAATTTGGCTTTACCAGAAATTAAATCCGACATATGAACGTCGTAAGCGTCAAACCCAGCCCAATCCATGGCGTAGGCCATTTCAACATGGGAGTTCACGCCCTGCTCGCGCAAAATGGCCATTTTGGGACGGGCGCCAATGCTCACAAATGGAGCGGAAACGTCCTCTGCCGCATCAAATGTGAGTTTCGGTGCCAGGCCTGGATCGGTGATGTCATCCAGTAAGCCATATTCACTATCGGCGCAGGATGGGTTATCGCGCAGGCGCGCAATTTGCCAACTGGTGTTTTGCCATACCTTGTGCAAGACCTCACGCGGCTCTGCATAAATACTTTTTGCATCACGCCAAATCTCAATGCGGCCTGTTGTGTTTGGTTTACCAATCACATGACTGCAAGCACTTAATCCGTGGCTACGTAATACTGCAAATACGGCGTCCCGATCGGCGCGCCGCACCTGAATAACTGCTCCGAGCTCTTCATTAAACAAAGCTCGTATCGTTTGCTCATGGCGACGCCCCGATACTTGCTGCGCCCAATTTTTGGCATCGCCATAATCAGGCTCTTGATTTAAGTCGACCGCAATCATGTCCACATTAATGGAAATGCCGCAGTGGGAAGCGAAGGCCATTTCAGCAATGGTTGCGAGTAGCCCACCATCCGAACGGTCATGGTAGGCCAAGAGCTGACCCGCAGCGCGCAATGCAATGATGGCACTCGCTAGGGCCTTGAGGTCCTTCGGATCATCCAGGTCGGGAGCTGTTTTTCCAGATTGATTTAAAACCTGAGCCAATATGCTGCCGGCCATGCGATTTTTACTGCGACCCAAGTCGATCAGAATGAGTTCAGTGTCGAGTGGCTGCCCATGCTCTTCACGTTGCAAAAGCGGTGTGCTGGTTTTGCGTGCATCGGTTACCTGCGCAAATGCCGAGATCACCAAGGAAACGGGCGAGATGACCTTTTTGGTGTCGATCCCATCGCGCCACTCGGTAGCCATCGACAAGGAATCTTTCCCTACCGGAATCGATATGCCAAGTGCGGGGCACAGCTCCATACCGACTGCCTTCACCGAATCAAAGAGTTTGGCATCCTCGCCGGGCTTACCGCAGGCCGCCATCCAGTTGGCGGATAACTTCACCGTATCAAGCCCACTAATGTCAGCTGCCAATATATTGGTGATGGCTTCGCCGACTGCCATGCGGGCAGCTGCGGGTGCATCGATGACGGCGATTGGGGTGCGCTCACCCATCGACATGGCCTCACCGCGATAACCCACATAATCCATAAGCGTTACGGCGCAATCAGCAACCGGAACTTGCCATGGGCCAACCAACTGATCGCGTGCATTGAGGCCGCCCACCGTGCGGTCACCAATGGTGATCAAAAATAATTTACTTGCTACGGTCGGCTGCTGCAACACCCAGGCAATGCATTCTTCCAGCTTGGCATCGCTAACATCAAGCTCAGCAAATTGCTGCTCAACATGAGTAACATCACGGTGCATTTTGGGCGGCTTGCCCAGCAACACTTCCATCGGCATATCAATTGGAAAAGCGGCATCCGAAGTGCTATCTATCTTAGAGTCGCTTAAGCGTAGCTGACGTTCGGTCGTTGCATGCCCCACGACGGAGATGGGACAACGCTCGCGCTCACACAGTTGCGTGAGTAAATCTAAATTAGTCGCATCAATAGCTAAGACATAGCGCTCTTGTGATTCGTTGCACCAAATCTCTGCAGGGCTCATGCCGCTCTCTTCCAGTAGGATGCTGCGCAAAGCAAAGTCAGCCCCTAGCCCGGCCCCATCCGCCAGCTCTGGGAAGGCATTGGATAAGCCGCCCGCACCCACGTCATGAATGGAAATGATGGGATTAGCCTCACCCATAGCGCGGCAGGCATTAATCACTTCTTGCGCGCGGCGTTCGATCTCCGGGTTGCCACGCTGCACGGAATTGAAATCCAAATCCGCCGCATTGCTTCCGGTTGCCATCGAACTAGCGGTACCGCCACCCATGCCGATGCGCATACCAGGACCGCCCAACTGAACCAGCAAGTGCCCTGCTTTAATTTCTTTTTTAGCCGTATGGATTGCATCAATATTGCCAATGCCACCGGCAATCATGATGGGCTTGTGATAACCGTGGCGCACGCCATTGATGGTTTGCTCAAATACCCGAAAATACCCACCCAGAATCGGGCGTCCGAATTCATTATTGAAAGCGGCGCCTCCGAGCGGCCCTTCGATCATGATTTGCAGTGGCGCAGCAATCCGGTCGGGCTTGCCATAGTGCGGCGCCTCCCACGGCAAATTGCTCGCGGGTAGGTTTAGGTTTGAAACGGAAAAACCGGTGAGGCCGGCTTTGGGTCTGCCGCCAATGCCCGTGGCACCTTCGTCGCGGATCTCTCCGCCGGCACCGGTCGACGCTCCAGGAAAAGGAGCGATCGCAGTGGGGTGATTATGCGTCTCCACCTTCATCAAGGTATGGGTCAGCCGCTGCTCTTTTTGGTAGCGCTGATCAGCGCCTTGTGGGGCCCAGGTTTGTGCTTCGCAACCCTCCATTACGGCCGAGTTATCGGAATACGCAACGATGGTGCCTTTGGGTTGCAGGCGATGCGTATTGCGAATCATGCCAAACAAGGAAATGTCTTGTTTCTCACCATCAATGGTCCATGAGGCATTGAAGATTTTGTGGCGGCAATGTTCGCTATTGGCCTGCGCAAACATAATGAGCTCAACATCGCTGGGATCACGGCCAAGGCGTTTAAAGTTTTCAGCCAGGTAGGTAATTTCGTCTTCCGATAGCGCAAGGCCCAACTCCAGATTGGCTTTTTCTAGAGCGGCTTCACCCTCAGCCATCACTGGTATCCGCAGCAGCGGACGATCTTCTAGGGTTTGATAGAGCGGCGCTACCATATCCACCGAATCCACGACGGTTTCGGTCATGCGGTCATGCAAGGCCGCCAATACCGTTTGCTGCTCTTGTGTGCTTAAGCTACCTTGAGCAACCCAGGTGTATTGAATACCGCGCTCAATGCGCAGCAGCGGTAGACCGCATTGATGGGCAATATCGGTTGCTTTGCTGGCCCAAGGCGAGACCGTACCAAAGCGGGGAATGGCAATGGCCTTTGATGATTGCGGGGATTTACCGAGACTAGCTAGCCACCCTGCTTTTGGCTCTGCTAGTGTGAAAGGCTCGCCGTATGTCAAGAGACCCTCTAAAACCACGAGCTGGGCATCGCTTAGTGCTGAATCGGACCATACAAAATGCAGGTATTGCGCTTGTATGCTTGCTAGGGAAATGCCCTGCTCTGCAAGCGAAGCCAAAAGCCGCTGTTGGCGGAAGGCTGAGAGGGCATCGGCCCCAGGCAAACAACGGAAAAAAGACATGCCGTAATTATAAGGTTTGGACTACAAAACCCCGTATTTTTACTCGGCCAGCAAGGCTCCGGCTTGTAGGTTTAGTTGGCGAGCGCAGCGCCCCGCCAAAGCGGCATCATGGGTTACTAAAATCAGGGTGGATCCATTGGCCTGGTTTAGGTCAAACAAGAGGTCAATCACCCTGCCACCACTGGCTTGATCCAGACTGCCCGTGGGTTCGTCTGCAAATAAAATGGCCGGCTTACCTACAAAGGCGCGGGCTAAGGCAACGCGCTGCTGCTCGCCGCCCGATAAGGTTTTTTGGAAGTGATTGAGGCGCGCGCTTAAGCCCACTTTATCCAGCCAATAGTGCGCTTGCTCCCGAGCATCGCTGAGCGATACACCCCGCAGCTCCAAGGGCAGCATCACGTTCTCTAGCGCGCTGAGGTGCGGTATCAGCTGAAACGACTGAAATACAAAACCAACGTGCTTACCGCGGAGTTGGGCCCGGCCGTCTTCGCTTAACTGGGCGAGATTTTCACCAACCAGTTCAACTACACCGCTACTGGGCGTATCAAGACCAGCAAGGATGCTGAGCAAGGTGCTTTTTCCGGATCCGGATGCACCCACAATCGCCACGCTTTCTCCGGCGCAGACGCTAAATGAAATGTCATGCAAAATAGTAAGCGGCCCATCGCTGGTCTGGACCGCCTTACCCAGCTGCTGAGCGCGCAGCACAACCGATTGATTGCTCATAAGGAATATCGCTTGAAATTTTGCATTGCCACCATCTTACTCGGGCTGACCTTAATCGGCCCAGCCCAAGCACAAGCCCCTACTAAACCTACCCTATTGGTCACGGGCGATAGCCTGTCGGCGGAGTATGGCATTGCACGCGGTACTGGCTGGGTCTCCTTATTGTCAAGCCGCCTTAAACAAGAAGGAAGTCAATGGGAAATCATGAACGCCAGCATCAGTGGCGAAACGACTTCAGGCGGGCTAACGCGCCTGCCCAAGTTATTGGCTCAGAAGAAGCCTAAGCTAGTCATTATTGAGTTGGGGGCAAACGATGCCTTGCGTGGGCTATCCCTGGTAGAGACAGAGAAAAATCTACGCACCATGGTGGAGTTGAGTAAAAAATCGGGAGCCGAAGTGCTACTGATTGGTATGCGCATTCCGCCAAACTATGGCCAGGAATACACCCAGCAATTTGCTCAGCTGTTTGTCCGCATTGCAAAGAGTCAGCAAGTGGCACTACTGCCATTTTTCTTAGAGGGTGTCGCGCAGCGCAATGACTTATTTCAGGCAGACCGCATTCATCCGAACGAAGCAGCGCAGGCGATTATGTTTCAGAACGTCTGGACTGCTCTGACGCCGTTCTACGGATTACTACTCAAAAAGTAATCTCAACACGCTCAGACTGACTAGGCTGCTCTCGGATCAAGAGTATTGACTCATCAAACTGCAGCAGTGCGGCTGCAATAGCCTCATGGAGTGAATCCTTTTGCAATGGGTTTTTAGCAAAAGGCCTCGGAAGAGGTGTGTTCGCTTCCATACCTTGATTAACCCCCCGCGCTACCCGCACTCGCTTGCTTCAGGGGATTGATTACCTTTACATTGGCCTCGTTGCGCCAGTAGGACATAAAACCAACAAACTCGGCCTGTGCAGCTAGGGCCTGAATTTGCTGTGCCTGGGCTTGTCGAACTTTGGCATCGGCCGCAGGAGGCTGGCGCACTTGATCAATGCGATACAAGGTCGTACCCGATCCCGGATTGGAAATGGAAATCACCATGGGCAACTTGCTTGGATCCAAAGCCATGACTGCATCCAGTGGAGAGCCAACTAAGTTTGCAGGCTTATTGCGCGACACCCAAATAGGAGCACCAAAACCAGCAGCACTTGAGGGATTTTTCTCGGCAGCAATAAATCGCTCGGCTGCAGCAGCGCTAGCGAGCTTTTCAGCACTGCGCACCGTAACCTGGCGTTTGACTTCACTGGCTACCGCACTGAAGGGCAATACTTCCGCTGGAAGAAGCTGGGTCACGCGCGCCGATACAAAGACACCGGGGGCAATTTGCACTGCCTCAGTATTGCGTTTATTTTTTAAGGCATCGTCACCAAAAAGTGCCTGAATGACTTTTTGGTTATTCAGTGGATGGTCTGCCGGTAAGCCCGCCTTGCCGCCGCGAGACACTCCTTTGAGTGACTGAATGCTCAGCTTTAATTTATCTGCGGCAGGTTTCAGGCTATCCGATTGATCGTAGGTCAGATTGGCGAACTGATCGGCTTTTTCACCAAAGGCTTTAGCGTCTTCCTTGGGGTCGGCACGCAATACTAAAAACTCAATGTCAATGCGCTCGGGGGTTTCAAATAAGCGTGTATTGGCTTTATAAAAATCCTGTAGCTCGGCTTCAGTTGGGTTTGCTTTTGAAACAAATTCAGCCGCCGTAAATTGAATCGACTGCACTTGGCGCTCTGACTCATACAAGGCAGAAATGATGTTGGCAAGCTTGGGTACGGGTAACTCAGTACGCGCTGCAGAGGTCACAAATTGCTGAATCATCAAGTCAAAACGCTGGCCACCCTCAAACTGCTCAATCGTCATTCCAGCATTGGCTAAAAGCTGGCGGTAGCGCGTGTTATCAAAACTACCATCGGGCTTGTACAGGGCTTTGATTTCTGGAATAGTGGCTAAATTTTTTGTCAGTGCTTGATCGCTAATGCGCAACTGCAGCTTATTGACTGCAAAAGCCAAGAGGCGTTGCTGCAATAGCTCATCCAATACCGCTTGGCGAAACGGCAGACTTTGTGCAATTTGGGAATTAGCCCCAACCCGCTCAGACTGGCGCTTGGCCGAGTTATCCACTTCTTGCGAGGTGATCGCTTTGCCATTGACCTTAATTAAGTCGGTTTCTTGTTCAAAGAAATCCGTATAGCCTGAAACGCCAAACAAAACAAAGGAAGGAACAATCAAGATAAGCACAAAAAACATCATGAATCGCTGGTGCCGGCGGACAGAATCAAACATGAATGGGCTTTACCAATTAATGATTACAGGGTTTATAAAAATGTCGGGGAATGGTGAGGAATCGAAATACGAGGAAATCCAATCGAGATCACGAATAGGGCATGGTGGGCGCTGACGGGCTCGAACCGCCGACATTCTGCGTGTAAGGCAGACGCTCTACCAACTGAGCTAAGCGCCCCATAAAACAACCGAAATTGTACCCTTAGTCCAGCATAGGCGCTCATTTTTTAGATTAAGCCCATGCCTATGGCGCACAAAGGGTAGGTTCCGGTTGTTCGATTAATGCTTTAAGACTTCCCCGCCCGAAATGGCAGGGGCTGCCTTACTGGCCTCCGCCGCCTTTTTGGCCAACTCGTCTGGACTCGGATCGAGAAGTGCTTCAGGCTTGCGCTCCAAAGCAAGCTCCAAGACTTTATCGATCCAGCGTACCGGAATAATCTCGATGGCATTCTTGACGTTGTCTGGGATGTCAATTAAGTCCTTGACGTTCTCTTCTGGAATTAAGGCCAGCTTAATTCCGCCCCGGTGAGCAGCCAATAGTTTTTCTTTCAGACCGCCGATTGGCAAGACCTCACCTCGCAGCGTAATCTCCCCGGTCATGGCAACATCGGAGCGTACTGGGATCCCAGTAAATACGGAAACTAAGGCCGTAGTAATCGCAATACCGGCCGATGGCCCATCTTTGGGTGTTGCACCCTCCGGAAAGTGAATGTGAATATCTTTTTTCTCAAAGGCCTCATCGGTGATGCCCAGTGCGCGAGCACGTGAACGTACCACCGTTCTGGCCGCCTCGACCGACTCTTTCATCACGTCACCCAAAGAGCCGGTACGGGTAATCACACCCTTGCCTGGCATCAGCGCAGCTTCAATCGTCAGTAGATCGCCACCGACCTCAGTCCACGCCAAACCAGTTACCTGCCCGAGCTGATTCTCTTTTGCGGCTAAGCCGTAGTCAAAGATCTTGACCGAGAGAAACTTTTCTAAATTATCCGCATCAACGGTAATGGGCGCAGCCTCTTTTTTGAGTAGCAATAACTTCACCACCTTACGGCAGACCTTGCTGATCTCGCGCTCAAGGGAACGCACACCAGCTTCGCGCGTGTAGTAGCGAATCATGCTGCGAATCGCACTCTCTTCAATCTGTAACTCACCCTTTTTCAAACCATTGTTTTTGATTTGCTTCGGAATCAAATAGTTTGTAGCAATGCTGGTTTTTTCATCTTCGGTATAACCTGCCAGACGAATTACCTCAAGGCGATCCAGGAGTGGCCCTGGAATGTTTAAGGAATTCGCGGTAGCCACAAACATCACATCGGAAAGGTCGAAATCAACCTCGACGTAGTGATCTTGGAAGGTGTGGTTTTGTTCTGGATCGAGCACCTCTAAGAGTGCACTGGCTGGGTCGCCCCGAAAATCCATGCCCATCTTATCGACTTCATCCAATAAGAACAGGGGATTGCGCACGCCCACTTTAGTTAGGCTCGATAGAATCTTGCCGGGCATCGAGCCAATATAGGTACGACGATGACCCCGAATTTCCGACTCATCGCGCACACCGCCCAGGGCCATGCGCACAAACTTCCGGTTGGTAGCACGTGCAATCGACTGACCCAAGGATGTTTTACCAACACCTGGAGGGCCGACTAGGCACAATATGGGGGCTTTTACGCGATCAACACGCTGCTGAACTGCGAGGTACTCCAAGATGCGCTCTTTTACTTTATCAAGGCCGTAGTGGTCCTGATCGAGCACCTTCTCCGCATTATCTAAATCATTATTGACCTTGCTCTTCTTTTTCCAAGGAAGGCCCACTAGGGTATCAATGTAGTTGCGAATCACCGTTGCTTCTGCTGACATCGGCGACATCAGCTTGAGTTTTTTGAGTTCGGACTCGGCTTTTTTCAACGCCTCTTTCGGCATCTTGGCCGCTTTGATGCGCTTCTCTAATTCTTCTAGATCGGCGCCCTCTTCACCTTCGCCGAGCTCCTTCTGAATGGCTTTGACTTGTTCGTTGAGGTAGTACTCGCGCTGGCTCTTTTCCATTTGGCGCTTCACGCGACCACGGATGCGCTTCTCGACTTGCAGAATATCGATTTCGCTCTCGAGGTCAGCCAAGAGGCTCTCGAGGCGCTTGACTACATCCGTCATTTCCAAGAGGCGCTGTTTTTGCTCGAGCTTGACTGGCAAATGCGCGCAGATGGTATCGGCTAGGCGGCTTGGGTCATCAATGCCACCCAAGGAAGCCAGAATCTCCTGCGGAATCTTTTTGTTTAACTTCACATACTGATCGAACTGCGCCATGATCGCGCGGCGCAGCGCTTCGGTCTCATGCGCATCGAGAACGTCGATTGCTTTGGGCGTTGCTTCGCAACTAAAGTAGCCGAGAGCATCTTCAATCTGACTGACTTCAGCGCGTTGCGAACCCTCCACCAATACCTTCACGGTACCGTCGGGTAACTTGAGCATTTGCAAAATACTGGCGATGCAGCCCACATCGTATAAATCCTCGACTGAGGGCTCATCTTTTGCAGCTGTCTTTTGGGCAACCAGCAAAACACTTTTGCCGGTTTCCATAGCGGCTTCCAGCGCTTTAATGGATTTGGGGCGCCCCACGAATAAGGGGATCACCATATGGGGAAAGACAACCACGTCCCGCAGGGGGAGTAAAGGCAGTTGAATCGGTTCAGAGGGTAGTAATAAATGGCCAGGCATGGGGCGAATCCTCCAAAGTAGTCAAACGCTCAAAAATTCTCAAAAGTACCAAAAGCTACTTAAAAGAGGGTAATTCAGTGATCAGAATACTACTTATATGGGTTTGGGCTCCTAAATTACAAGAGCAAAATGGCAGAAAAGTGGCAAAAATAGAGTAAAAATGGCCAAAACTAGGCAAAATTACGCTTTTTTCGACAATTCCTGCTTTTCAAGAGGGGATTCGCTCTGTTTGTAGACCAAAAGTGGCTTTCCTAGACCCTGAATACTGCTTTCATCGATCACCACTTTTTGAACATTGCGCAGGGATGGCAAGTCATACATGACATCCATCAAGGCGCCCTCCAGGATCGAACGCAGGCCGCGCGCACCCGTTTTACGTGCAATGGCCTTCTTGGCAATTGCAGACAAAGCCTCGGGACGCACTTCAAGCTCAGCGCCCTCCATGGTTAGCAAGGCCTGGTATTGCTTCACCAAAGCATTTTTAGGTTCAGTCAAGATTTGGACCAAGGCAGTCTCATCGAGCTGGGCCAAGGTAGTGAGGACCGGCAAACGACCAATTAACTCTGGAATTAAACCGAACTTAATCAGATCCTCTGGCTCCACTTCTTTGAGCAGCTCACTGGAGCCACGGTCATCTTTACCTGGCACTTCGGCGCTGAAACCAATGCCTGTTTTAGCGG
>JBIJAC010000016.1:0-33633 GCA_044345935.1 Polynucleobacter sp. | reverse complement strand
CCCGTTGGTAATCCTGGCGAATTAGGCAATGCGAATGCGCGCAAACCCACTTTTGAATACACCGACCCGGGCGGCACTCAGGTCAAGGAATTTCGTGATGCCAATGCGCCGACCGAAGTTCAAGTCAAAGGGCCCTTAGGCACTTATGAAATGTCACCCCCCACATCCGTCATGCCGGGGCCGAGCAACCAAAGCAATGACAATTTGCTGAGCGTTCCCAGCATCCGCATTCCGTTTTAAGTCGCGTTTCGTATGGCCGTATTTACTCCTGTTGAATTAAACGATATCTCGGAATGGATTTCGACCGACTTTGATATTGGAGTAGCGTCGGCTGTTCGCGGTATTCAAGGCGGGATCGAGAACTCTAATTTTTTTCTAGACACCACCAACGCGCGTGGTCCAAACGAATTCGTTCTCACCATTTTTGAGCGTTTGTCTGCGGCACAACTCCCCTATTACCTTGAGCTGATGCGCCACTTGGCTAACAAGGGCATTCCGGTACCTAAGCCAATTGCAAATCATGCGGGCAGTATTTTATTTTCGCTCAAGGGTAAACCGGCTGCAATCGTCAGCAAGCTCGCAGGCGCATCGTGCTTACAACCTGCATCCACCCACTGCGCGATGGTTGGTGCAATGCTAGCAAAGATGCATCTGGCTGCCGCTGACTTTTCGGCTCACCAGCCCAATCTTCGTAGCCTTGGCTGGTGGCGCGAAACCGTTCCCGCCATATTGCCTCACCTGAACGCAGATCAAAGTGCCTTGCTGGTCGATGAGATGGCTTTTCAAGAAACATTTTTTGCATCGGCTGCATACCGCGCACTTCCAGAAGGCGCGAGCCATTGCGATCTCTTTCGTGACAACGTTCTGTTTGAAGGCCAAGGCTCGGACTTACGCCTGGGTGGATTTTTTGATTTCTATTTCGCCGGTACGGATAAGTGGTTATTTGATCTTGCGGTCACCATCAATGATTGGTGCTTACTGGAAGGCGGCGCCCTTGATGCCAGTCGTACGCAAGCCTTGGTCGATGCGTATCAATCCGTGCGGCCACTCAGCCCAGAGGAACTAGCGAGTGTTGCAACCATGCTGCGGGCCGCAGCCCTGCGTTTCTGGATCTCGCGTTTGTGGGATTTTTATTTACCGCGCGATGCGCAGATGTTGACACCCCATGACCCAACTCACTTCGAGCGGATTTTACGTAGTCGCCGCCAATCCACGTCAGGCAATGTGTTTTCAACATCGATCCCATAAAGCACCTCAATGAAACTCAATCACGTAAACCATAAAGAAGCCCTCACCTGGATACGCCAGGGATTTTGGCTTTTTAAACAAAATCCGCTCGGGTTTTTAATGCTGGTCTTCATGTACATTTTCTTTGCACAGCTGTCTATTTTGATCCCAGTGATTGGTGTTTTTGTCGTGCTCTTAGTAACCCCCGCCCTGTCGGTTGGTTTTATGACCGCATGTCGGCAAGCCATCCAAAAGGAACGGATTCTGCCGACGGCCTATTTAGCCGCATTTCGTTTGCCATCCATAGTGGCTCGCAAGCGCGTTTTGCAACTCGGTCTGATTTACACCGCATGCATCTTAATCTTGAGCTTTTTGGCCAGCCTCATCGTCGACTTTGAAGCACTACTGCCGCTCTTGACGAGCGACCAGGCTCCCAGCGCTGAGGCTATGGCACAGCTGTACAAATTAGTGTTCATTGGCGGCGCACTCTATATTCCAGTGGCGATGCTGATGTGGTTCGCACCCCTACTCGTTGCCTGGGCTGAAATGCCCGTGATGCAAGCCGTCTTTTCTAGCTGGATCGCGTGCTGGTCTAATCGCGCTGCCTTTGCCTACTACCTGCTGATTTGGAGCATCGTTCTCGTGGCATTGCCCATGATGATTGGCGGCTTACTCGATACAGTGGGTCTAGGGAGTATTGCTTCTTATGTTGTTGCGCCCATATCGATGGGTGGGCTCACGATTATGTATTGTTCTTTCTTTGCAACCTGGAAAGGCTGCTTTACTGACAACAACATTGAGCAATTGCCTACTGAAGGCTAAGCTAGCCTAGGCGTCAATCGCTGTGAGCCTAGCAATACTGAGTTGTAACCATTTCACGCCGTGGCGCTTAAAGTTCACTTGAGCACGTGCTTCATTGTCTAATCCCTCTAGACCGACAACACGGCCCTCACCAAACTTCGTATGAAAGACCGCTTGCCCGATTGCAAAGAGGTATCCCGAACGCGGCGGTGCAGCCATCCGCTTGACGGTCTCCGTGGCTTTGTTGCGACTACCTAAACGTGGTGTATCCATATCAAACGTGTCTGCACTGTCGTTATCGCGCTGACGGGTATAGCCACCACTCTGCCAACTCGAGCCGGTGTTGCGACTACCGCCCCAGCGCGCATCGCTTGCTTTCGGTGTCAGCCATTTCAAGGAATCGGATGGAAGCTCTTCCAAGAAACGCGATGGCATGTTGTAGCGCACCTGGCCATGCAACATCCGCGATTGCGTATGCGATAGGTAAAGGCGCTCTTTTGCACGCGTAATTGCCACATACATTAAACGGCGCTCTTCTTCTAAGCCGTTGGCTTCGTTAACACTGTTCTCATGCGGGAATAAACCCTCTTCGAGGCCTGTGATAAAGACTGCAGTGAACTCAAGTCCTTTGGCGGAGTGCACCGTCATTAACTGAATTGCATCCTGTCCAGCTTGGGCTTGGTTATCGCCGGCCTCAAGCGAGGCATGGGATAAAAAGCCAGCCAGTGGCGATGCTTCGAGCGTACCCGGGTCGTTTTCTCCGGGCAGTAATGCGGCTTCGGCATTTTGCCCGTAACCCTCTTCGGCAATAAAGGCAGTGGCGGCATTGACGAGTTCTTGTAAGTTTTCAACGCGATCTTGGCCCTCGCGCTCGGTCAAATAGTGCTGAATTAAACCGCTGTGCTGAATTACAAACTCAACGGTTTCTGGCAGGGTGTTGCGGCGGGTTGCCTCACGCATGTGATCAACCAGACGCACAAAACCACCCAAGGCTGCACCCGCTTTTCCTTCTAAACTCGAAGCAGCTAAATACAGTGAGCATTGCTGCTGCCGTGCTGCATCTTGCAGTGCCTCAATCGAACGCGCGCCAATACCGCGGGTTGGAAAATTAACCACCCGAGAGAATGAGGTGTCGTCATTGGGGTTCTCTAATAGGCGCAAGTAAGCGAGGGCATGTTTGATTTCAGCACGCTCAAAAAAGCGCAGACCGCCATACACGCGGTATGGAATGCCCGATGAAAACAAACCATGCTCAATAATGCGCGACTGGGCATTACTGCGATAGAGCAAGGCAATATCGCTGCGCCGTAAGCCTCCGTTGACGAGCGCTTTAATCTCATCAATCAGCCAGCTTGCCTCCATTCCATCGCTTGCTGCCTCATAGATGCGAACTAGCTCGCCATGGCCTGCATCGGTGCGCAGATTTTTACCAAGACGCCCCGTGTTATTGGCAATCAAATGATTTGCTGAATCCAGAATATGGCCATGCGAGCGGTAGTTCTGCTCTAGCTTGACCATGATCGGCTGAAATTGATTTTCATAGAGGCGCATGTTGGCAACATCCGCGCCGCGGAAAGCATAAATACTTTGATCATCGTCGCCTACCGCAAAGACAGCACTCGCATCCGCTTTGGCACGGCCACCATCGTGGCCAGATAGGAGCTTTAACCAGGCGTACTGCAAGGCATTGGTATCTTGGAACTCATCGATCAAGATGTGCCTAAATCGCTCTTGGTAATGGTTACGAATGGCTTCGCTATGCTTTAAGAGTTCATAGCTGCGCAGCAGGAGCTCCGCAAAATCAACCACGCCCTCGCGTTGGCACTGCTGATCATAGGCATCGTAGAGCTGTGCCATGCGTGCCTGAAAATCATCGCCGCTTTCCAAATCGCGCGCCCGCATACCGCGCTCCTTTGCGTGCGCAATGAAATACTGCAACTGCTTGGGCGGATACTTTTCATCATCGACCTTGAGGCCTTTGAGGAGGCGTTTGATTGCCGACAACTGATCTTGGGTATCTAAAATTTGAAAGGTCGAAGGTAGTCCAGCATCGCGGTGGTGCGCTCGCAATAAGCGATTACAGAGGCCATGAAACGTGCCAATCCACATTCCACGGGTATTAATCGGCAGCATTGAGCTTAGCCGCATCATCATCTCTTTGGCTGCTTTATTGGTGAATGTCACCGCCAAGACCCCAATTGGCGAAACCTGGCCTGTTTGGATGAGCCAAGCAATACGGGTGGTGAGCACCCGCGTCTTGCCGCTGCCGGCACCGGCCAAGATCAGGGCGGACTGGGCATGGCCATTTTCGGCAACCGAAGGAAGGGTCACCGCCTCGCGTTGTTCTGGGTTTAGGTTCGCGAGTAGGTCTGAATACATTACGCCAATTATAATTTGTCTCTTATGCCAATCTCCCCGAATACCCCTGAATCAAGCCCAGCCCAGTCCGTAGCAGAATCGTCTGCTGGGGTAGAGCTAGCCAAATCATACGAACCCGCCCCAATCGAAGCATTTTGGGGTCCGGAATGGGAAAAGCGCGGCATTGCAAGTGCCACCCTCGACGACGGTAAAGCGGACTTCAGCATTCAGCTACCACCGCCCAATGTCACAGGCACCTTGCACATGGGTCACGCATTTAATCAAACCATCATGGATGGCTTGATACGTCATGCCCGCATGTCTGGCAAAAACACCTTATGGGTTCCAGGAACGGATCATGCTGGCATTGCCACTCAAATCGTCGTTGAGCGCCAGCTCGATGCGCAAAAAGTATCCCGCCATGATTTAGGCCGCGATGCTTTTTTAGAAAAAGTATGGGAGTGGAAAGAAAGTTCTGGCTCAACCATTACTCGGCAAATTCGGCGCTTAGGTGCATCGATTGATTGGAGCCGAGAGTACTTCACGATGGACGACAAAATGTCGGCTTCGGTTGTGGAAGTCTTCGTTCGCCTGCATGAGCAAGGATTGATTTACCGCGGCAAGCGCCTGGTGAATTGGGACCCTCAGTTGGGTACGGCGGTTTCGGATCTGGAGGTGGTGAGCGAAGAGGAAGACGGTAGCATGTGGCACATCCGCTACCCCTTAAGCGATGGTTCTGGCTCGCTGGTGGTGGCAACGACTCGTCCGGAAACCCTATTGGGCGACGTTGCAGTGATGGTCAATCCCAATGATGAGCGCTATCGCCATCTGATTGGTCAATCGGTCAGCCTACCGCTGTGTGATCGCAGCATCCCCATCATCGCCGATGATTACGTTGATCTGGAGTTTGGTACCGGTGTTGTGAAGGTAACCCCAGCGCATGACTTTAATGACTATGCTGTTGGTCAGCGCCATCAACTTCCCCTGATTAATATTCTGACGCTCGATGCCAAGATCAATGAGAATGCCCCTAGTGCATACCAAGGCCTTGATCGCTTTGAGGCTCGCAAGCGCGTCGTTGCTGATTTAGAAGCGGGCGGTTTTTTAGAAAAGGTACAACCCCATAAATTGATGGTGCCGCGCGGCGACCGCACGCAAGTGATCATTGAGCCCATGCTGACCGATCAATGGTTTGTGGCGGTGTCTAAGCCATCAAAAGACAATGCCTATAAACCGGGTTCATCGATTGCAGGTGCCGCATTGCATGCGGTCACGAGTGGCGATATTAAATTGGTTCCTGAAAACTGGAATAGCACCTACAACCAGTGGTTAGAGAACATTCAGGATTGGTGCATATCTCGGCAATTGTGGTGGGGCCATCAGATTCCAGCATGGTATGGCGAAGATGGGCAGATTTTCGTGGCACGATCCGAAGCCGAGGCAAAAGCAAAGGCGCTGGCTGCTGGCTATACCGGAACCCTCACGCGTGACCCAGACGTACTCGATACCTGGTTTAGCTCTGCCCTGGTGCCCTTTAGTGCGCTGGGCTGGCCTAAAGAAACCCCAGAACTCAAGCACTTCCTGCCATCGTCTGTGCTGGTCACTGGCTTTGACATTATTTTCTTTTGGGTAGCGCGCATGGTCATGATGACCTGCCATTTCACGGGCAAGGTGCCGTTTCATACCGTCTATGTCCATGGGCTTGTTCGGGATGCGGAAGGCCAGAAGATGAGCAAGTCCAAGGGCAATACCTTGGATCCAATCGATCTGATTGATGGCATCTCGACGGATGAATTACTTGCGAAGCGTACCACTGGCCTGATGAACCCAAAGCAGGCTGAAAGTATTGGCAAAAAAACACGAAAAGAATTTCCAGAAGGCATACCCGCATTTGGTACTGATGCGCTGCGTTTTACCTTTGCATCGCTTGCTTCATTGGGTCGCAATATTAATTTTGATCAGAAGCGCTGCGAGGGTTACCGTAACTTTTGCAACAAACTCTGGAATGCAACCCGCTTTGTCTTAATGAATTGCCCTGGGACCGATGAAGACAATGGCTTTGCCCCCTGCAACGAACAATGTGGCCCTGATGGCCATCTCGATTTTTCTGCAGCCGATCGCTGGATTGTGTCGAGCCTACAACGCACCGAGCTTGAAATTGAGAAAGGGTTTGCGCAATACCGTTTTGATAATATCGCCAGCGCCATTTATCAGTTTGTCTGGGACGAGTACTGCGATTGGTATTTAGAACTTGCCAAGGTCCAGCTGCAAACGGGCACGCCGGCGCAGCAACGCGCAACCCGCCGTACTCTTTTACGTGTTTTGGAAACCATTTTGCGTATGGCCCATCCACTCATTCCGTTTATTACGGAGACCCTGTGGCAAACGGTGGGACCAAAGACCGGCAAGGTCCTCGCCGAACAAGCAGGGCAATCAATTGCCTTGCAGCCCTACCCCGTGGCACAACCGTCGAAGTTCGATGAGCAAAGCGAGGCGTGGGTCACTCAAGTCAAGGCGATTGTTGATGCCTGCCGCAACCTGCGGGGTGAGATGCAGATTTCCCCAGCGCAAAAAGTGCCGCTGTGGATTTACGGACCCGCTGCTTTTTTAGAAAAAGCCAGTCCTTATTTGCAAGCGCTCGCAAAGCTATCGGAAGTGAAAATTTACAGCGACGAAGCCTTGCTCGAACGCGACGCCCCTGGAGCGCCAATCGCTTTAGTGGGCGACCTCAAGTTACTGCTCAAGATTGAAGTCGATGTCGATGCTGAACGCATACGCCTTCAAAAAGAAATTGACCGGCTCGCCAATGAAATCACTAAAGCCCATAGCAAGTTAGATAACGAGAGCTTTGTTGCGCGCGCGCCTGAAGAAGTGGTTGCGCAAGAAAAGCTGCGTTTGGCTGGATTTGAGCAAAACCATGAAAAATTGCTTGCCCAGCTGGGTCGCCTCGGCAAAGCCTAGTTGGCAGGCGTGATCTCCGCTAGAATCAGCCCATTCTTTTTGTTTGATTGGAATTGCAATGACCGCCTCTTTTTCTAAGCCAGTAAGCAAAGCTGTATTTCCTGTTGCTGGCCTGGGCACCCGCTTTTTGCCTGCGACCAAAGCCAGCCCAAAGGAAATGCTCAATGTAGTGGATAAGCCCTTAATTCAGTACGCGGTAGAAGAGGCAATTGCGGCTGGCATTACTGAAATGATTTTTGTAACCGGTCGTAGCAAGCGTGCGATTGAAGATCACTTCGATAAGGCGTATGAACTGGAAGCTGAGCTTGAGGCAAAAAATAAGCATGCTTTACTGGAAATCGTCCGCAGCATCAAACCCAGTCACGTGGATTGCGTTTATGTGCGCCAGCCTGAAGCCTTGGGCTTGGGTCATGCAGTCCTCTGCGCTGAAAAGCTAGTACGCGATGAGCCCTTTGCCATCATTTTGGCCGACGACTTACTCGATGGCCAGCCCCCAGTACTAGCGCAAATGCTGAAGGTGCATGAAGCGCAACAAGGTTCCGTGATTGCGGTTGAAAAAATTGATCCTGCAAAAAGCAGCTCTTACGGAATTGTGGATGGCGCCGAAGTATCGAAAGGCATCTATCGCTTAAATGGGATTGTGGAAAAGCCACAGCCCAAAGATGCGCCATCGAATTTGGCGGTAGTTGGACGTTACGTTTTATCGTCCTCCATCTTTGCGCACATTCGGAACCTAAAGCCTGGTGCTGGCGGCGAAATTCAGTTGACCGATGCGATTGCCGCACTTCTCAAGGAAGAGCCCGTGTTTGCTTATGAATATGACGGTGTGCGGTATGACTGCGGCAGCAAACTCGGCTATATGAAAGCCTCGGTTGAGTTTGCCTTGCGCCACTCCGAGCTCGGCTCTGAGTTCGCGACCTACCTTAAAAGTAGGTCGTTAACGTAAGCGCTTATCGGCGCTTGAAATAAAAAATCAAGGTATCGCCTTCGCTTGCGGTAGCGATGAGTTCGTTTCCGGTCTGCTTCGCAAAGACTGGAAAATCATGAACGGCACCGGCATCGGTTGCCTTCACCATCAAAATCTGGCCTGACTCCATCTCCGCTAAGGCTTTTTTAGTGCGCAAAATAGGTAAGGGGCAATTCATACCAATCGCATCGATTTCGCGATTGACTTCGGGGATGATGACTTCACTCATGTCCTGCTCCTCTTTTTACGACTTGCTTGTCTGAATGACCCAGTCTTTTACGCCCGCCAATGCAGCAGGCAAAGAAGAAGGGTTGGTGCCGCCAGCCATTGCCATCTCTGGCTTGCCGCCGCCTTTGCCGCCGACTTGCTGGGCGACAAAATTAACCAAGTCACCCGCTTTGATGCGGGCAGTTGCATCTGCAGTTACGCCAGCAATCAAGCTGACTTTGTCGCCTTGTACTGAGGCGAGCACAATCGCTGCCGTTTTCAGTTTGCCTTTAAGCGCGTCCATGGTCTCACGAAGCACCTGCGCATCTGCACCATCGATCCGAGCCGCCAAGACCATCAAACCGCCAACATCAATTGCTTGTGCTGCCAACTCATCGCCTTGGCTCGCAGCCAATTTGGAATTGAGTTTTTCCAGCTCGCGCTCCGCTTGACGCAAACTGTCTTGCAGCTGCGTTACGCGCTGAGTTAACTCATGGGGATTGGTTTTCAGAACCGCTGCGGTGGCATTGATCCGATCTTCCAGGGTTTGTAAAAAGTGGAGTGCATGGCGACCGGTTACTGCCTCGACACGCCGTATACCCGCAGCGACACCGCTCTCCGACACAATCTTCAGGCTACCGATGTCACCCGTGCGCGACACATGGGTACCCCCACACAATTCTTTGGATGTGCCGATCCCTAAGACGCGCACCGAATCGCCGTACTTTTCACCGAAGAGCATCATGGCGCCGGTTTTTTGCGCATCTTCTAAGGCCATCACCTGAGCAGAAGTGGCCTCGTTATGCAAAATCTCGTTATTCACAATCGCCTCAATGCGGCGAATCTGCTCCTGGGTCACAGGAGCGTTGTGGGTAAAGTCAAATCGGGTTTTACTGGCATCCACTAAGGAACCTTTTTGCTGCACGTGATCGCCCAAGACTTCACGCAAGGCTTTATGCATGATGTGGGTCGCGCTGTGGTTGCGCATGGTATCAAAACGCAACTGCGTATCTACCGCCGCATCCAAGCGATCACCAATGCTTAATTTACCCTCGAGTAATTCGCCTTGGTGACCAAAGACATCCGCCTGAATTTTAAATGTATCGGCAACCTCAAAGCGGGCTGCATCATTGCGTAACTCGCCTTGATCGCCGACTTGGCCGCCAGACTCGGCATAGAAGGGTGTGTTATCCAAAACAACGACCGCAGCATCGCCTGCCTGAATCGATTGGACGGCAGCCCCATCAAGGTACAAGCCAAGGATAGTGGCTTGCTCATGGCGCAATCCATCGTAGCCATGAAACTGCGTCGGTGCGCCCTTGTACTCCAATCCTTGCGCCACTTTGAACTTGCCTGCAGCGCGCGCCTGATCACGCTGCTGTTGCATGGCCGCTTCAAAGCCAGCGGCATCCACGGTGACATTCCGTTCGCGGCACACATCCGCGGTTAAGTCGAGCGGAAAGCCAAAGGTGTCATGCAAGCGGAATGCGGTTTCGCCATCCAGCGTTTTACCGCCGCCAGCCAAAGCGCCTTCCAGGATTTCCATGCCGTTGGCAATCGTTTGAAAAAAGCGCTCCTCTTCTTGCTGAATTACCGCAGCCACTTTTTCTTGCGCTTGGCGCAGCTCGGGGTAAGCATCGCCCATCTGCGCCACCAAGGCTGGAACCAGCTGGTAGAAAAATGGTTTGCGTGCGCCTAATTTATAACCATGGCGGATTGCTCGGCGTGCAATGCGGCGCAGTACATAACCACGACCGGCATTGCCAGGAATCACACCGTCCACAATCACAAAGCTACAGGCACGAATGTGGTCTGCAATCACCTTTAAGGATGGGCTAGTTGCATCGCAACTGCCCCCACCAGCACTGTCTACGGCTGTTTTGGCAGCGCGCAACAAATGCACAAACAAATCGATCTCATAATTGGAATGCACATGCTGCAGCACGGCAGCAATACGCTCCAGGCCCATACCGGTATCCACACTGGGCTTAGGTAATGGATGCATGACACCGGCTTCATCGCGGTTGTACTGCATAAACACGTTATTCCAAATCTCGATGTAGCGGTCGCCATCCTCATCGGGACTGCCCGGAGGGCCACCTGCTATTTCGGGGCCGTGATCATAGAAAATCTCAGTGCATGGCCCGCAAGGTCCGGTATCACCCATCATCCAAAAATTATCGGAAGCGTAGCGGCCTCCCTTGTTATCGCCAATCCGAATAATGCGGTCCGCTGGAAGGCCAATAACCTTATTCCAAATTTCGTATGCTTCGTCATCTTCGGCATACACCGTCACCAGCAACTTTTCTTTTGGTAACTTCAATGCCTCTGTGAGTAATTCCCATGCAAATGCTATGGCATCTTTTTTGAAGTAATCGCCAAATGAAAAATTACCGAGCATTTCAAAAAAGGTGTGGTGCCGAGCGGTATAGCCCACGTTATCGAGGTCATTGTGTTTTCCGCCAGCACGAATGCACTTTTGGGCGGTGGTTGCGCGCTGGTATGGGCGCTTATCAAAACCCAGAAAGACATCCTTAAATTGATTCATACCTGCATTGGTAAACAGCAATGTAGGATCATCACCCGGAACAACCGGGCTCGAGGGCACTATTTGATGTCCCTTGGCGGCAAAAAAATCGAGGTAGGCTTGGCGAATTTCGGTAACTTTCATGCCCTCAATTATGGCATTGACCGAATACTAGGGTAAACCCTTTTTACTTTGCCCCGATTCTCTGCCTTACAATCGCAACACACTAAAAATAAAAGTAGCTAGGCTATAGCTAAAAGGAGCGCTGTTTTGAAGATTCGCAACCAAAGAGATTTTGGTGCCGGCATCATGTTTATTGTTGTTGGTATCTTTTTCGCCGTTATCGCATCCCAATACCGTATGGGTACCGCTGCCAAGATGGGTCCGGGCTATTTCCCATTCTGGCTGGGTGTCTTAATGGCAGTGATCGGCCTGATTGTTTTATACAGTTCACTATCCAAAAAATCCATTGAAGAAAAAATGCCCAAGTGGGATTTTAAAATCATGCTGTGGATCACGGGATCGGTGGTGCTCTATGGCCTTTTATTGCCGACCATGGGATTCATTGTTGCGATTTTTGCACTGGTATTCGCATCCGCCTCAGTCAGCCATGATTTTGGCTGGAAGGGCACTGCACTCAATGCGGTCTTCCTGGTTGTATTTACCTATTTGGCGTTTGTAAAAGGTCTGGGACTTTCTTTTCCGCTTTTGCCATTCTTCATGAACTAAGTTGACGAGACAATAAAAAATGGAATTATTAGCTAACCTGTCACTTGGTTTTGATACGGCGTTTACGCTGCAGAACCTGATGTATTGCTTTATTGGTTGTGTGCTGGGCACCTTGATTGGCGTATTGCCAGGACTAGGTCCAGTGGCTACGATTGCGATGCTCTTGCCTGCAACGTATGCATTGCCACCGATTGCTGCCCTGATCATGCTCGCCGGTATTTACTACGGCTCACAGTACGGCGGCTCAACCACTGCAATTCTGCTCAACATCCCTGGCGAAACTGCTTCAGTGGTTACCGCGATTGATGGCTACCAAATGGCACGCCGCGGTCGCGGCGGTGTGGCACTCTTTACTGCTGGTATGGGCTCATTTTTTGCAGGCTGCGTAGCCACGCTGATTTTGGCTGGCTTTGCTGCACCCTTAGCAGAGGTGGCTTTCAAATTTGGTCCAGCAGAATACTTTTCCCTGATGGTGCTCGGCTTGATCGGTGCGGTTGTATTGGCATCGGGCTCGCTCTTGAAGGCTGTCGGCATGATCATTTTGGGCCTCTTAATGGGGCTGATTGGTACCGACGTTAATTCTGGCGTTGCGCGTTATACCTTTGATGTTCCTCAATTAAGCGATGGTATTGGTTTCGTTTCGGTTGCGATGGGTGTTTTTGGTTTTGCCGAGATCATGATGAATTTGGAAAAGAAAGGGACTGGCGAGTCATTCTTGAATAAAGTAACCACGCTGATTCCAACCTGGACTGACATTAAGCGCATGACCCCAGCGATTCTGCGCGGCACTACGATTGGCTCCATTTTGGGTATTTTGCCTGGCGGCGGGGCTGCTTTGGCGGCCTTTGGTGCCTACTCGGTTGAAAAGAAATCGTCGAAGTACAGCCATGAGTTCGGCAAGGGTGCGATTGAAGGTGTTGCTGGTCCAGAATCTGCCAATAATGCGGCGGCGCAAACCTCATTCATTCCCCTCCTGACCCTCGGTATTCCACCCAATGCTGTAATGGCGCTAATGGTGGGCGCAATGACCATTCATAACATTCAGCCAGGTCCTCAGGTGATGACGAGCAATCCAACCCTGTTCTGGGGCTTGATTGCATCGATGTGGATCGGTAACGTGATGTTGATCTTGTTGAATTTGCCACTGATTGGCATTTGGGTGAAATTACTGCAGATTCCATATCGCTTTTTGTATCCAGCGATTTTGGTGTTCTGCTGTATTGGTGTGTATACCGTTAATAACTCGATTATGGACGTTTACATAACAGCATCATTTGGCGTTATTGGCTACTTGTTCTTTAAGCTCGGCTGCGAGCCCGCACCACTGCTTTTAGGATTTGTGCTCGGGCCGATGATGGAAGAAAATTTCCGCCGTGCTTTGTTGCTGTCGCGCGGTGATTTCACTACCTTTGTTACCCGCCCACTGTCGCTTGGTTTGTTAATTGCGGCCGCCTTATTGGTGATTGTGGTTATGCTGCCTGCCGTGAAGAAGAGCCGCGAAGAGGTCTTCGTCGAAGAGTAAATCGCTCTACTGCATCCAGTGATAAGGCCCGCACTCACCCTGCGGGCTTTGTCTTTCTGGGGAGGCGCATTTTCTTCTCTACAATAGGGGCATGGCCCTTGATAGCAAACCCCCTAAAGCGACGACTCCGCCCGCAGAGCCGTCTAATTTTCTACGTCAAATCATTGATTCTGATTTGGCAAGCGGTCGCTATCAAGGCAGAACCAATCGGGCTGGCGCAAGCGTTCCCGCCATCATTACGCGCTTTCCGCCGGAGCCCAATGGCTACCTGCACATCGGCCATGCCAAAAGCATCTGCCTTAATTTTGGTTTAGCTGCCGATTACAGCCTCCTGTCTGGCGGTGCGCGCTGCAATATGCGTTTAGACGACACCAACCCCACCAAAGAAGATGTGGAATATGCCGATAGCATTTTGGATGCGGTGCAGTGGCTTGGTTTTGATTGGAAAGCTCAGGGTGAGGTGCACCTGTATCACGCCAGCGATTACTTTGATCGCCTTTATGAATTTGCCGAACTCTTAATCGAGAGTGGCAAAGCCTATGTTGATAGCCAAAGTGCGGATGCCATTCATGCCAATCGCGGTAACTTTAATCAAGCCGGCACGCCCAGCCCATTTCGCAATCGCAGTCCCGCAGAAAATCTGCAACTCTTTCGCGAGATGCGGGACGGAAAGTTTGCCGATGGTAGTCATGTTTTGCGCCTCAAGATTGACATGGCTCACCCCAATATTGTGATGCGCGATCCGGTGATTTACCGGATTCGGCACGTGGAGCACCACCGTACCGGCAACACCTGGTGTATCTATCCTCTTTATGACTTCACGCACTGCATTTCGGATGCACTGGAAAATGTATCGCACTCGATCTGTACGCTGGAGTTTGAAAATAATCGCCCTCTGTATGACTGGATTCTGAACGCGCTCAAAGAGTTGGGTGTCTTCACAGAGCCCCTGCCCCACCAACATGAATTCGCTCGCCTCAATCTAACGTACACCCTGACTAGCAAGCGCAAGCTCTTGCAATTGGTTGAAGAAAAGAAAGTAGATGGCTGGGACGATCCACGCATGCCAACGATTGTAGGCATTCGTCGCCGTGGCTACACCCCAGAAAGCATTCGTTTGTTTTGCGAGCGCATTGGCGTAGCCAAGGCCGATAGCTGGATTGATATGAGCACGCTCGAAGGCGCGCTACGGGATGACTTGGATGCAAAAGCACCGCGTGCGATTGCGGTCTTAAAGCCCCTCAAATTAGTGATTGAAAATATGGACTCGGGCGCCAGTGAAATCTGCTCGGCACCGCGCCATCCACATCACCCCGACTGGGGGCGCCGTGAATTTCCGTTCACGCGGGATCTCTGGATCGAAGCAGACGATTTCATGATCGAGCCGGTCAAGGGTTTTTTCCGGCTCTATCCACCAATCGGCGATCAGCCTGGTAGTCGGGTGCGTTTACGGTATGGTTTTGTGATTGAATGTACTGGCTTTGAACTGGACGCCAAAGGTGAAGTGATTCAAGTGCATGCGCGTTATTTTTCGGATAGCAAGAGTGGCACGCCTGGCTCGGATAATTACAAAGTCAAAGGGAATATTCACTGGGTTAGTGCGCAGCATGCGCTGGCAGCGGAAGTGCGCTTGTATGAGCACCTCTTCACCGACCCCCATCCCGACAGTGGTGAGAAGAATTTCGTAGACTACCTTAATCCTCACTCCAAAGAAGTGATCACTGCCTACTTAGAACCGTCGATGGTAGATGCATTAGGAGAAGCTCGCTTTCAGTTCGAGCGCCACGGCTACTTTGTAGTGGATGCGGTTGACTCTAAACCAGGGAAACCCATTTTTAATCGCGCGGTGGGGCTAAAGGATTCCTGGAAGTAAGTTCACTCAGAAAATCCTGGGTACTGGGGTAGCGTAGTTGTACTTTTAATTCGCTTAGGCGGTCATTGCCCACGCGCCGTGATTCGCGCATAAAAGACCACAGCATCGGACTCACCAACTGCTGAACCTCGTCGGCTGGCAAACGCGGCGGGCGCTCTAAGCCGAATGCATCGGCAACTTGATCAAAGTAGTCGCCCATTTTGGTTTGCGCACCATCGCAGGCATTTACCAATCGCTGCGGCTTACCGTGATAAACGGCAGCGCAAATAATCCGTGCCAAATCATCGGCCTGAATGTGATTAGAGTAGGCATCTACCTCAGGCACCAAAGCGGGTGTACCGGCTTTAATCCGATCTGTCGGTAATCGATTCGCATCATAAATTCCAGGCACCCTCAAAATACTGATGCGCACGTGGTGCAGCAAAGCCCATTGGCGCAATTGCCATTCCGCATTCCAGCGCCGTTTAGCCCGTTCACTTTGTGGGTTTGCCGTGGTCGTCTCAATCGCATCAGCACCGCCGCAATCACCATATACCCCCGTCGTGCTTACGTACACCAGCCGCCTGACAGTTACTCCGCCTTGCGATAAAATCCGTAATAAGTTTTGGGTGCGCAGGTCGGTTGCACCGGTTTGCTGTGGCGGTGCCAAATGCACCACCGTATGGGCTAAACCACGCAGGCGCCAAAGCGTGTCGATCTGGTCTAAGTTGCCGAGCATCGGAATCGCGCCCATTGCCCTGATTTCTGGAAAACGGCTGCTTTGCGAGGTCAATGCAAATACGCGGTAAGCCTGAAAGCGCGTGAGCTGTTGCAGTACCCGCATCCCGATATCGCCGCACCCCACAATTAAAACGCGGGGGCGCTGAAATGGTGCTGCTAGGGTGTGGTGTAACGATGGCATACCTACTATCGTACCGATTTATTTAAAGGAATGAGATTGCCTTACCAAGTTACTCTGAAATCCAGCGGCAAACGGTTTGATGCTGACCCGGATGAAACCATTTTGCAAGCTGCCCTGCGGCAAGGCATTACCCTGCCCTATGGTTGCAAAAATGGCGCCTGCGGCTCGTGCAAAGGTAAGGTGACCGAGGGCTCAGTAAGTCATGGCAACCACAATGAAGGGGCCCTCACCGCCGCTGAAAAGACTGCAGGTAATGCCCTGTTTTGCTGCGCCCATGCGCAAAGTGATTTGGTGATTGCAGTACGTGAGGTGCAGGGCGCCGGCGACCTATCGATTCGGAAAGTCCCCTGCCGCGTCAATGAAATCGATCGCCCTAGCCCGGATGTAGCAATCCTCAAACTCCAACTGCCCGCTGCCGAGCGCTTTCAGTTTTTGGCGGGCCAATACATTGAATTTCTACTCAAAGACGGACAACGGCGTGCCTACTCGATTGCCTCTGCGCCAGAGGCAGAGGGTCCATTGGAGTTGCATGTTCGCCATACGCCTGGCGGCCTGTTTACGGATTTTGTATTTGGTGTGCCCGATAAGCCCGCACTCAAACTAAAAGACATCTTGCGCTTTGAGGGGCCCATGGGTAGCTTCTTTTTGCGCGAGGACAGCAGTAGCCCCATTATTTTTGTCGCAGCCGGAACGGGTTTTGCCCCAATCAAATCGATCATTGAGCACATGCAAGCTAAAAAAATAGAGCGTCCGATGACCCTGTTTTGGGGCGGGCGCCGACCCAGCGACCTCTATTTAGACGCCCTTTGTCGCAGCTGGGCCGATAGCATGCCCCACTTTAAGTACGTTCCCGTGATTTCCCATGCGCTGCCAGAAGACCAGTGGACCGGTCGCGACGGCTTTGTTCACCAGGCGGCTATGGCTGATTTCCCCGACATGCGCAGCCTTGAGGTTTATGCCTGCGGCGCGCCCGTCGTGGTCAATGCGGCGCGTGCTGATTTTGTCGCGGCATGCCAATTGCCCAGCGATAGCTTCTTTGCGGATTCCTTTACAAACGCTGCTGATTTGCTTACTGCACAGGCCTGATTAGAAAAAATCCAGCAGTAATCCCTGCCTTTTTGTATGATTGAGCCATGAATAAGCCGCACGACATCCCCTCTACTCCACTGAGCCCAGCTGCAGTTGACACTCACTCCGTGATGTTCATCACGCAGCGCCCTGAACTTGTGATGACCGAAGGTCTGGGCTCTTGGTTGGTTGATCACAAGGGCAAACGCTACCTCGACTTTTTGCAAGGCTGGGCTGTCAATTGTTTAGGCCATAGCAATCCCGGCATGATCGCCGCGATGAATGCCCAGGCGCGTAAATTAATTAATCCAAGCCCCGCTTTTTATAACGAGCCGATGATTCGCTTATCGAATCTACTCACCGAACAGAGCTGCTTTGACCGCGTCTTTTTTGCCAATAGCGGTGCCGAAGCCAATGAGGGTGCAATTAAGTTGGCGCGTAAATGGGGGCAACTGCATAAGTCTGGCGCCTACGAAATCATTACCTTTGAACATTCCTTTCATGGCAGAACCTTGGCCACCATGAGCGCCTCTGGTAAGCCAGGCTGGGACACCATGTTTGCGCCGCAGGTCCCCGGCTTTTTAAAAGCAGAATTGAATGATCTCGAGTCAGTAAAAAAATTAATTGGCGATAAAACTGTAGCAGTCATGGTCGAGCCAGTGCAAGGTGAAGGTGGCGTGATACCTACTACGACAGCGTTTATGGAAGGCTTGCGCGCATTGACGCACGAGCACAAGGTGCTGCTCATCGTCGATGAAGTACAAGCAGGCTCTGGGCGGACCGGAAAACTATTTGCGTACCAGCACTACAACATCAAACCCGACATCATGACCTTAGGTAAAGGCATTGGTGGTGGCGTTCCTTTGGCCGCTTTGCTAGCGACCGAGGAAGTGGCCTGTTTTGTTCCGGGCGATCAAGGCGGCACCTACAACGGCAATGCACTCATGACTGCGGTTGGTATCAGCGTTATCGAGCAGCTGCTTGCTCCCGGTTTTTTAGATGAGGTTGTTCGTAAGGGTGAATTACTGAGCCATGAATTGCAAACCATTGCCGCTGAATTTAAGCTCGAAGGCGAGCGAGGCAAAGGCCTATTGCGGGCACTCATGCTGGGCAGCGATATTGGCCCTAAACTCGTTGAGATGGCTCGTGATCAGGGTCCAAATGGATTACTGATTAATTCCCCAAGGCCCAACTTACTGCGCTTTATGCCATCACTGGCCGTGACCGATGATGAAATCCACCTGATGTGCCAAATGTTGCGCACATTACTTGGCCAAGTGAAATAAGGTTTTAGTTCGTTAAGTTTTTTGGCAGTGAAAACGTAACGTCTTCCACGATGCCAGGCAAGGACCGAATTTGCCGCGGTCCAAATTCTTGAATCCGCGCAACAATCGATTGCGCAAGGCTTTCTGGCGCAGATGCACCCGCAGTTAAGCCGATGCGTTTTTTTCCTTCAAACCATTTTTCTTCTAGCTGCTCCGGCGCATCCACCATGTAGGAAGGCACGCCTAACTTTTCAGACAGTTCCCGCAAGCGATTGGAGTTCGAGCTTGCCTTGCTTCCCACCACAATAACGAGATCAACTTGTGGCGCCATGAATTTAACCGCGTCTTGGCGATTTTGCGTTGCATAGCAAATGTCTTGCTTGCGTGGCTTTGAAATATGGGGGAATTTTTTGGTGAGGGCATCGACAATTTCTTTTGTTTCATCGACCGATAAGGTGGTTTGGGTAACAAAGGCTACCTTTTCATCGGCCGGGAAATCCAGTTTGGCTACGTCTTCCAAATCCTCGATCAAGACAATGCCTTGGCCTACTTGGCCCATCGTGCCCTCTACTTCGGGATGGCCAGCATGACCAATCATCAAGACGGTAAAACCCTCTTTGCACATCTTGACTACTTCCAAGTGCACTTTGGTGACGAGGGGGCACGTTGCGTCGTATACCTGCAGGCCACGGGCTTCAGCATCGCGCCTGACTTCTTGCGAAACGCCATGAGCACTAAAAACCACAATCCCGCCGCGCGGCACTTCCGCCAATTCTTCTACAAATACGGCGCCCTTGGTGCGCAACTCATCCACCACATACTTGTTGTGCACAATCTCATGGCGCACATAAATGGGCTTACCAAAGCGGCTCAAGGCCTCATTCACAATATTGATCGCACGATCAACGCCCGCGCAAAAACCTCGGGGTTGGGCGAGCAAAATTTCGGGTTGATCAGTTTGGCTCATAGTGGTCTACAAAATGGCTACGATTTCTGCTTCAAACGTAATGGGTTTGCCTGCCAAGGGATGGTTGAAATCAAACCAAGCCCCTTCATCTGTCATCGATTGCAACACGCCGGCATATTGAGCGCCGCTAGGGGCGTTGAATTCTATTACATCACCAGGAGAAAAGCTGGGGGTCTCATCGTTGTTTTCTTTCAAGGTCTCCATCGTGACCCACTGTACTAATTCTGGCTTGTGTAATCCAAAGCCCTCCTCGGGAGGAATCACTACCGTCCTGCGCTCTCCAGTTGCGAGACCGAGCAGCGCCTTTTCAAAACAGGGGGCAAATTGACCCGTACCAAACATCACCGTCGCCGGGTTGTCTTCAAAGGTGTTGATGTAGTCCTCCCCGCCAGGCAAAACCAAACGGTAGTTGAGGGTCAGGTAGGAATCGGGTTGAACAGTCGCAGTCATCCGAATATTGTAGCTAGGACAAGGGGCGCAGTACATTCTCCGATTTCCGAGTGGCCCAAAGGCCAACAGCCGCGCGAGAAACTCCGCATTAGCGGCCCTGAGGCGCTCTCAGACGCTGAATTGCTGGCGATCTTCCTACGCGTCGGCGTCAAGGGAAAAACCGCTGTGACCCTTGCTCAAGACCTTTTGGGGACCTTTGGCAACCTTCCTAGGTTACTTAACTCAAGTGCCGAGGAAATTACCCGTTGCTACGGTATGGGAATATCCAAGTGGGCACAAATTCAGGCTGCCTATGAGCTAGTCAAACGCAGTTTGGAGTATGAGCTCATGCACGACTCCGTTTTGGGCTCACCCACCCAAATGCGCGAGCTGATTCAGGCCAAAATCGGGCAGCTGCCCCATGAGGTCTTTCTATGCCTTCACCTAGACCCTAAAAACCGCTTGATTGAGTGTCAGGAGCTTTTCAGGGGCTCTGTGGCACAGACGGCCATCTACCCCCGTGAAATCGTCAAAGAGGCGCTGATTCGCAATTCCAGCGCCCTGATTGTGGCCCATAACCACCCCAGCGGCGACCCCTATCCCAGCAAAAAGGACATTGAATTAACCCGTAACCTGCAGCAAGCACTGCAATGGGTTGCAATTGGCCTCCTAGACCACTGCATTGTTAGTCACAGCAGCTTCTTTTCTTTTGTGGAGGCAGGCATTATGAATATTGATTTGAATTAGTAGTAAGCACTAACTTATATCATAAAATATAAAAGGTAATTCAGTCGCATTTGGCAATCCACAAAAGGACTGGCTCATTTAGGCATTCGCCTGCTACAATCTTCTTTTTTCGCAATTAAGGAGTCGTGTCATGGCAAAAGTTTGCCAAGTCACTGGGAAAAAGCCGATGGTTGGCAATAATGTTTCCCATGCAAACAATAAAACGAAGCGTCGCTTTTTGCCTAATCTGCAAAATCGCCGTTTCTGGGTTGAATCAGAAAATCGCTGGATCAGCCTTCGCTTAACCAACGCAGGTTTGCGTGTAATTGACAAGAATGGCATCGATGCCGTTTTAGTCGACTTGCGCGCACGCGGCCAAATCTAAAGGAATACTGAAATGGCTAAGGGCGGCAGAGAAAAGATTAAGTTGGAGTCATCAGCAGGTACTGGTCACTTCTACACAACCACCAAAAACAAGCGTACCAAGCCTGAGAAGTTAGAGATCATGAAATTCGATCCTACCGTTCGCAAGCACGTTTCGTATAAAGAGACCAAGCTGAAGTAAGTTTCAGTTTCATCTCAATAAAAAACCCGCTTCGTGCGGGTTTTTTATTGCCTCGTTATTTTTTATGCCGCACAAACATTGGCGCGTAATCTGGCTTAGCTGTAGCGACGCAACCGAATCGAGAAGTCGCGCAGGTTCGATACACCACTCTCCTCAGCCTGCTGACACCAGGTGCGCAGTTGGTTTAAGAGTTGCTCGCCGGTCGCATTGGAGCGACTCCACAGGGCCTGCAAGTCACGGCGCATCTCAATCATCTTGCGCAGTTGTGCATTTTGTTGTGTGAGCTCTTCTAGCTTGTGCCTCTCAATCGCCGTCAGCTGAGTTTCATCCTTGCAGAGCCAGGTGCGCGCATCATTGAGATGAGCAGCCAACTCTTGCATGTGCTGGACCTCGGTCGTGAAGAACTTCTTTAAAGATTTACTGTAGCGCGCCATCACTTCATAGCGATTGGCAATGATCGCTTCTAATGTATCTTGATCTGCGGGGCGTACCACAGATAGCACTGGCTTGGGCGGTACCTTTTTTACGGTAGCCAAACCCACTGCACTCATCATTTGAATGTAGAGCCAGCCGATATCAAACTCGTACCACTTGTTCGACAGCTTCGCGCTAGTAGCATAGGTGTGGTGGTTGTTGTGTAACTCTTCGCCACCAATCAAAATACCCCAGGGCACGATGTTGCGCGAAGCGTCTTCATTATTGAAGTTGCGGTAGCCCCAAAAGTGGCCAATGCCATTAATTACACCGGCAGCGGTGATTGGTATCCACAGCATTTGCACGGCCCATACCGTAGCGCCAATCGCACCAAACAAGAACAAGTCGATGATCATCATGATCGCAACGCCCTGCCAAGAAAACTTGGAATAAATATTGCGTTCAATCCAGTCATCGGGCGTGCCGTGACCAAATTTTTGTAGGGTTTCTGGATTACTTGCCTCGGTTTTGTAGAGCTCAGCGCCGCGTGACAAGACGGTGTTGATACCTAAAATCTGAGGGCTATGGGGATCATCAATGGTTTCGCATTTGGCGTGGTGTTTGCGGTGAACCGCGGCCCACTCTTTGGTGACCATACCCGTGGTAAGCCAGAGCCAGAAGCGGAAAAAATGGGATGCAATCGGATGCAAATCAAGCGCACGGTGCGCTTGGCAGCGGTGCAGAAAAATGGTGACGCCAGCAATGGTGATGTGCGTCATCGCTAAAGTAAACAGCACAATTTGCCACCAAGCCCAATCGAGGTAGCCGTGGGCTAACCACTGAATCAAACCATCGTGCAAGGCAGTTATGTCAAAACTAGAGTTCAAAGCATCCCCTAAACGGAATCAGTAACTCTCTATTTTAAGCTTTTCGCCTAAAAATTGCCCCGAAGAAACCATCGGTACCATGTAAGTGGGGCCATAACTGCCACCAGGGGTTATCCGGACTCGTCCCGATCGGCTGCGCCCCATCCAAAAAGTGGTCTTTGAGTACCTCAGCAGCAGGAATTAATTCAAACTCAGGGTGTTTTTCTAAGAACTGCAGGGCAATGGCCTGATTTTCTTGGGGTAATAGGCTACACGTTGCGTAGACCAAGCGGCCACCGGGCTTCAGTAGGCGACTGGCTGAAGCCAAAATGCTGGCCTGCTTTGCATTGAGCTCGGCAACCGCAGCAGGCGTTTGACGCCACTTCAGATCGGGGTTACGGCGCAAGGTACCAATACCGCTGCAAGGAGCGTCCACTAAAACGCGATCAATCTTGCCGGCCAAACGCTTCACCTTCGAATCATTCTCACTATCAATCCACACGGGGTGCACATTCGAAAGACCACTGCGGGCTTGGCGTGGCTTCAAATTAGCCAGCCTACGCTCCGAAGTATCAAAGGCATATAGGCGTCCAGTCGAGCGCATTAGGGCGCCCAAGGCTAAGGTCTTGCCGCCAGCGCCTGCACAAAAATCAACCACCATCTCGCCGCGCTTGGGACCCAATAAATGGCAAAGCAATTGACTGCCTTCGTCCTGTACTTCAAAAAGGCCTTCCTTAAACCAAGAGGAGTTCTGTAGTGCAGGCTTACCCATAATGCGAATGCCATCGGGGGAAAACGGCGTTGGCACCGCTTGATAGCGACCACCCAGTGCATTCATTTCTTCGAGTAGGGTATCGCGATTGGCCTTAATGGTATTCACGCGCAAATCCAGCAGCGCTGGTCGCATCAAAGCGATTGCAAGGTCTTGGCGCTGGACCTCACCGGGCGATGACTCAAATGCATTCCACAGCCATTCAGGCAAATTGTTACGCACCATCGGCGCTAAGGTATCGCGATCGAGCTCAGAGTAACGTTTAAGCCAGTCATATTCACTAGGCTGAATAACGTGGGCCAAGTCGGCTAATGCGCTCTCTGGGCGATTGGCAGAGCCGAGGCCGCCCTCAGACAATGCGGACATCATGCCAAGCAGAGCAAGGCGTCTTGCTTGGGTTCCGCTCCCACTCGAAGCAAATTGCGACATCTCATTTTTACGGCGCAGGATTGCAAAGGCACTCTCTGCAATTAAGGCCCGATCACGGTTACCGAGTTGGGGCTCTGCACGAAAGTAGCGGCTGACCACGCGATCCGAGGGCTGCTCAAAACTCAAGAGCTCGGGAAGCAGGCGCTCCAAATGGGCAGCGTGCTGTGGCAAAGCCTTCGCGTGGGAGAAATTCTTCTGCCCGCTAACGGGCGCAACCTCAGGGCCTCGCCGTTGTGGGCGACTTTGGGTACGGGCACCAGATGCGGGTGAACGATCGGAGGCTCGGCTGCGAGACTGCTTTGCGCCGCGCTCGGACCTTGCCTTATTCATATACAAACCATTGCGACTCGGGGGGCTGCACCTTCACTTGATTTCCTTCTATTCGCAATCGATCGTCAAGGAACCATTTTACGGCCCGCGGGTAGATTTGATGCTCCATTTGCAAAACCCGTGCGGCCAATTGCGCTGCCGAATCACCTGGAAGCACAGGAACAGTGGCCTGGCAGATGATGGGACCCTCATCCACACCCTCGCTAACAAAGTGCACGCTGGCGCCATGCGTACTGACTCCTGCCTCCAAAGCCCGCTCATGGGTATGCAAACCGGGGAAACTGGGCAAGAGGGATGGGTGAATATTGATGAGCTTTCCGGCGTAATGCCGAATAAACTCGGGCGTCAAGATGCGCATAAAGCCAGCCAAAACCACTAAATCCGGCTTGAGAAGGTCGATTTGCTCCATTAATGCCCGATCAAATGCAGCCCGGTCTGGATAGGCTTTATGATCCAGGGTCAGCGCAGGAATGCCCTCAGAGCGAGCAAAATCAAGGCCCTTGGCCTCAGGGCGATTTGCGATTACCCCACTAAATCGGACTGCCCAATTCTCTTTTTGGGCTGTTTTGACGATGGCTTCGAAATTCGATCCGCGTCCGGAGATTAAGGTAACGATGGAGTGCATGCCCACAATATAATTCAAGGCTACCCTGAAAGCGACTAGTGAACGTATTCCGAGGCTCCGCCCACCTTCGTGCCGCACCCCCTTGTGCCCTGACCATCGGCAATTTCGATGGCGTGCATCGGGGTCATCGCGCCTTGCTCGAGGCCCTCACTGCGGGTGCGCGTGCAAGAAGTCTCGCCTCTTGTGTGATGACGTTTGAACCACACCCCAAAGAATTTTTTACTCCCACCGAAGCGCCACCCCGCATCTTAAATTTGCGGGATAAGTTAACTGCCTTTGCCGACATTGGCATTGACCGGGTGGTGATCGAGCGCTTTAATGCCGCCTATGCCAAATTAACCCCTGAGCAATTTGTTTCAGAAATCTTAATTCGGCGTCTGAATACCAAATGGATTTTGATTGGCGATGACTTCTGTTACGGCGCAAAACGCGCAGGCGACTTTGCTAGCTTAAAGCGTGCCGGCGAAGCGTTTGGTTTTGAAGTATCCAACATCAATACCGTTTTAGAGAATCAAGAGCGCATCTCCAGTTCAGCTCTACGTAATGCATTAGCTGAAGGTGACATGCCCAAGGCAGCACTGCTGCTCGGCAGGCCTTATATGATTTCTGGGCACGTGATTTACGGCCGCCAACTCGGCAGAACGCTGGGCTTTCCTACCTTGAACCTGGCTGTAGCAAACCACCTGCACGAGCGTAAGCCCGCCATGACTGGAATTTTTACCGTCCGAGTTCATGGCCTTGGAGACACGCCCTTACCGGGGGTTGCCAGCTTAGGGGTTAGACCGACGGTAGAAGATGCGGGGCGTGTTTTACTGGAGGTGCATTTATTTGATTTCAACGCCCAAGTGTATGGCCGCATTATCCGCGTTGAACTCTTAGAAAAAATACGTGACGAGGCAAAATACCCTGATCTCGAAACACTGCAGTCTGCTATTCAAAACGATGCGCAATGTGCGCGTGATTATTTCCAGAAAAAAGTCTATGTCTGATAAATCCAATTCTTATCCAGTTAACCTTCTGGAAACCCCTTTTCCGATGCGGGGCGATTTACCCAAGCGCGAGCCGCAATGGGTAGCCCAGTGGCAAAAAAATAAACTCTACGAAGCCATTCGGGCAGCGCATGCAGGGCAACCCAAATTCATCTTGCATGATGGTCCTCCTTATGCCAATGGCGATATTCACATTGGTCATGCGGTCAATAAGATTCTGAAAGACATGATTGTTAAATCCCGCTGGCTGATGGGTTTTGATGCTGTCTATGTTCCCGGCTGGGACTGCCATGGCATGCCAATTGAAATCCAAATTGAAAAAAAGTTTGGTAAAAATTTGCCGACTGCCGAAGTCCAAGCTAAAGCACGTCAGTACGCTAGCGAGCAAATTGCGAAACAGAAAATCGACTTTGAGCGCTTGGGTGTTTTGGGCGACTGGAACAACCCCTACCTCACCATGAATTACCGCAATGAAGCGGATGAGATTCGTGCGCTCGGTTCCATTTGGAAAAAGGGCTATGTCTTTCGTGGCCTCAAACCCGTTAACTGGTGTTTTGATTGTGGCTCTGCGCTCGCTGAAGCCGAAGTCGAGTACCAAGATAAAACCGATCCTGCGGTCGATGTCGGCTTTGCCTTTGATGATGCGCAGCGAGGCAAATTAGCTAAGGCATTTGGCCTCCATCACTTGCCAGAGAAAAAAGGCATGGTTGTGATCTGGACCACCACACCGTGGACCCTTCCTTCCAACCAAGCACTCAATGTTCATCCTGAACTCGAATATGCCTTGGTAGAAACCGATCAAGCCCTGCTTATTCTGGCCAAAGACCGTGTTGAAATTTGCCTGCAAGAGTACGGCCTCGAAGGTAAGGTCATCGCGACCTGCATAGGTCAGCAATTGGCCGGCATCTCGTTTTGGCATCCACTCGCATCACTTGATGAAGGCTACCGTCGCCTCTCACCCATCTATCCAGCAGAGTACGTTACGCTCGATACGGGTACCGGCCTCGTGCACTGCTCACCGGCCTACGGCGAGGAAGACTTTAAATCCTGCAAAGCGAATGGCTTAGTCGATCAGGATATTCTGAATCCAGTGATGGGGAATGGTGTGTATGCGTCATGGCTCCCCCTCTTTGCCAATGAATTTGTCTGGAAAGCCAACCCCAAGATTGTGGAAGCGTTGCGCAGCGCCGGCAGTCTTTTAAAAGATAAATCGTATAGCCACTCTTACATGCATTGCTGGCGCCATAAAACACCCATCATTTATCGTGCTACTTCGCAGTGGTTTGCTAGCATGGATAAAAAACCAACCGACGGCAAAACCAGCTTGCGTGAAGCAGCACTCGAAGGCATCAACAATACGCAGTTCTATCCTGCCTGGGGCAAACAACGCCTGCACAGCATGATTGCGAACCGCCCAGACTGGACCTTATCGCGTCAACGCCAATGGGGCGTACCGATGGCCTTCTTTGTGCACAAAGAAACCGGTGAGCCCCATCCCCGCACAGCCGAACTCTTAGAAGAAATTGCCAAGCGCGTTGAAAAAGAGGGTATTGAGGCCTGGCAAAAAATCGATGTGGCTGAACTGCTGGGTGATGATGCATCCCAATACGAAAAGAACCGCGATACCTTGGATGTTTGGTTTGATTCGGGGACAACCCACTGGCATGTGATTCGTGGCTCACACCGCGATGAGCTGTATCGCCCCGAGGCCGAGAGTGCCGATGGCCGATTGGCTGATTTGTATTTAGAGGGCTCAGATCAACACCGCGGTTGGTTTCACTCATCGCTACTCACTGGCGCCATGCTCGATGGCAAGCCGCCCTACAAGGCCTTGCTGACCCACGGCTTCACGGTGGATGGCCAAGGTCGCAAAATGAGTAAATCGGTCGGCAACGTTATCGCGCCGCAACAGGTGGCCGATAAGTTAGGTGCTGAAATCATTCGCCTTTGGGCTGCCTCTACCGACTACTCGGGCGAGATGACCATCTCCGATGAGATTCTGAAGCGGGTGGTTGAGAGTTATCGCCGCATGCGTAATACCTTGCGCTTCTTGCTGGCTAATCTTTCTGACTTTGATCCGAATCAAGATGCAATGCCAGCGGCCGAGTGGTTGGAAATCGATCGCTACGCAGTTGCACTCGCTGCGCAATTGCAAGGGGAGATTCAGGCGCACTATGAGGCTTACGAATTCCAGCCTGCGGTTGCGCGCATGCTGACCTTCTGCTCTGAAGATTTGGGTGGCTTTTATTTGGATATTCTCAAGGATCGCCTCTATACCAGCGCGCCCAATTCGAAAGAACGGCGCGCGGCGCAAAACGCCCTATTCCACATCACCCGCAATCTGCTGAAATGGCTCGCCCCTTTCCTGTCATTTACTGCAGAAGAAGCCTGGGCATCGTTTCCCCATGGATCTGAGAACCAAGGTAAGAGCTCTATCTTTATGGAAGAGTTCGGCACATTCCCTGATATCGCCAAGAGCACAGAGTTGCTCGCGAAATGGAATCGCATTCGAGAGATTCGCTCTGAGGTGACCAAGGCCATTGAAATTGAACGCGAAGCCGGTAACGTTGGTTCATCTCTGCAAGCGGAACTCACCATTAAAGTGAATGACATCGACTTTGCCATCTTGCATTCACTCGAAGATGATCTGCGCTTTGTCACCATCACGTCCAGTGCCACTATTGAACTCAGCACTGCGGGGCTAGAGGTTCTGGTGCGCGCAAGCCAATATAAAAAATGCGGTCGCTGTTGGCACCATACCGCAGACGTGGGAGCAGATCCTGCGCACCCCGAACTCTGCGGTCGCTGCGTCAGTAATTTATTTGGTGCTGGTGAACAGCGCGCGTTTGCTTAATTAAATCAAATCGCTGTGATCGCCAAAGCCGACCCCCACAATCAGCGCCGTTTTTATGGCTGGCTCAGCTTGGCTTGCCTCGTGCTCATTTTGGATCAGTCAACCAAGTTATGGGCGCAAACATCACTGCAATTTGCCGTACCAGTGCCAGTCACCGGTTTTTTAAACTGGTTCTTAATTTACAACCCAGGCGCTGCGTTTTCTTTTTTAGCCAGTAGCGGTGGCTGGCAACGCTGGTTCTTCACCATCCTAGGAACAGCTGCCGCTATTTTTATGATTTGGTATTTGCGGCGGCATCAAAACGACACGCTGCTTTCATTAGCCATTAGCTTTATTTTGGGCGGCGCAGTCGGTAATGTGATTGATCGCCTTGTCTATGGCGCTGTGGTGGACTTTATTGATCTGTACTATGGGCAATGGCATTGGCCCGCCTTTAATCTTGCCGATAGCGCCATTGTGTTCGGCGCAGCCCTAATAATCTGGGGTGAAATCCGCCCAAAAAGAGCATCAACCCCTGCTTAATCTAGCCATTCACCCCAAACCCGTTTAATCTTCGACTATGCAGTCACTTCTCAATAAAAAAATTGTTCTCGGTATCTCTGGCGGAATTGCCGCCTATAAGTCCGCTGAACTCGCGCGCCTATTGATGCAAGAAGGGGCCAGCGTTCAGGTCGTCATGACCGACGCTGCGGCCCAGTTCATTACACCCGTAACAATGCAGGCCCTCACTGGCAATCCGGTCTACACCAATCAGTGGGACGCACGCATCAGCAACAACATGGCGCACATCGAGTTATCGCGCACTGCCGATGCGATCTTGATTGCGCCCGCTAGCGCCGATTTGATGGCCAAACTATCCCTCGGCCTGGCCGATGATCTCCTTACTACCCTATGCCTAGCGCGCGATTGCCCTTTGCTGATCGCGCCCGCGATGAACTTGCAAATGTGGCAACACCCCGCTACCGTGCGCAGTGCTGAGCGCTTGCGCAATGATCAGATTGAGTTACTCGGACCCGCCAGCGGCGCCCAAGCCTGTGGCGAAGTAGGTATGGGCAGAATGCTCGAGCCCACTGAAATCACCGAACAGTTAATTGCTTTCTTTCAGAAAAAAGTATTGGCAGGTAAACGGGTATTAATTACTGCAGGGCCTACTTTTGAAGCGATTGATCCAGTACGTGGCATTACCAATCGGAGCTCTGGCAAGATGGGTTTTGCGATTGCTAGAGCCGCGCTGGAGGCTGGCGCGCAAGTTCATTTGATTGCAGGTCCCTGTGAATTAAACACACCCCTGCTTGCCACGGGGAAGATCCAGCGGACCGATGTGGTCTCGGCCAAAGAGATGTACGAGGCGGTAATGGCATCATCCAACTGCGATCTATTTTTTGGGGTTGCTGCAGTCGCAGACTGGGCCATCGCCAATCCCTCCAAAGAAAAGATCAAACGCCAAGGTAGCGGTAAATCGATGCCGAACATCGCGTTCACGCCCAATCCCGATATCTTGCTGACGCTAGCGCAATCGGCAAACAAAGGGAAAGGCAAGCCCCATCCTTACTGCGTTGGCTTTGCTGCCGAGTCGACCAAACTCGAAGAACATGCCGATGAAAAGCGCAAGCGTAAAGGCATTCCGCTGATTGTGGGTAACATTGGTCCCGATACCTTTGGTAGCGACCTAAACCAACTGCTCCTGATTCATGATCGGGGTAGCAAAAAGTTAGCGAAGGCTTCAAAACTTCAGTTAGCCCGTCAACTGATTCAATTTGTTGCAACCCAACTTTAAAACACCATGCAAACACTGCAAGTCAAAATTCTCGATGAACGCATGCGCAGCCAGATGCCCGCCTATGGGACCCCAGGCAGCGCCGGACTAGATCTGCGCGCTTGCATCGATGCCGCAATCGAGATCGCTCCCGGACAAACGGTATTGGTACCGACTGGCTTATCCATCTTTGTGGAAGATCCACGCTATGCTGCCCTCATCCTGCCACGCTCGGGCCTCGGCCATAAACATGGGATTGTTTTAGGAAACCTTGTGGGCTTAATTGACTCGGATTACCAGGGGCAACTCATGGTGAGCACCTGGAATCGCAGCAGCACGCCCTTCACTCTTGAGCCCATGGAGCGCTTAGCGCAGCTCGTGATCGTCCCAATACAGCAGGTAGAACTCAAGATCGTCGATGAGTTCGCTGAAAGTAGTCGTGGGACTGGTGGGTTTGGAAGTACGGGTAGAGGATAAATCGAATAATGCGGGTTATAAAAACGATTGCACCCGTCTCGCCCGGCGAGATGTTAGAACAAGAATTTTTAAAGCCACTTGGCCTCACCAAATATCGCCTAGCTAAAGATATCGGAGTGCCGCCGCAACGTATTGGCGACATTGTTGCTGGAAAACGCTCCATTACCACCGATACCGATCTGCGGCTTTGTAAATACTTTGGACTGAGTGATGGCTGGTGGCTAAGAGGGCAGGCAAGCTACGACACCGCAATTGCAAAGGGTAACTTGGTCGATGTTTTGAAACGCATTGAGCCCTGCCATTTACTTGCTGCCTAAGGCAATAAAAATGGTAGTCAAAAAAAAATACCAACCAGCAGGTTGGTATTTTTTATTACAAGGTCGTTTACTTAGACGTTAGATTTCCTCAGCAGGCGCTACATCAGTCTTGCTGGCCTTGCTTGGTGGGGTAGCTTGATGAATATCCAGAACCACCTTACCATCCGCATCAATCCCAACTGCAACCGTACCGCCTTGTGCCAAGCGCCCAAAGAGCAGCTCATCCGCAAGGGCTTTACGGACGGTATCCTGAATAATGCGCTGCATTGGCCTTGCGCCCATCAGTGGATCAAAACCGTGTTTCGCTAAATGGGCCCTTAACTCAGGACTGAAGGTAGCGTCGACTTTCTTCTCATGCAACTGCTCTTCGAGCTGCATTAAGAACTTATCGACTACCCGCATGATGATGGTCTCATCCAGCGCCTTAAAGGACACAATCGCATCTAAGCGGTTACGGAACTCCGGCGTGAAGAATTTCTTGATATCGGCCATTTCATCGCCAGACTCACGCGCATTGGTAAAGCCAATCACAGACTTCTGCATGGCTTCCGCACCGGCGTTGGTGGTCATGATGATGATGACGTTGCGGAAATCGGTCTTGCGGCCATTGTTGTCCGTCAGCGTGCCATGGTCCATCACCTGCAAGAGAATGTTAAAAATATCCGGGTGGGCTTTTTCAACCTCGTCGAGCAACAAGACGCAGTGAGGCTTTTTATTGACTGCCTCAGTCAATAATCCGCCTTGATCAAAGCCAACATATCCTGGAGGCGCGCCAATCAAACGGCTTACCGCATGGCGCTCCATGTACTCCGACATATCAAAGCGCAGTAACTCAATGCCCAAGATGTAAGCCAGTTGTTTTGCGACCTCCGTCTTACCAACACCGGTTGGACCCGAGAACAAGAATGAGCCAATCGGACGATCAATCTTGCCAAGGCCGGCGCGCGTCATCTTAATGGCGCTAGCCAATGCTTCGATCGCGGGATCTTGGCCAAAGACAACGCTCTTAATATCGCGATCCAAGGTTTGCAATTTACTGCGATCGTCAACGGTGACCGATTGCGGCGGTATGCGGGCGATCTTGGCCACAATCTCCTCAATCTCAGGACGGCCAATGGTTTTCTTTTGCTTTGATTTAGGCAAGATCCGCTGGGCGGCGCCTGCTTCGTCGATCACATCAATTGCTTTATCTGGCAAATGGCGATCATTGATGTAGCGCGAAGACAATTCAGCGGCAGCAACTAAGGCGGCTGAGGCGTATTTCACGCTATGGTGCTCTTCAAAGCGTGACTTGAGGCCGCGCAAAATTTGCACTGTCTGATCCACTGTAGGTTCGACCACATCGACCTTTTGGAAACGACGCGCCAGTGCTGCATCCTTTTCAAATATGCTGCGGTATTCCGTAAAGGTAGTGGCACCAATGCACTTAAGCTGGCCGTTCGATAAAGCGGGCTTGAGTAAATTACTGGCATCCAAGGTGCCGCCCGAAGCGGCGCCTGCGCCAATCAAGGTATGGATCTCATCAATAAACAAAATGCCATTGGAATTATCTTTAAGCGCCTTGAGAACACCCTTTAAGCGCTGCTCAAAATCACCGCGGTATTTAGTACCAGCTAGCAATGCGCCCATGTCCAGCGAGTAGACCGTGGCATTAGCCAAAATATCGGGCACCTCGCCTTTGGTAATGCGCCATGCCAAGCCTTCCGCAATTGCGGTTTTACCCACGCCGGCCTCACCCACTAACAGCGGATTATTTTTACGGCGCCGGCAGAGCACTTGCACCACCCGCTCTACCTCGCTATCGCGCCCAATTAAGGGGTCGATCTTGCCTTGGCGCGCCATGACATTGAGGTTTTGCGTGAACTGGTCGAGTGGACTTTCTTTACCGCTGGCTGCCGACTCTTCAGTCTCCTGGCTAGGATCGGCTGCTTTTGCTGGCTCGACTTGATCCTTACGAATGCCGTGACTAATAAAGTTAACTACATCCAAGCGAGTAACGCCCTGCTGTTGCAAGAAATACACTGCGTGCGAATCTTTTTCACCAAAAATGGCGACGAGGACATTGGCACCGGTCACTTCCTTCTTGCCATTGGAAGTCGATTGCACGTGCATGATCGAGCGCTGAATCACCCGCTGAAATCCCAGCGTCGGTTGCGTATCGACTTCTTCGGTACCTGGCACAACCGGAGTGTTGTCATTAATAAAGTTTTTAAGCTGGGCACGCAGCTCAGCAATGTTGACTGAGCACGCCTTGAGGACTTCAACTGCAGTTGCGTTATCTAAGAGTGCGGCGAGAAGGTGTTCAACGGTGATGAACTCGTGCCGCGCAGCCCGTGCATCAACAAACGCCATGTGCAAGCTCACTTCTAATTCTTGGGCAATCATGCTTCCTCCATAGTGCACTGCAGTGGGTGACCCGCTTCACGGGATAGTTCAACAACTTGATGTACTTTGGTGGCAGCAACGTCACGGGTAAAGATTCCGCAAACGCCTTTGCCGGCCAAATGAACCTGGAGCATGATTCGGGTGGCCGTCTCATGATCCTTATTAAAGTACTCCTGAATCACCATCACCACAAACTCCATTGGGGTGTAGTCATCGTTCAGCAGCATGACTTTGAACATGGCAGGGGCTTTTAGCTTCTCGGCCTGCTTTTCGAGTAATGCGGTGTCGCCGATACCCGGAACAAGTGGGTTCGTATTGCCTGGAAT
>JBIJAC010000052.1:0-9949 GCA_044345935.1 Polynucleobacter sp. | reverse complement strand
ATGCTCACCCAGCATGCGCGTTATTTGCCGGTGGTGGATCAGCAGGTCTTGATGGGGGTAATTTCCTTTTACGACGTAGCAAAGGCCGTGGTCGAGGCCCAGGATTTTGAAAACTCCATGCTCAAGGCCTACATTCGGGATTGGCCTAGCGATGAAACGGAAAAAACCGCAAACTAAGCCCCCAATGCCAGCAATGCCATAATGGTGGTATGTCTGGAAATACCTTAGGCCTCCTCTTTAGTGTGACTACCTTCGGGGAGTCCCATGGCCCCGCTATTGGCGCGGTGGTTGATGGCTGCCCACCGGGAATGCTGCTCTGTGAAGCCGACATACAGCACGACTTGGATCGCCGCAAGCCAGGTACCTCGCGCCATGTAACCCAGCGCAAAGAAGAGGACCGGGTCGAAATTCTGTCGGGCGTATTTGAAGGTAAAACAACCGGAACGCCGATCGCACTCTTGATTCGCAATACGGATCATCGCAGCCACGATTACAGCGGCATTTTGCAAACCTTTCGCCCTGGTCATGCCGACTATGCCTATCACCATAAATATGGTTTCCGAGACCCGCGTGGGGGAGGTCGCTCTTCTGCACGTTTGACTGCGCCGGTAGTAGCCGCTGCAGCGATTGCTAAAAAATGGCTGCATGAACAGTACGGCACCCACATTTACGGATACATGAGTCAATTGGGTGAACTTACTGTGCCCTTTGAGGATGTGAAACACATCAAGCACAATCCCTTCTTTGCGGCTAACCATTCAATGGTGCCCCAACTGGAAGACTATATGGATGCCTTGCGCAAAGCAGGCGATTCCTGCGGTGCCAAGATTGAAGTGCGCGCAACGCACGTACCCATGGGTCTGGGCGAACCATTATTTGATAAGCTCGATGCCGATATTGCTCATGCCATGATGGGTATCAATGCGGTGAAGGGCGTTGAGATTGGCGCTGGCTTTGCAGCGGTATCGCAGCGCGGCAGTGAGCATGGCGATGAGTTGCATCCCGATGGCTTTGCGAGCAATAACTCGGGTGGCACATTGGGTGGCATTAGTACCGGCCAAGACTTACGCGTTGCGATTGCGATTAAGCCAACCTCCAGCATCATGAGCCCCAAAGAATCGATTGACCTGGATGGCAAGCCGATGACGGTGCAAACCAAAGGGCGGCATGATCCCTGCGTTGGTATTCGGGCAACCCCGATTGCCGAGGCCATGCTGGCCTTGGTATTAATGGACCATGCTTTGCGTCATCGGGCCCAGTGCGCTGATGTTCAGGTAGCTATGACTGCAATTCCAGGCGCTCGTCCTGGCACGCAGTCTTCCTAAAGCAACACTACGCATGACGCTATCAGTACGCTGGGCCTTCGGGTCCTTTTTCTTTTTGTACTTTGCCTACGTCGGACTGATTTCGCCTTTTGCCAGCCTGTATTTTTTAGATAAGGGATTTAGTGCGATTGAAATTGCCGTGCTGATGTCGATGTTGCAGGTCACGCGTATCTTAGGACCCTTTTCGTGGGGCTGGTTATCCGACTACCTATCGAATCGGATTGGCATTATTCGGTTTTGCGCAGCACTTGCCAGCCTCGTGTTCTTGTGCATCTTTTTTCTGGAAAGTTACATCGCGTTTTTTGTTTGGATGTTTATTTTGCACACCATTCTAAGTAGCCTTACTCCCCTGGGGGAGGCGGCGACGGTGCATGCTTTGTTTAAGGACAACTCCTTTGATAAGCGCTATGGGCGATTGCGTTTATGGGGCTCCATTGGCTTTATCTGTATGGTGCTTTTAGCCGGTGAATTTTTTGATCGCTATGGGATTATTTGGTTTCCGTGGATTGGAGCTGCAGTCCTCTTTCTGCTAGCAATCGATACCTGGTGCATGCGCGAGCCTAAGCTCGATCGACGCCCGATGGTGCGCGGGGAGCTTCGCAGTGTTTTAGTTAATCCCGATGTCCGTTGGTTTTTGGTCTCGGGATTTTTTATGATCTTTGCGCACGCCGCCTTGTATGTTTTTTTCTCTCTGTACTTGGTCAGTCTCGGATACGATAAATGGGAGATTGGCCTCTTTTGGGCGCTCGGCGTTTTTGCTGAAGTGGTTTTCTTTTACTTTCAGAGTAAGGTGCTCAGTCGATTAAATCCTGAAGTTGTATTACAAGCGACGTTTGGCATGGGGGTTGTGCGCTTCATGCTGATTGCCTTGTATCCGACCACTGCCGTATTGATCCTGGCGCAAGTCTTGCATGCTGGTACCTTTGCAGCACACCACAGTGCTAGCGTCAAGCTGATTCAGCGCTGGTTTTCAGGCCCCTTGCAAGCCCGTGGTCAGGCCCTGTTCACTACCGTGTCGTATGGCCTAGGCGGTACGCTTGGCGGCCTTACTGCCGGCTGGGTTTGGGAAGCATTGCAGCCACGGGATGTGTTTGTCATGTCGGCCTTAGCTTGCGGCATTGCGGGCCTGGCGATTCAAAAAATACGTCCTCACGCGATTTAGTATGGAGCAAATTCCATACCGGGATCTTGCAATTACATGGATGAATAGTTTGGGCCGCCGCCACCCTCTGGCGTAATCCAAATAATGTTTTGCGTGGGATCTTTAATGTCACAACTTTTGCAGTGCACGCAGTTCTGCGCATTAATTTGCAATTGCGTTTCGCCATTCTTCTCAACGTATTCATATACACCAGCAGGGCAATAGCGTTGCTCTGGACCAGCATAGGTTTTTAAGTTGACGCGTACCGGTACCGATGCCTCTTTTAGGGTGAGGTGGGCTGGCTGATCTTCTGCATGATTGGTGTTGGATATAAAAACGGAAGAGAGGCGATCAAAGGTAATCTTGCCGTCTGGCTTGGGGTAATCGATCGGCTGATGCTGTGCGGCTGGCTCAAGGCATTCGTGATCGGCACGGCGGTTATGAATTGTCCATGGGGGATTGCCACCCAAGAGCTTTTGCTCAAGGCCAACCATGGCTGTACCGAGGTAGAGTCCTTTGGCCATCCATGGCTTGAAGTTCCTGGATTGATTTAGCTCGGCATATAGCCAACTGTTTTCAAATGCACTGGGGTAGGCCGATAAGATGTCGTTGGAGCGATTTTCAATAATCGCATTCACGGCAGCATCCGCAGCCAACATCCCCGTTTTAATTGCTGCATGACTGCCTTTAATGCGCGATGCATTGAGGTATCCCGCATCACAACCAATCAGCGCACCGCCAGGGAAAACCGTTTGTGGCAGGCTATTCAATCCACCCGCAGCAATGGCTCTAGCGCCATACTCCAGGCGCTTACCGCCTTCAAAGGTAGGCCGAATAGCAGGGTGCAGTTTGTAGCGTTGAAACTCTTCAAATGGACTCAAGTAGGGATTCTTGTACGACAAACCAACTACCAGACCAACTGCTACCAAATTAGTCCCAAAGTGATACAGGAATGATCCGCCATAGGTTTGCGCATCGAGCGGCCAACCTGCCGTATGTACCACGAGACCAGGGTGATGCTCCTCGGGTTTGACTTCCCAGAGTTCCTTAATGCCAAGGCCATAGCTCTGTGGATCGCGGTCCCGGTTTAAATCAAAGCGCTGCATCAGTTGCTTGCCGAGGTGGCCTCGGGCTCCCTCGGCAAAGAGGGTGTACTTGGCAAGCAGTTCCATGCCAAGCTGAAAGTGATCGCTGTGCTCGCCCGATTTCGTAATGCCCATGGAGCCCGTTGCAACGCCCCTTACCGCACCGTGTTCGTTATACAGAATTTCGGCTGCAGCAAAACCCGGGAACACATCCACGCCGAGCGCTTCTGCTTGCTCCCCCAACCAACGGGTGAAGTGAGCCAGGCTAATAATGTAATTGCCTTCGTTTTTGAAGCACGCCGGCAAAATCCAATTAGGGAATCGGTAGGATTTTTTCTCGGTTAAAAAAAGAAATTGATCGGCGCTGACGGGCGTATTTAAAGGCGCCCCCCGCTCTTGCCAGTCTGGAAATAACTCGGTGAGAGCTCGGGGATCCATGACCGCCCCCGACAGAATATGGGCGCCGATTTCAGAGCCTTTTTCGAGAACGCAGACGCTAATCTCGCGATTACGGCTGGCGGCGAGCTGTTTTGCGTGGATTGCAGCCGATAGCCCAGCAGGGCCCCCGCCCACAATCACCAGGTCGTATTCCATTGCCTCACGGATGGCGCTGTTATTGGTGGCAAATTCAGTCATGGTATTAGTTTAGTTCCATTCGGCGCTACTATTTGGGGATCGCACGCGTTTGCCTTCAAGGGCGCCTGAAATGAACAGTCCCCGCCTTGAAGAAGCTCTAAGGGTATGATTGTGTTTTTCCACTTTTGCATACATTTTTAGGACAAAAGCCCATGAATAAGACTTACCCATCGGCAATCGAGGCATTGCGCGGTGTATTAAAAGATGGCCAGACCATTGCGGTCGGGGGCTTCGGCCTTTGCGGCATTCCCGAGGCCTTGATCACTGCAGTCCGTGATTTAGGGGTGCAAAACCTTACGGCAATTTCAAACAATGCCGGCGTCGATGGATTTGGCCTTGGTTTGTTATTGGAATCGCGTCAGGTCAAAAAAATGATTGCATCCTATGTGGGTGAGAACAAAGAATTTGAGCGCCAGTATTTGGCCGGTGAATTGGAATTGGAATTCACGCCCCAAGGCACCCTGGCTGAAAAGTTGCGGGCAGGGGGCTGCGGTATTCCTGGATTTTTTACGAAGACGGGTGTGGGCACACTGGTTGCTGAAGGTAAGGATGTGCGCTCGTTTGACGGTGAAGATTACATTTTAGAGCGTGCATTGATTCCCGATGTTTCCCTTGTTAAGGCGTGGAAGGCCGATCGCGCGGGTAATTTGGTGTATCGCTACACCGCACGCAACTTTAATCCCATGGTTGCGATGGCTGGCAAAGTAACCATTGTTGAAGTAGAAGAGATTGTGGAAAACGGCGCGCTCGATCCAGATCAAATTCATACTCCCAGTATTTACGTGACTCGCCTCGTGCTCAATGCCAATCCCGAAAAGCGGATTGAGCAACGCACATTGACACAAGCCGCTTAAAGGAAAAGAAGATGCCGTGGAATAGAAATGAAATGGCAGCGCGCGCTGCCAAAGAATTGCAAGATGGTTTTTACGTCAACCTCGGAATTGGGATGCCAACCTTAGTTGCCAATTACGTTCCCAAAGACATGGAAGTCTGGTTGCAATCGGAGAATGGTTTATTGGGCATTGGTCCTTTTCCGACCGAAGCAGAGGTGGACGCGGATTTGGTCAATGCAGGTAAGCAAACCATCACCCTCATACCGGGTTCCGCTATTTTTTCTTCGGCAGATTCCTTTGGGATGATTCGGGGCGGAAAGATCAACATTGCTATTTTGGGTGCGATGCAAGTGAGCGAGCACGGCGATTTAGCCAACTGGATGATTCCGGGCAAGATGGTCAAAGGCATGGGTGGCGCGATGGATTTAGTAGCCGGCGTTAGGCATGTGGTGGTCTTGATGGAGCACGTTGCCAAGAAAAAAGACGGCACGGAAGAGATCAAGATTTTGCCTAAATGCACATTGCCCCTGACCGGATTGGGTGTAATTAATCGCATCATCACGGATTTAGGTGTGCTCGACATCACCCCCAAGGGTTTAAAGCTAGTGGAGTTAGCCCCTGGCGTGACCAAAGAAGAGATCATTGCCAAAACAGGCGCCCCGGTTGATATCACTGGATTTTGATTTAATGAAATAATGGGATCAACCATGGTTGATCCCCGCTCTTCCCCTCCTCCAGCAGCAGCAACCGACGCTGACCAGTACAGCCTGTTGCACATCCACAAGCGCGGGGATGCCGCGCATTCCCATCGCCGTGAGACTTCCAATGCATCCCTCTTGGGTATAGCACTGGCAATTACCTTCACGTTTGCAATTGTTGAGGCGATTGCGGGCTACCTTGCCGGATCGCTTGCCTTGCTGTCCGATGCGGCGCACATGGTGACCGACGCTGCCGCACTTGGCCTTGCCCTTTTTGCGCAAATTATTTCCCGGCGCCCCCCATCGGCACGCCATTCATTTGGCTTTGGTCGGGCTGAGGCATTAGCCGCGTTTGTCAATGCGATTGCAATGCTGGCGCTCGTCGCCTGGATTGTGGGTGAGGCGATTACGCGTTTTTATACGCCACACATCGTCGATGGAAAGACGGTAGCGATTGTCGCTGCAATTGGTCTCGTGATGAATGTGATTGTGGCGATGATCTTGTCGCGTGATAAAAAAAGCGTCAATACACGCGCTGCCTTGGTGCACGTCATGGGCGATCTGCTCGGATCTATTGCTGCCCTGGTATCTGGCGTCGTGATTTATTTTTCAGGCTGGATGGAAATCGATGCGTGGCTCTCGATCTTAGTAGCCTTGTTGATTCTCAAATCAACCTTTGCGATTCTCAAAGAGTCCTATCACTTTTTGATGGAAGGGGTGCCACTGAGCATTGACTACATTGCGGTTGGCAAAGACCTCCATGCCGTTAAAGGCGTACGTGCGGTTCATGATTTGCATGTGTGGGAGATGTCGCCCAATCAGCCTGCTTTGATTGGGCACATTGAAGTCGATTCATTGCGTCAATGGCCGGCGCTGATGCGACGCATTAATGCGATGTTATTGGAGCGACATGGCATTGATCACGTGACCTTGCAGCCCGAGCTCGTATCGGACCTGCAGGATGAGGATGCTGTCAATAATGCAGTACCAGCACCAGCATCAGCGCCAAAAACAATGCATCACGGTGAACGCTTTTATGTCGAGTGCGCCAGTAGCAATGCCAGCGGCTTACACCGCATGGCGTATCACACCTGGGGCGACCCCTCTAATCCCCGCGTATTGATTTGCGTGCATGGGCTGACACGCCGCGGTAGCGACTTTAGAACCATGGCTGAGGCTCTCTGTAAAGACTATTACGTCGTGTGTCCGGATGTGGTGGGGCGGGGCGATTCGGATTTTTTAGAAAATCCCATGCTCTACGGTATTCCGCAGTATGTGGCTGACATGACTACCTTAGTGGCGCGCTTAAATGTCACATCAGTCGACTGGTTTGGTACCTCGATGGGGGGGCTGATCGGCATGGTGTATGCCGGTATGCCGGATTCGCCGATACGCCGCATTTTGATTAATGACGTTGGTCCGCGAATTGAGCCTGAATCACTCAAGCGTTTAAGTTCCTATGTTGGCCAACCCTTTGCTTATGCCAATCGTGCTGAGGCCATAACGGTTTTAAATCGGATCTGTGCCAGCTTTGGTTCCCACACCCCAGAAGAATGGGAACGCTTAAATGGCCCTCTCTTGCAAGAGGAGCAGGGCGTTTGGTCGCTGCATTACGACCCCAAGATCGTGATTCCGTTTGCCGCAGTGAATCCCGTCTTGGCTAAAGCCGGAGAGATGGCATTGTGGAATCACTTCGATGCGATTAATGTGCCCATCTTGATTGTGCGGGGAGGCGATTCGGATTTGTTATCTAGCGTCACTGTTGAAGAGATGCTCAGGCGCAATCCGCATGCTCGCAGTATCACCATTCCTGGGGTTGGTCATGCACCGGCCTTTTTAAAGCCCGAGCAAATTGCCCTTGCTGCTGAATTCTTTTCATGAACACAAAGAAGGACCTGCCTTCTGCTGAGGTTTTGCAAACGCAGTTGGCTTTAGTGGATTCATGGCAAGGCGAGCCGCCTGAGCAGCATCAATCGGGCGTTCTTAGCATCTTGCAATTGTTGCACTTGGATGAGCCTAGTTTGCTGGCTGCAGGACACCTTGATAGTCCGTTAGGTAAAGAGGCGCTGACTAAAAAACTAGGCGATGAGTCAGCGCGTTTACTTAGTGGTTATCGCAGTCTGCGCCAAGCCCAAGCCAAAATAGTCAAAGCCGATGGCGGCATTAGCGTGGCCGGTCAAGAGGAGGTGCTGCGCAAAATGCTCCTCGCCTTTGGCGATGATTTACGGGTCGTACTGATTTACCTTGCCTCGCGCTTGCAAACCTTACGCTGGATTAATCAGGAAAAAATTCCGATGCAGGCGGCCTGGGCGCAAGCTTTTCTGGATATTGATGCGAGCTTGGCTAATCGCCTCGGTATCTGGCAAATGAAATGGGAAATGGAGGATTTGGCCTTTCGTGTTTTGGCGCCGCCGGTTTACCGCGAGATAGCCACGATGTTAGACGCAAAGCGCGCCGAGCGCGAGGGCTTTATCGTCCGCATCATTGAACAACTCAAGCAAGCATTAGGTGAGGCAAACGTCTCTGCCGATGTACAAGGAAGGCCGAAACACATTTACAGCATTTGGAAAAAAATGCAGGGCAAGTCATTGGACTTTGCTAATTTGTATGACGTGCGGGCATTTCGTATTTTAGTGGAGGACGTAAAGGCTTGCTATGCTGCGCTCGGTTTGGTGCACAACGTCTGGCAACCGATTCCGCGGGAATTTGATGACTACATTGCAAGACCGAAGCCCAACGGATACCAATCATTGCATACCGTCGTCATGGATGCCGATGGCATTGCTTTTGAAATTCAGATTCGCACGCATGCGATGCACCAGCAAGCGGAGTATGGTTTGGCGGCTCATTGGCGTTATAAAGAGGGCGCTGCACCTGCGCCCAGAAATGCGGGGGGCACCCATAGCGCAGCGGTGGCCTATGAGCGCCAAATTGCCTGGGCTAGGCAGTTAATTTCCTGGAAAGAAGATGCCTGGGAACAACTCAAGCACCATGCGATTGATGATCACATTTATGTCTTGACGCCGCTGGGCAAAGTGATTGCCTTGGAAAAGGGATCATCACCCATTGATTTTGCTTATGCGGTTCACACTGATTTAGGTCACCGCTGCCGAGGAGCGCGGGTCGATGGGTCAATGGTGCCACTGGACACGAGCCTTGCCAACGGTCAAACGGTGGAGATCATCGCGGTCAAGCATGGCGGACCATCGCGCGATTGGATTAGTCCGGATCGGGGCTACTTGCGCTCCCAACGTGCCCGTACGCGTGTTCGGGCTTGGTTCAATGCGCTTGACGATGAGGAGGCGGGCGCAAGTAGCGCTACGAAATCAAGTGCTGAGGCTAAAGGGCCTGCAAAGGAAAGTAAGCCCACTCCAGAGCCCCCAGCGGTTGTATTACACCAACGTACTCGCTCTACCAAGCCATCCAGCGATGTGCTAGTTGTTGGGGTGGATTCTCTGTTAACGCAATTGGCGCGCTGCTGCCGCCCGGTGCCGCCCGATGCGATTGCTGGGTTTGTAACGCAGGGGCGGGGCGTATCGATCCACCGGCGTTCTTGCAGTACCTTCCGAGGTTTGCTAGAGCGTGCCCCGGAGCGCGTGATTCAAACGGGATGGAATGCCTTCGATGAAGCCCAAACCGGAGGATCGACAGGAAAGCATGGCACGCAAAACCGGTCAAAAGTGTTTCCAGCCGATTTGGCGGTCACTGGCCTTGATCGGCCTGAGCTAATGCGAGAGCTGTTTGAAGGTTTATCCCGTCAAGGCATCCACGTGATTGATTTACGTAAATCCGTACGTCGTGGGATCGCGCAAATTTTGCTGACGGTCGAAATTGCCGATGCCGAGGCCCTGCGGCAGGTCCAAAATAGCCTTGAAGAGCTTAAAGGCGTGACCCAAGTGCGCCGGCGGTGATAAACTCTTGATCTTTATAGGCTCGTAGCTCAGCTGGTTAGAGCACCACCTTGACATGGTGGGGGTCGTTGGTTCGAGTCCAATCGAGCCTACCAACGAATTACCTAGATGGGCGCGGTTGCCGCAAAGCATCCGCGCCTTTTTAGTAATGCATTGCGTAGTACGCCCAATTCAATGGAGATGGAATTCATGGTTGCAGTCACACTACCGGACGGATCAAAACGCGAGTTCGACGCGCCGGTGCGTGTTTTGGATGTTGCTCAAAGCATTGGTAGCGGTCTTGCTAAGGCAGCATTGGCCGGGTTGGTTAACGGCCGCAT
>JBIJAC010000051.1:0-9985 GCA_044345935.1 Polynucleobacter sp. | reverse complement strand
CGCCTACATTTAAAGCATCGGTAATGTAGGGACGACTATCCTGAATAGTGGCGCCATGCCCTACTCGGTAAGCCAGGAAGACATCGCCCGTCTTGATTTGCCGCGTATCGCTGACGATGCGTGCCGTTGGCAAAGCCAATCGCCGCAGGTGACCCATGGCTTGTTCGGGCTTAATCAAGGTAACCATCATTGCGTTAACACGACTCGTTGAATCGGCGCTGCCGCACCAGGCTTAATCGCATCATCCCGCTGCACCATATTCTTCACTGCGCTATCCGGCGCAACATTCATAGCACGCAGCGTTTCGGAGACGATGGTTGAAAAAATAGGTGCCGCAACTTGTCCGCCATAGTAGCCATTTGCAGTAGGCTCATCGACCATCACTGCCACCACAATGCGCGGAGCACTCATCGGCGCAATACCCGTGAAATAAGCTAAGTATTTATTGCTTGCATACCCTTTACCCGCAACCTTATGGGCCGTACCTGTTTTTCCGCCTACACGATAACCTTCGGCATGGGCTTTAAGTGCAGTGCCACCAGGCTCGGTTACCGATTCCAACATGCTACGCATCTCGATTGCCGTTTTTGCTGAGATAACGCGGGTACCCGGCTTGTAATCAGGGCTGTGTTCTATCGTGACTGGAACTAAATCACCATCGCGAGCAAAGATGGTGTAAGCGCGGGCCATCTGAAAAAGGGATGTTGATATGCCGTAGCCGAATGCAATCCGAGCTTGATCGGTTGGCATCCATTTTTGATGGGGATGCACTCGGCCCGCAACTGCCCCAGGAAATCCAACCTTAGGAGCCTGACCAAATCCAACCGCAGTAAATAGGTCCCACATTTCGCTGGCCGGCATATTCATTGCCAACTTTGAAGTACCAATATTGCTTGATTTTTGGATAACCTCTGCCACCGTCAACGATGGATAAGGGTGTGTATCGGTAATTGGCTTGGGCCCAACCAAATACTTGGCACCGATTGTCATTACCGTATTGGGATTAACTTGTCCCTTTTCCATCGCCAGTGCAATCGTAAATGGCTTAATGGTTGAGCCCGGCTCAAATGTATCAGTCATCACACGATTACGTAACTGTTCGCCACTTAATATTTTGCGATCATTTGGGTTATAGCTTGGCCAATTCGCAAGCGCTAAAATTTCACCCGTCTGCACATTAATGACGACTGCTCCAGCCGCCTTGGCACGATGCTTTTCAACTGCATCTTTTAATGCGTTGTAAGCAATGTACTGAATCTTGCTGTCAACCGAGAGTTTCAGATCCTTGCCATTTTGCGGCAACTGCAAAACACCCATATCCTCGACGATGCGCCCGAGGCGATCGACCACTACACGTCGCCTACCAGTACTCGCAGCCAAATCGCTTTCACGCGATAACTCCATCCCCTCTTGCCCGCGATCTTCTACATTGGTAAAACCAACAACGTGGGCCATTGCTTCGCCTTCGGGGTAAAAGCGACGAAACTCATTATTTAATCCAATGCCTGGAATTTCTAACTTGCGGATTTGTTGCGCTATGGCTGGATCAACCTGGCGTTTTAAGAAAACCTGGTTACGCTCGTCTTTTAACTTTTTTCTAATATCGACTTCACGCATGTCGAGTAAAGCGGCAAGCTTCTTGATTTTTTCATCGGATAGATCTTTGGGAATCGTATCGTTATAGGCAATCACTGCTTTTGCCTCAAGGCTAGTTGCAATCACCTGACCATTGCGATCCAATATTTTTCCGCGGCTAGCAGACATCTCCAGCTCACGTTGCGTTCCCTTGACTGCCTTTGCTTCATAAAAAGCATTGCCTGGGCCCTGAATCCAAAGTGCGCGAATTACAAGCGCAGCGAATGCAACGAACAACATAAATAGCATTAAGCGCGACCGCCACATCGGCAGACGCAAGACTAAATTAGGCGTGGTTGAGAATCCGACTCGCTTCACCGCTCTTCTCGCAGATAAATGGTTCGATTGGGTGCGATGGGATTCATATTGAGTTGATTGCGAGCCACATCCCGAATCCGTGCCGACTTCGATAAATTACGTTGCTCGTATTCAAGGCGAAGCCATTCTTGATTTAGCTTGCGCTCCTCTATTTGCGCGCGCTCAATTGCAGTAACTAACTTACGGCCACGCTGCTGTGCTGATACGAGCGAGAGCGCACAGATTAGTAGCAAGGCCAGCAAGGTCAAGGTGGCGCGATTCATTGGCTCACCTGTCTTCGGTAAATTAGGCCAGCCTCTAAAGTACGTTTTTGTGCTACGCGCATGACCGCCGACCGTGCGCGTGGGTTATCACTTACCTCAGTGCTACTTGGTTTGACTCTAGAGATAAGCTCCAATTCACCCTGCGGTAAATCTTTGGCGCGAATCGGTAAACCGCGTGGGACCTCTACCGCTGAATGCATTTGCATAAATTGCTTTACGATGCGGTCCTCTAGCGAGTGAAAGCTGATGACGACTAAGCGGCCGCCCGGCTTGAGCAGATCCAGGGCTGCTTGTAGCCCGAGGGCCAAGTCGTCTAATTCTTTATTAATGAATATGCGCAGCGCTTGAAATGTACGCGTTGCTGGATCCTGTCCTGGCTCGCGTTTTTTAATGACACCTGCAACCAGGTTCGCTAAATCCATAGTGGTTACTAAGGGCTGATTCAATTCACGGCGCGCAAGGATCGCTTTCGCGATCGGCAAGGCAAAGCGCTCTTCCCCGTAGGTTTTAATCACGTGCGCAATATCATCCACGCCAGCTTGATTCAGCCACTGCGCCGCAGTCAATCCAGTCGTGGTATTCATGCGCATATCAAGCGGTCCATCGCGACGAAATGAAAATCCCCGCTCGGCCTCGTCGACCTGTGGCGAACTGATACCCAAATCGAGTAGCACTCCGGAGACCGATGTTAGTTCGGCATATTGCGCCATTTCGGCGAAACTGCTGTGAACAATCTGAAAACGCGGGTCCGCTATTTTTTTTGCCTCTGCAATCGCTTGCACATCCTTGTCGAATGCAATCAATTGCGCATCGGATTGAATCGCTCCTAAGAGTGCTCGCGTATGACCGCCGCGCCCGAAGGTGCCGTCGATCAGAATTGATTTTTCGAGTGATTCTTTTTGCAATAACGGGCTTTCCAGCAGTGCAGTTACCGCCTCGGCCAGTAAGACTGGGCGATGAGTCTGATTCATGCGGCCCTGTCATTAATAAGTAAATTGTTTGAGGGCGTCCGGCACACCTTGCATCATTGCGGCCTGCTCTTTTGTTGCGTACATTGCTGCATCCCATAACTCAAGGTGACTGCCCATACCAAGCAGAATGACTTCACGCTGAATACCGGCAGCGGATCGCAGTTCAGGACTTACTAAAATTCGGCCCGCACTATCCAGATCGAGTTCGGTTGCATTACCTAGAAAAATTCGACGCCACCAATGGGCATCCATTGGCAATTGCGCTACGCGCGCGCGAAACGCTTCCCATTCGGGGCGCGGAAAAACCATCAAACATCCATCGGGGTGTTTTGTTAAGGTCACTCTTCCCTCGCCTTGCACGAGCAAGGCGTCGCGATGCTTTGCCGGCACAGACATGCGGCCTTTTGCATCCAAATTGAGAGCTGACGCACCTTGAAACACCATTTACCCCACTTTTTCACACTTCTTCCCACTTTAGAGGAAGGGATTCAGAGGGTCAAGTCTTTTAATGGGTTTTTTTTGGATTTTCTCTAGTGTTTACAGTCACTTAGCGATGACTGTTGAAATAAGCATTTGAAAAATAGTCACCCGAAACAACGGCTTGCAAAATATACTTAAGAACATATCTTAGATATATAACTTAATTATCTAAATTAATACTGTTTATACATACAGTATTAATAGACTTGGGGTAAATAATGCGCTCATTTTTATTCGGTTTTGCTACACAATCCGATTCACACCTTGTAGGCTGCAGTAGTCATGACTTTAGAAATGGCTTCCATGGCATTTTTGATGGGCTGTGGCAAAGGCTTTCCGCCTGCATCCCATGCCGATTGCCCATGATCGATTTCATCGCGGCGCATCTGATCGACGATAGCGCGTGAACGCGTATCCGCCAGCGGCAAGGTTTCAAGGTGGCTATTGAGGTGCTTTTCTACCTGCTTTTCGGTTTCCGCTACAAAGCCCAAACTCCATCGATCGCCCGCTAAGCCAGCCAATAGGCCGATACCAAAGGATCCGGCATACCAAATTGGATTTAAATAACTGGTGTGCGATCCCAGCTCAGACAAGCGTTCCTCGCACCAGGCCATGTGGTCCATTTCCTCTTGCGCTGCATGGTCGAGCATGGCCCGCGTTTCAGGGCTACGTGCCACTATTTTTTGTGATTGGTATAAGGCTTGAGCGCACACTTCGCCCACGTGATTTACACGCATGAGCCCGGCTGCATGGGCCCGCTCAGCAACATCAAGGGTGGCCGTATTTTCTGCTGTTGGCATTGCACGATGAGCCTGAGCGCCGCCAGCAAGGGATCGCAAGGCGACGTCAAACTCCGTAATAAATCGGTCCAGCAATGACATAGGCATAGCTAAAACTATACCGTGACTTCGGCCTTTACGTGCTGCTTTGTCTTGAGACCGAGTTCAGCCAGGAGTGCACGATCTTCCTCGGCCTCTGGGTTACCCGTTGTCAGTAATTGATCGCCATAAAAAATGGAATTGGCGCCCGCCTGAAAGCACATCGCTTGAACGGCTCGACCCAACTCTTGCCTACCGGCTGATAAACGCACACGGGCTTTGGGCATGGTGATGCGTGCCACGGCAATCGTCCGCACAAACTCCAAGGGGTTCATCGGTGGCTGATCAGCCAGTGGCGTCCCCGCAACTGGAACCAAGTGATTGATCGGCACTGACTCGGGATAGGGACTCAAATTAGCCAAGCGCGCTATAAAGGCGGCGCGCTGCTCGCGCGATTCACCCATGCCCACAATTCCGCCACAGCACACCGACATACCTGCCGCACGGACATGTGAGATCGTATCCAAGCGATCCTGATAGTCACGGGTCTTAATCACCGAGCGGTAGAAATCCTGGCTGGTATCGAGATTGTGGTTATAGAAATCCAATCCCGCGCCTTGCAGTGCCTTGGCCTGTTCAGGCTCTAGCATGCCGAGTGTGGCGCAGGTTTCTAGGCCAAGGGCCTTAACCCCCCGAATCATCGCGGACACCTTTTCAATGTCGCGGTCTTTGGGTTCGCGCCAGGCTGCGCCCATGCAAAAACGATTAGAACCCGCTGCCTTTGCTGCCCTCGCTGCCTCCAGCACCTCTTCCAAGTCCATCAATTTGTTGGCCTTAACATCCGTGTTGTACCGCGCCGCTTGGGGGCAATAGCCGCAATCTTCCGGACAGCCGCCGGTCTTAATGGATAACAAGGTGGCCAATTCAACATCACCCTCTGGAAAATAAGCCCGATGCACTTCTTGGGCGCGAAAAAGTAAATCATTGAATGGCAGAGCAAATAAGGCTTCGACCCTTGCCACTGTCCAGTCACCCTCAGAAATGCTTGCTTTGGGGGCCGATACCGACGTTGCTTGAATCAGGGGTTTCTCAAGAAGCTGACTTTGGGACATAAGGAAATTCCAAAAAAGGGGCGAATAAGCCATAAACATAACAGATGAATCCACTTCAAGCCAAAACTAATGGTCAAATATCATTCATGACAACATCGGTAAGCCGGCCCAAGCAAACAGACGAGTGGATTTCGCGAAGCCTTGCTTCAGTCTGGCACCCTTGCACGCAAATGAAGCACCACGAGCACATGCCCTTGGTGACGATTGCTCGGGGGAAGGGTGCTTGGTTGTATGACGATCAAGATAAGCCCATTCTGGATTGCATCAGCTCCTGGTGGACTAATTTATTTGGGCATTCCAATCCGTTTATTAATCAACGCATCAAGGATCAACTCGAAAAAATTGAGCACGTGATGCTGGCGGGATTTACACACCAGCCAGTGGTCGAGCTATCAGAGCGGCTCTCGGCTTTGACCCAACATCGCCTGGGGCATGCTTTTTACGCATCGGACGGCGCCTCTGCAGTAGAGATTGCCTTAAAGATGAGTCACCACTACTGGCAACTCACTGGGAAGCCTGAAAAATCCCGATTCGTCTGTTTACAAAATAGTTACCATGGCGAAACTCTAGGGGCTTTGGCGGTAACTGATGTGCCCTTGTTTCGCACTGCGTACGGATCACTACTGTCGGATGTGTTCACTGTAATGTCACCTGACAGTCGCCAAGCGCAGGATGGGGAATCTGTGACCGACGTTGCGCTGCGTGCCGCGCATGAATTAGAACTGCTTTTGCAACGCGAGCACCGTCATATTGCTGCCCTCATACTCGAGCCACTCGTGCAATGCGCTGGGCAAATGGCGATGCACTCCCCTGAATACCTACGGCGTGCCCGCGCACTCTGTGATCGGTATGGCGTTCATCTTATCGCTGACGAAATTGCCGTGGGGTGTGGCAGAACAGGTCGATTCTTTGCCTGCGAGCATGCGGGTATTTGGCCTGATTTCATTACCCTCTCCAAAGGAATTAGCGGCGGCTATTTACCCTTATCACTGTGCCTGACGACGGACGCCATTTATCAGGCCTTCTACTCCGATGACACTGCCCGAGGGTTTTTGCATTCCCACTCCTACACTGGCAATCCCCTAGCCTGCGCTGCTGCGCTGGCCTGCCTTGATCTCTTTGAAACGGAACACGTTTTAGATCGCAATCTGCAGCGTGCGCACGACCTCACTACTGCATTTGCATGGGCAAGAAAAGATACTCGCATCGAACACGTAAGGCAACAGGGTATGATCTTGGCTTTTGATGTGGTCCATAAGGCATTGAATAAGCCAGCTACCTTTGCCCGCGAAGTATTTACACGCGGCATCGAGGAAGCGATTTTAGTAAGGCCCATTGGCTCAACTGTCTACGTCATGCCACCCTATATATTGAGCACTGAAGAAACCATGGAAATGGGAAAGCGTATTCAGCGGGTGGTGGAAGATGTTCTGCACGCACAAAAACCATGAAGTCCAGCACAACTCCGTTCACTGCGCTTGCGCTTGCGCAGCAACAGCTGGATACCCTAGATGCCTCACTATTGCGACGTCTCCTCAAGCAAACGCAGAGCCCCTGCGATGTTGAAGTGAAAGTGGCAGGTCGCATCCTTAAAGCATTTTGTAGCAATGATTACCTTGGCTTTGCTAATCACCCGCAGCTAATCGCAGCAATGGCTGAAGGCGCGGCGCAGTATGGTGTTGGCAGCGGCGCCTCACACCTCATCAGCGGCCATAGCGTGGCACACGACTTACTAGAGGCCGAGTTAGCCCGCACACAAGAGAAACATATCGACAATGCGCGTGCACTCTTTTTTTGCACAGGCTACCTTGCCAACATCACTGCGATTACTGCGCTAGCAGGATTAGGTTTGCATGCAACCGATCCCAATGCTGGGATTAGCATCTATTCCGCCCAGTTAAATCACGCATCCTTAATCGATGGCGTCAAACTGGCAGCAGCACAGACGAAAGCAGTGGTTCATTTATTTGATCAAACCAATCTAGCCCAGTTAAAAGAAATGCTTCAAGCTGATTCAGCGGCGCACAAATTAATTGTGACGGATGGTGTATTTAGTATGGACGGTGATTTAGCTCCAGTAGCCGATTTGCTGACGATTGCCAAAGCCCGCGATGCACTCCTGATTGTCGATGATGCCCACGGCTTTGGTGTGCTCGGAAAATATGGCCACGGCATTTTGGAGCACTTCCAAATTCAATCGGATCGCATTGTTTACATCGGCACCCTGGGTAAAGCCGCTGGCGTCAGTGGCGCTTTTGTCTGCGCTCATCAAACACTGATGGAATGCCTGATTCAAAAAGGACGTCCCTACATTTACAGCACCGCTACCCCTCCCGCTATTGCGCATACGGTACTGGCGAGCTTGAATCTGATTGAAGGCGAGGAAGGCCAAGCGCGACGAGCCCACTTAAATCAACTGATTGCCATTTGGCATCACGAATTACAACTTGAGCACTGGCAAATAAGTTCGTCGATGACACCGATTCAGCCGCTGATATTGGGTAGCAATGCGGCAGCACTCTTAGCATCAAAACGATTAGACGAAGCAGGCTATTGGATTCCGGCGATACGTCCGCCGACTGTTCCGGAAGGCAGTGCGCGCCTGCGCATTACTTTCTCGGCCAATCACAGCATCCAGGCAGTGCGTGAACTCATTGCCGAGCTACAAAAAATAGAAGCCCTCGTTTACACCTCTAGCAAAACGAAAGCAGTATGAGTCAATTACGTAACCGTGGATTTTTTATTACCGGTACCGATACCGAAGTCGGTAAGACGCTGATTGCTTCTGCGCTGATTCTCAAAATCAAAGCACTTGCACCCAATCAAACGGTCATGGGATTTAAACCCGTGGTCGCTGGAACAAGTCAGTCGCCGGCCGGCCTTACAGTGAATGAGGACCTGGAATCACTCAAGCTGGCATCTGGCTATCCGGGAAATGCGAGCGATTTATGCCCATATGTTTTACCAACCCCGGCTGCACCCCACTTGGTAGCGAATTCGATGGGCATCACACTTGAGCTATCCACTATGCTCTCAGCGTATCAATCAATCAGCGCAAAAGCCGAGTGGACTGTGGTCGAAGGTGCGGGCGGCTTTTTGGTGCCAATCAATGCGCATCAGGATTTAGGGGATTTGGCAGAGGCCCTACAAATGCCGGTCATTCTTGTGGTTGGGCTACGTCTTGGTTGTATTAATCATGCCCTCTTAAGCGTTGCAGCGATTGCCCAGCGTGGTCTTACGCTTGCCGGATGGGTGGCCAATACCATTGATGCGGACATGCCCTACTTGCACGAGAATATCGACACACTAAGAGCACGCATTGAAGCGCCGCTCTTAGGCATCGTGAACGCGCTACCGGCGGAGTGTCGACAGCAAAGCAATCATGCTTACCCTTTAGCGGCAATGCAGTATGCCGCTGATGCGCTTGACTCAGGCCGCGTTGCGCGCTTGATCGCGTAGCACGCGCCGCAGTATCTTGCCGACGTTGTTTTTAGGGAGGCTCTCCGTAAACTCGATCGCACTCGGACGTTTGTATGGACTGAGCTGAGTTGCGCATACCGCCATAATCCGCTCCGCAGTCAAATCAGGGTCATCCGATACAACAAATAACTTCACTAGCTCGCCTGCTGCGGACTCGATACCGACGACAGCGCATTCCAAGATGCCCGGTATTGATGCAACGACTTCCTCTACTTCGTTTGGATATACCTTATATCCAGCAACCGTAATCATGTCTTTTTTACGATCGACGATGCGGAAAAAACCGGCCGAGTCCATGACTCCAATATCACCAGACTTAAAGAATCCATCTACTGTGATGGCATTGGCGGTTTCTTCCGCTTGATTCCAATACCCCTGCATCACTTGTGGACCGCGGATGTAAATCTCCCCCACCTCGCCTGCTGGCAACGGCAACCCTGACTCATCTCGAATCGACAACTCCGTATCGGGCAGTGGATAGCCAATACCACCAGTAAACGATTCGATCAAAGGGGTATTGCAACAGGCTACAGGGGCGGTTTCGGATAAGCCATAACCCTCGGCAATCGCAACGCCGGTTAGCGCTTTCCAGCGGTCTGCTACCGATTTTTGCACCGCCATGCCACCACCAATTGTCAAGACCCACTGCGAGAAATCCAACTTGGCAAAGTCAGCGTTATTCAGCAAAGCCTGAAACAAGGTATTTACGCCGGGGAAAAAGTTAATCTCTGGAAACTCTTTTAGGATTCCGACCAAATTGGGAACATCGCGTGCATTGGGGACCAAGATAATTTTCGCGCCCAAGCGCATACCCAAAAGACCGCAGCCAGTAAAAGCGAAGATGTGATACAGCGGCAGTGCACATAAAAAATTCCATTGCTGAATTGGCTTGACCCGTTCAATTGGTC
>JBIJAC010000075.1:0-2712 GCA_044345935.1 Polynucleobacter sp. | reverse complement strand
AGGTTACCTTGGGTGGTTGCGGCGGCTAATGCCGACTCCAAACACAAGGCAATCGTATACATATAGATAATTAGAGAGGAAGCAAAATGGCTGATCCAATGCGCGTTAGAGCAACTGAAGCAGGTGGTGTGGTTGATGTAAAGATTTTGATGAAACACGATATGGAAGCCGGTCAGCGTAAAGACGCTGCGGGCAAAACCATTCCTCAGTGGTTTATCAGCACCGTTACTGTTCAAGCTCAAGGCAAAAATGTATTTATGGGTGAGTTTGGCCCAGCGGTTTCCAAAGACCCATTCTTGAATTTCAAGTACAAGGGTGCCAAAGGCGACAAAGTGGTTGTTAGCTGGGTTGATAACCGCGGCGCTAAGCGGACCGACGAAGCAACGGTTTCTTAATTTTCCAATCTGAATAATGGATTCGCACTAAGACGAAGGGGTTACCATGGATAAGCGCATTGCTTATGGAGTTGTTATTGCATCATTCGCCTTTTTGCAGGCTTGTACCAGCCCGACAAAGAGTGAAGCACCCAAAGCAGCGGCACCTGCAGCTGCTCCCAGCGGCTCTGCTACCGATGAAATAGCACGCTATCGTGCCATGATTGCCGATGGTAATCCTGCCGACTTATATGAGGCAGCGGGCGAAGAGATTTGGAAAAAGCCCATGGGACCTAAGAACGCCACATTGCAAAAATGCGATTTGGGTAAAGGCCCTGGCGTTGTCAAAGGAGCCTCCGCTGAGCTGCCACGCTACTTTAAAGATACCAATAAAGTGCAAGATCTCGAATCCCGTCTCGTTACTTGCATGGTTCGCTTGCAAGGCTACGATGCAAACGAAATCATCACTGCTGGCTTTGAAAAAGGCAAACGCAAAGATGTAGAGGCAGTTGTAGCTTATGTGGTTGCGAACTCCAAAGGCATGCCAATTAAAGTGTCAATCAAGCATCCTAAAGAAAAAGAAATGTTTGAGCTGGGTAAGAAATCTTTCTTCTTCCAGGGCGGTCCAATGGACTTCTCCTGCGCCTCATGCCACGCAGAAAATGGCAAACGCATCCGCCTGCAAGACTTGCCCAACATTACCGAGCAAAAGGGTGCAGCAATGGGTTGGGGTTATTGGCCAGCATATCGTGTATCGAGTGGTAACTTTTGGACTATGCAGCGCCGCTTAAACGATTGCTACCGTCAACAGCGCTTCCCAGAGCCAGTCTATATCTCCGACAACACGATTGCGCTGTCGATGTATATGGCTTACACCGGCAATGGCGGTACTGTCGAAACCCCAGGATTGAAGCGTTAATTCGCCGGAGAACATAAAAATGAAAAAACTATTACTTATCTCTGCAACCCTGTGTGCTTTGCCATTTGCATCCGCTCAGGCTCAAAGTTCTTACGACAAGATGATGAAGTCGGGATTTCAGGCCAGCGGTCAAGCCGGCTTGGATCGCATTAATCAAGATGCAACCCAGAAGTTTTGCTCGGATGCCAAAAATTTACTCGATGAAAAGTCCGGCGCTAAACGGGCTGAGATCGAAAAAATTAATATGGCCACCATCAAGCAGCCGTCCGATGGTAAATACATTGGCGATTGGAAGAGCGGCGAGCGGATTGCTCAAAGTGGTCGTGGCGCAACCTGGACTGATAAGCCAGACTCCGCAGTTGGAGGCGGTTGCTATAACTGCCATCAGATCAATAAAGCAGAAATCTCCCATGGCAATATTGGCCCAAGTTTGTGGAACTACGGCAAGATGCGCGGTTACTCAAAGGAAGTGGTTGAATACACTTGGGGACGCATTAGCAATTCCAAGGCTTACAACGCCTGTAGCAATATGCCCCGTTTTGCACACTTCAAACTCTTAAACGAGAAGCAAATGCAAGATGTGATGGCTTTGCTGCTGGATCCTAAATCGCCTGTAAATCAATAAGTAAATCAAAACAGGCCGTAAGGCCTGTTTTAGTAATAGGAAAACAAAAATGTCACTGAATCGCCGCGAGTTTATGCAGGCCTTGGCTTTTGCCTCGGCTGGCGGAATGAGTTTGCAATCGAGTTTTGCCAGCGCCCAAAGCGCCGCTCAAAAATTTTACAATTTACCGAAATTCGGGAATGTCCATTTACTGCATTTCACGGACTGCCATGCGCAGCTGTTACCCGTTTATTTTCGTGAACCCAACGTCAATTTAGGGATCGGTTCGCAGTATGGCAAAGAGCCCCATTTGGTTGGCGAGGCCTTCCTAAAGGCCAACGGCATTAAATCAGGAACGCGTGATGCCCATGCCTTCACCTACCTTGATTTTGCTGCTGCTGCGCAGACCTACGGCAAGATGGGCGGCTTTGCCCATATGTCCACTTTAGTCAAGCAATTAAAAGCATCGAGACCTGGTGCCTTGTTACTGGATGGCGGGGATACCTGGCAGGGCTCTGGAACATCCTTGTGGACCAATGGCCAAGACATGGTGGATGCGGCGCTCAATTTGGGTGTTGACATCATGACGCCGCATTGGGAAATGACCTTGGGCGAAAAGCGCGTGATGGAAATCGTGCAAAAGGATTTTCAAGGCAAGGTTTCCTTTATTGCGCAGAATATCAAGACGGCTGATTTTGGCGATCAGGTCTTTAGTCCTTACACCATTCGTAACATGAATGGCGTTTCGGTTGCCATTATTGGTCAAGCATTCCCCTATACGCCAATCGCTAATCCGCGCTACTTCACGCCCGACT
>JBIJAC010000050.1:0-10112 GCA_044345935.1 Polynucleobacter sp. | reverse complement strand
TGGTGGACATTCAGTTCCCGCGTGACAGCATGCCAAATATTTATGATGCCTTGACATTGGTCGAGAGCGGCGAAAAATCATTTGTTGAAAAAGGCTTGACCTTTGAGGTTCAGCAACAAATTGGCGACGGCGTAGTGCGCGCAATTGCCATGGGTGCCAGCGATGGTCTGCGCCGCGGCATGGAAGTGGCATCCACAGGAAAAGCCATTTCTGTCCCCGTCGGACCAGCAACGCTCGGCCGCATTATGGATGTTTTAGGCCGCCCCATTGACGATGCGGGTCCGATTGCAACCCAAGAGCGCCGCGCCATTCACCAGCCGGCGCCCAAGTTTGACGAATTATCCCCATCGGTTGATTTATTAGAAACCGGCATTAAGGTGATCGACTTGGTTTGCCCTTTCGCTAAGGGCGGTAAGGTTGGACTCTTCGGCGGTGCGGGCGTGGGTAAAACCGTCAACATGATGGAATTGATTAACAACATTGCGAAGCAGCACGCGGGTTTATCGGTGTTTGCTGGCGTTGGTGAGCGTACGCGTGAAGGTAACGATTTCTATCACGAAATGAAAGAATCCAACGTTGTCGATAAGGTGGCAATGGTATTTGGTCAGATGAATGAGCCGCCTGGCAACCGTTTGCGTGTTGCCTTAACTGGTTTGACTATGGCCGAAGCTTTCCGCGATGAAGGCCGTGACATTCTCTTCTTCGTTGATAACATTTATCGCTACACGCTGGCTGGTACTGAGGTATCCGCGCTACTGGGTCGTATGCCTTCTGCAGTAGGCTATCAGCCAACGCTTGCTGAAGAAATGGGTAAATTGCAAGAGCGCATTACCTCAACCAAAACGGGTTCGGTAACATCGATTCAGGCGGTTTATGTTCCAGCCGATGACTTAACCGATCCATCGCCCGCAACGACCTTCTTGCATTTGGATTCCACGGTTGTGTTGTCACGCGATATTGCTGCCTTGGGTATTTACCCAGCGGTTGATCCGCTAGACTCCACTAGCCGCCAGCTTGATCCACAAGTGGTTGGTCAAGAGCACTATGAAGTGGCGCGTAACGTACAAATGACATTGCAGCGCTATAAAGAGTTGCGTGACATTATTGCGATTTTGGGTATGGACGAGTTGTCGCCAGACGATAAGTTGGCTGTAGCCCGTGCCCGTAAAATTCAACGTTTCTTGTCGCAGCCTTTCCACGTGGCCGAGGTATTTACTGGATCACCAGGAAAATACGTTCCACTGAAAGAGACCATTCGCGGCTTTAAGATGATTGTGAGTGGCGAGTTGGATCATTTGCCAGAGCAGGCGTTCTATATGGTGGGCTCAATTGATGAGGCCATTGAGAAAGCCAAGAAGCTTTAATCGAACACCAAGGAAACCATGGCTACCATTCGCGTCGATGTTGTTAGTGCGGAGCAATCCATCTTTAGTGGAGAGGCAAAGTTTGTTGCCCTCCCCGGAGAAAATGGCGAACTCGGTATTTTGCATGGGCACACCCCGTTAATCACGCGCATTCGACCCGGTTCCGTGCGCATTGAAAAAGCCGATGGGGATGAAGAGTTTGTTTTCGTGGCGGGCGGTTACTTAGAGGTGCAGCCCGATCACGTCACCGTGCTGGCCGATACAGCTATCCGCGGCCATGATTTAGATGAGGCTAAAGCACTCGAATCAAAACAGCGCGCCGAAGAAGCTATGCAAAATCGCGGCAGCGATTTTGATTTGGCCTTAGCGCAGTCTGAATTTGCCATGGCTGCCGCACAGTTAGCGGCCATTGCTCGGTTTCGTCGCAAAAAATAAGCCTTCCCCACATGTTGCTTAATGATCGGTTTATTAAGGCCTGTCTCGGACAGTCGGTTGATCGCACGCCACTTTGGCTAATGCGTCAAGCCGGGCGCTATCTCCCCGAATACAATGCAACGCGGGCAAAGGCCGGCAGTTTTTTAGACTTAGCTAAAACGCCCGCCTATGCAACCGAAGTTACCCTTCAGCCTTTGGATCGCTATCCATTGGATGCGGCCATTTTATTTTCTGATATTTTGACTATCCCCGATGCGATGGGGCTCGGATTGCAATTTACGGCTGGCGAGGGCCCCAGTTTCGAGCGCCCACTGCGCACAGAGGCAGACGTCAAAAAGTTACGCCTTGCCGATATGGGCGAGTTGACCTATGTTTTTGATGCCGTATCTGAAATTCGTAAAGCATTAATTCAGGATGGTAAGCAACGTGTGCCCTTGATTGGCTTTTCAGGAAGCCCTTGGACTTTGGCGTGCTACATGATTGATGGCTCGAGCGCCGATGAATTTCGCCACGCCAAGACCATGATGTTTGATCGCCCCGATCTATTGGAGCGTATTCTCGAAATTAATATTCAGTCGGTTGCCGCTTACCTCACTGAGCAAGTCAAAGCGGGTGCGCAGGCGCTGATGATCTTTGATACCTGGGGCGGCATGCTGCCCGATGGTTGGTACCAGAAGGTATCCTTGGCCGCGATGCAAAAAGTAATTGCCCTGCTTCCGAGAGAGCACCAAGGTCAACGTATTCCGGTGATTATTTTCACCAAGGGCGGCGGCTTGTGGATTGAAGACATGGCCCAGGTTGGCGCAGACGCTATCGGGCTAGATTGGACCATTTCATTAAGTCGCGCACGTAAAGCGCTCTTGGCAGCGGGCAAGCCCCTAGCCATCCAAGGAAATTTAGACCCATTAATTCTGTTTTCCAGCCCCGAGAAAATTGCCCAAGAGGCGAGTAAGCTGCTCGCCGATTTGGCGAGCGCCCCCGCACTCAAGCCAGGACTGCATTCTCTGGATGGCCACGTTTTTAATCTCGGCCATGGAATTTCCCAATTCACCCCACCCGAAAGCGTCACTGCGCTAGCCCAGGCGGTTATTGAGCAGTCGCAAAAGCTACGCCGATAATCCTAGTTGGCGACGTAAATAAGCGTTTACTTACGCGCCCGCCTCGGGTTATGCACAGTTACTAGTGCAAAAATTAATTCAGAGGCATTGGGGTTAATTTTCAATCAACTTATCCATATCAAGATATAAGCCATTGATTTTATTGAATTTTAGTTAAGACAGTAAAAAAGAGCATTCTTGGTGCATTTCAAGGTGAAAATAGAAAAAAGCGCCAGAACCAAATGATATCCACAGACTTATCCACAGAAGAGCCGCAGGACAATGCTAATGCGGCACCACCACATTGCTATGTGCAGGTCGTGCTCGATAAGCCGCTGGTTCAGGGATTTGATTACATCTGGGATAGCGCTGTATTGGGCGATGCGCCCGAGCCAGGCCAATTGGTAGAGGTGCCTTTTGGCAGAATTAATACGGTAGGTATAGTAATAAAAGTGAGTAACCACTCAGATTATGAGCTATCTAAATTAAGAAAGGTTAGTCAACGGGCGCCCCTGCCCCCACTGGACAGCAAGACCTTGCACATGATCAACTTTGCTAGCCAGTATTACTTCAGTACCTTAGGTGAAATTGCCTTGCCATCGATACCGGCGTATTGGAAAAAGCCAAAGAAATGGCCGGCACTGGAACAAAAATCACACGATCCGGACATAAAGCCAGGAAAAAAAACCAGTAAGAAGAACGTAGCTTCTCAACCAGGGCCAAGTGAGCCCGCCCCCCCTTCAGGAATTCAAAGGGACCAACTCAATCCAGAGCAAGCAAAAGCACTGAAGCACTTAATTGGCGATGCCAGCGCCATAGAAACCTATCGCACCATCGTATTGCAAGGCAAGACGGGCTCTGGAAAAACCGCCGTTTACCTAAACTGGATTAAAGAGGTACTGCAAAGCGATGATGCTCAGGCCTTGATATTGGTTCCAGAAATTAATCTCACGCCGCAACTTGAAAAACGCGTGGCGGAATTTTTTCCAGAAAAACGCATCGCTGTGATGCACAGCGGTTTGTCTGAAAAGCGCCGCGGTATTGCGTGGCAAGAAACCACCCTGGGCAAGGCTCAGATTATTTTAGGCACGCGTTTGGCCGCGCTTGCAGCAATACCCAATTTGAAAGCAATCGTGGTGGACGAAGAGCATGACGCATCCTATAAGCAGCAGGATGGAACGCGTTACTCGGCAAGAGACCTGTGTATTTGGCGAGCCCATCAATTATCAATACCGATCGTCTTGGCGTCCGCAACGCCATCACTGGAAACATGGCTTGCTGCCGAAGATGGGCGCTATGAGCGCATTCGGCTTGATGCGCGCGCATTGAGTAATGCGATGCCAAAAGTAAAACTCGTGCGCCTTCCAAAGACAGCGGTACGCACTGCACAGGGTGAGGTAGATTTAATATCTGCCGAGGTGCGTGATGCTGTTGCGCGCAATCTGCTGCAAAAAAAGCAAAGCCTGATATTAATCAATCGACGCGGTTATGCACCCATACTGAGTTGTTCCGCATGCGGTTGGTTATCCGGCTGCAGCAAATGCTCCTCCTACATGGTGATCCATAAGTCCAGCATCCTCGGCAAGAAAGCAGTATTGAACTGCCACCACTGTGGATTAATAAAAGAGGTTCCGCCATTTTGTCCAGAATGCGGCAACGCAGAGCTCAGCAGCATTGGGCAAGGCACCCAAAAGATGGAAGACTACGTACAAGCTCAGTGGCCAGCTGCAAAAGTCCTTCGCATCGATGCAGACTCCAGCAAGAAAAGCGCCCATGCCGAAGGCCTGTTTGAACAAATACATGACGGCACTGCCGACATCATTGTCGGCACCCAAATGATTGCCAAGGGCCATGATTATCAAAACATCGGCCTAGTTGCTGTGATCGATGCAGATAGTAGGCTGTTCTCACAGGACTATCGGGCGGCTGAGCGTTTATTTGCGCAGCTCGTGCAGGTTGCTGGGCGCGCTGGGCGCGCTAGCCAAGATCAGCAAGACGCAGGCGAGATCTGCATCGAAACACGCTATCCCGATCTGCCGGTTTTTCATCACGTATTGGCGCATGACGTCGATGGATTTTTAGGGCACATTGCAGCTGAACGTAAAGATGCCATGTTGCCGCCTTACAGTTATCAGGCGCTAATACACGCGGAAGCAAAAAACATTAGTACCGCAATTCAGTTTCTGACTGACATCAAAAAAACGGTGCGTAGTGAGCCGGATTTTCCAGATGGAGTACGGATGTATGATCCTGTTCCAAAAACCATTGTGCGTGTTAGCAGCATGGAAAGAGCTCAGCTTGTAATTGAAAGCGATAGCCGTAAAAATTTACAGCAGGCATTAACGCAGGTCGATCAGGTGATGCGCGGATTATCTCAGGGCCGAATCAGTGTTGGTAGCCGAGTGCGCTGGTTAATTGAGCGCGACCCGCTCTTAATTTAATGTGGATTCGTATTGCCCAAGGGAGTGAAGGCGCGCAAGCTCTTGTGTTTGTACTTCGGCACTAGTAGCTTGGATTTTAAAAAGCCAGGTTCCGTAGGGATCCTGATTAATCGATTCAGGGGAATCAATAGCGGCTGAGTTGATTGCAACCACGGTTCCCGATACTGGAGCATGAATATCGCTGGCTGCCTTCACTGACTCAATGACGGCGCATGCTTTACCTTGCTCAACAACGGCACCAACAGTAGGCGCCTCTAAAAAAACAACATCACCCAATGCGATTTGAGCGTGATCACTAATGCCCACCCAGACTAGACCATCTGCTTGAAGATCTGCCCACTCATGGGTGTCAGCAAACAGATAATTGGGTTTTGCATTGGTCATGTATTGGTTCGCCTGAATTACATAAGTGCGGGCTGTTTTAGATCGCGCCTTAGCGCAATGCTAAACGAAGACAAGGGGGGCCGAAACCTTAGGCTTTAGCTGAACCTGTGCGGTGGGTGCGGTTATACAAACAGCTTGCGCAAATCCAACGTTGCTTTCGATTGCTCGTTGGAATCCAAGTTCCGCCTTCGAGGCGCTTTTCTCGACTGCAAGAGGAGCAAAACTTTAAGCTCTGGGATGTATCTTGCGTTGATTCAGGTGCGGTGGTAGTCATGGGTAAGCTGGCCAACTAATCTACTAAAGCTCTATTTTAACCTGTTTGCCCTACGGGAGCAGGGGTCAACATAACACGCACTGAATCCGCTGTTTTATTGCCATCAAAGTCCAGCCAAGCCTTGTTCTCAAAGTCATACAGCTTGCATGTGCGAGCCGTATCAAAATACCACTTCCAAGAGAACTTTTGAATGAAAATACGCTCTGGCAGCAGTGTTTCGAGGGTGTTTTGGGCTTCTTGGAGGCGATATAGAGGGACGCTCATATCGACGTGGTGGGCGGTGTGCTCCATGATGTGGTGCATTAAGGCGCCCCAGTAAAAGCCAAACGTCAGGTGCACCGTAGTCGACACAAAGGGCTGCGCGCGCAGCCATTCCGACTTTTTGTCATACCAAGAGACCGAAGGGTGGGTATGGTGTACATAGACAACAAAACCGATCATGCCGTTCCAAAACAAGAATGGCAGCACAAACCCAGTTAAGAGGCCGACCCAGACCGACTGACCCGTTGCTAAGGCCCCAGCGATCAGGCAAGCAATCCAAAGAATCGCAAAACCGGTGACCAGGAGATTGTCTTTGAGGAAAATGGGGCGATCGCCCGGCTTATTCTGAGCATTGGGGAAGTACTCGCGTCTCCACCAAATTTCGATTAAGTAATAGAAGACTGGTCCCCAGCCGCTGCGGTAAAGGCGCTCAAGGCTTTTGCGCCATGCTGGAAGGGCGTCGAACTCTGCTTTCGAAAGCGGTTCCCACACGAAATCAAAGCCTTTTAAATTGGTTTGTCCATGGTGAACCACATTGTGACCAACGTCCCACAGGCTGTAAGGCGTGAGCGAGGGTAAAAAGGCAATCCGACCCAATACTTTATTGAGCTCGCGGTTTGGCGTAAAGCTCTGATGGCAGGCATCGTGGCCTAAGATAAAGATACGGCCAGTAACAAAGCCAGCAATTACGCCGAATACGATCTTGAGGATGATGCTCTCAACAAAAATAGTGCCTGCAATCGCCCCAAGCCAGAGGGCGGCATCGATAAACAAGAGCATCAATGCCCTGCCCGTTTGGCCTTGGGCCATAGGAATGAGCCAGCTCCGAATGATTTTGCGGTGTGGCAAGGGCTCCGTTGGCGCTAATGGCGCAACGATCGACGGGTCAGTAAGGGTGGAGTTGAGATGAGTAGACACAGTATTTATGAGTAGTTAATTCCATGAATAATAGAGGTTTTCAACTATTTCTGCATGAGCTAGATCAAAAGCACCATTTGCTGGTGCGCCCGGCAGGAATCGAACCTGCGACCCTTGGCTTCGGAGGCCAATACTCTATCCACTGAGCTACGGGCGCCAAGAATGTGGAAACTAGGCCCTATTGTAAGTGGCTACATCAAAAACCACTCGCTATAATCGCAACAGTCTACTTTTTAACCCTCAAACCAATAAGTTCACTCCAACATGAGCAACGACCACGGCAGTCTGATTAAATCGCCCAAACAACTCATCATCATGGTGTTTGTCAGCTTTTTTGTACCATTAATAGTGATTTTGTTATTAATGGTTTATGTTGATAACGGTAAGCGAACCGGTGGTGATGCCGAAGAGGCCTCCAAATCAGCCAGTCAGCTCATTAAGCCGGTGGCCCAGCTCGATTTTCGCGATGCAAGCGCCCCCCGGGAAGTGAAGACAGGCGCTGCAGTTTATAAGGCTGCGTGTGCCTCTTGCCACGCCAATGGTGCCGCTGGCGCCCCTCGTTTCAATAACGCCGGGGACTGGTCTAGCAGGTTGGGCAAAGGCTACGATGCGCTTCTAACCTCGGTGATTAAAGGCAAGGGCGCAATGCCAGCCCGCGGTGGCGCAAACCCTGCCGATATCAGCGACTACGAGCTCGGCCTATCGGTGGTTTATTTAACTGCCTCTGCGGGTGGAAAATTTCCAGAGCCCAAAGCGCCGGCTGCCGCTCCAGCCGAGGCTGCAGCAAAGTAAGCAACTACAAATGAATAGGCCGGCGTCATTGCCGGCTTTTTTATTTACCCTCCAGCGCCAGCTGATAGGCCTCTTTTTTTGATATACCAGCAATAGTAGAAATAACGTTCGCCAGCTCTTTGCTGCCCAAGAAGGGCTTCAGTGCCGCCACCCAACGCAGTATTTCTGCATGATTGGCTGGCATGCTGGCATTTTGCTCAGAGGCTGAAACCACTACTATGAATTCGCCCTTTAGGCTTTCGGTACTACTCAACCAGTTGGAAAGCTGACTGGGCCTAAGGTGGACTACTTGCTCAAATTTTTTAGTCAGCTCCCGCCCCACCATCACCATTCGATTATCGTCAAGGCAGGTCGCCAGCTTCAGTAAGGTATTTGCAATTTGATGTGGGGACTCAAAAAAGACCGTCGCCTTACTGCAGTGGGAAATCTGCCGCAGCCACTCTTCCTGATCACGCAATTTGTGAGGCCAAAAGCCGAGAAACTGAAACTGCCCATCGGACGGCAGAAGCGCCGAACCCCCTACCGATACGGCGCACGAAACGGCACTCGCCCCCGGTATTGGCACAACCCGAAAACCAGCCAGGCCAACAGCAGCAGCCAGACGTGCCCCGGGGTCGGATACGCTTGGCGTACCCGCGTCGGATATGTAGGCCCAGCGCTCGCCCTGTTGCAGGCTCCCAATCAGGGTGTCCGATGCAGAGGCTTCATTATGGGCATGCAGTGCCAAGCGCTTTTTATGAATACCAAAGTGATTCAGCAGGGGGGCGCTGTGCCGCGTATCCTCGCAAGCGATCCCATCAACCGCACTCAATACATGAAGTGCTCGCAAGGTGATATCGCCTAAGTTGCCAATGGGCGTTGCGACCATATACAAAGTAGATGCTGGGAAGTCTTGCTGATTCAGAAAATCAGTCGACCACGTATTGGGCATGCTAGAAGTAACCATGGGATTGATTATGCAGAAAAACGCCAGCAGCTACGAGTAATTAATGGAGCATCCTGCGCGGCCATAAAGCGTATTAGAACGGTTGTTTGGCGCATAATATTGCTATGGATACAAAAACACTGAATCGGCTAAGCGAGCGTGCGTCCGCACATTTTGTAGAGAGCATTGCGGTAAAGCAAGAGGCCCTCAAGTTGCTGCCAGAACAGGTTGCCAAAGGCGTAATGGCCATGGCGAATTGCCTACAGTCCGGCGGAAAAATATTGGCTTGTGGTAACGGCGGCTCTGCAGCAGATGCACAACATTTTGCAGCAGAATTAGTAGGCCGCTTTGAGCGAGAGCGAAGGGAGTTGGCGGCGATAGCCCTCACTACAGATTCGTCGATTTTGACTGCAATCGCCAATGACTATCACTACGATGAGATTTTTAGCAAACAGGTTCGTGGCCTTGGTAAAAAAGGCGACATCCTGCTGGCGATATCGACTTCAGGAAATTCAAAAAATGTTGTTGCAGCCATTGACGCTGCAAAGAAAATCGGCATGCATGTTGTTGCTCTTACTGGCAATGGCGGCGGAAAAATAGCAGGGCTTTTAGGGGAGCATGACATTCATTTGTGCGCCCCTTCTACTCGCACCGCGCGCATTCAAGAAACGCATTTAGTTTTGCTGCACGGTCTGTGCGATGGCATTGATCATCTACTCTTGGATTAAAAAGGAAATCACATGACGCGTTTGATGAAGTGGTCTCTTGGGTTCATAGCAGCAACACTCCTGAGTGGGTGCGGAATTTTAGCGGTTGGCGCTGTAACCGGAACCACCACCATTCTTGCCGATCGCAGGTCCGCTGGAGTGCAGGCAATCGATCTGGGTATTCAGCTGGAGGCGGGCAATCAGCTCGTCAAGCGCTATGGCGATAATGCACACATTACGGTTACCTCATTTAACCAAAAGGTCCTGTTGACGGGCGAAGCAAAAGACGCTGACATCAAAGGCGGGGCGGGGGCGTACGTAAAAGAACTTAAAAATGTACGGTCTGTTTTTAATGAGATTGTCATTGGGCCCAATAGTTCATTTACTGCGCGTGCGAACGATACGTATCTTGCGTCGCGCATCAAAACACAAATGATCTTTACGAGTGACCTACCATCGAACTCGATGAATATTGTGGTCGAGGCAAACAATGTTTATTTGATGGGCATTTTGA
>JBIJAC010000078.1:0-9345 GCA_044345935.1 Polynucleobacter sp. | reverse complement strand
GCGGCGCCATAAGCAATATCTTGGTAAATTGATGCGCGCACTCGATGCAGAGGAAATTGCTGCGATTGAAAAGCGCCTGGAAATTATTGAAGGCCCTGGAAAAGTCGAGACAGCAAAGTTGCATCAGCTCGAAGCCCTGCGCGATCGACTCATTGCCGACGATGCTGCTTTTACTCAGCTGATTGAACGCTTTCCGGACCTGGACGTGCAAAATATCCGAACGCTGATTCGCAATGCACGAAAAGAAAAGGAGCAGGGCAAGCCTCCCAAAGCCTACCGCGAAATTTTTCAACTGCTGCGTGGCTTAGATACTTAACTGGCTTTACGCGCTGGTCTCGATTGCGGACGGCGTGGTGCATTACTCGGCCTTGATGAGCCAGCCGATTGTTTTTTGCTTGCCTGCCCCTGACCTCGACCTTGTCGCTGCCCTTGCCCCTGGCCGCTACGTAACTGAATCGGTTGGGGTTTCGCGTGTGGATCCGGCTCAAATCCGGCGATTACTTCCTGTGGTAAGGTTTGTTTGATCAGTCTCTCAATGTCTCGTAGCATTTGATGCTCATCGACGCACACGAGTGAAACTGCAACGCCATTGGAGCCAGCACGGCCAGTACGGCCGATGCGGTGGACGTAATCTTCTGGCACATTCGGCAAGTCATAGTTAACGACGTGGGGCAGTTGATCAATATCAATGCCGCGGGCCGCAATATCGGTGGCAATCAACGCCGTTAACTTGCCGGCCTTAAAGTCGGCCAAGGCCTTGGTCCTGGCAGATTGGCTTTTATTGCCATGGATGGCCATGCATGTAATGCCATCCTTTTCTAATTGCGTTACTAGCTTATTGGCGCCATGCTTGGTCCGTGTGAAGACCAATACTTGTTCCCAGTTGTTTGACTTAATCAAGTGCGCCAACACCGGGTGCTTGGCAGTGCGGTCTACTGGATGAATCTTTTGGGCGATGGCATCGTTGGTGCTATTGCTGCGTGCCACTTCAATGAGCGCCGGTGAATTGAGAAGGCCATCGGCCAAGGATTTAATCTCGGTAGAGAAGGTGGCGGAGAACAGTAAGTTTTGGCGTTGCTGTGGCAAAGCCGCCAATATTTTCTTAATGTCACGTAGAAATCCCATGTCCAGCATGCGATCTGCCTCGTCCAACACTAGAATCTCAACTCCTTTGAGTGAGACAGCATTTTGGCCCATGAAATCCAGTAAGCGGCCAGGCGTTGCCACCAAGATATCCAGACCACTCTGGATTGCTTTTAGTTGTGGGTTAGGGCCAACGCCACCAAAAATAACGGCGGATTTGAGTTTGGTGTACTTGCCGTAGGTCATGACGGATTCATGGACCTGCGCTGCCAATTCACGGGTTGGCGTCAAAATCAATGCGCGAATAGCTCGCCGAGCACCAGCTGCTGGCGGCGCTCCAGTAATGAGGCGCTGCAAAATAGGCAAGGTAAAGCCAGCAGTTTTGCCGGTACCCGTTTGCGCTGCTGCCAATAGGTCGCCGCCTTTTAGAACCGCAGGGATCGATTGGCTTTGAATTGGGGTTGGGGTGGTATAGCCATGCTCTTTGATGGCCAAAAGGATAGGGTCGGATAAACCGAGTTCTGTAAATAACATGTAAACCAATACAAAAATAAAACAACTAAAAAACAGGAAGAACAAAAAAGGAAATCAGAAAGAAGGATGTGGAGCTGAAACGACTGGCGTTTTCAGAATGGATCCCTTAAGTGCTTCTAGGCGATCTGGCTCTTCGAGCGCGAGAGGAAAATTCCTCGAGTACGCAGAATAGCACACTATGCATAAACAAATTGTTTAGCGGGTTTGTAATGACTTATAAATGCAACGGGCCGCTGTTTTGCAGCGGCCCGATGGTGATACGAGGTAAATCGAATTAATTCATGCGATCCAATTAATCCAATTTCGCACCAGACTTGGCAACAACAGCAGACCAGCGCTTTACGTCTGCGCTGACTTGTTTGCCGAATTCTTCACCGTAAAGATTAGGAATTTCCGAACCGTTCGCAGCCCAGATTGCTTTGAGCTTTGGTGTATTGAGTGCTTTTTGAACTTCAGCAATCATCTTGTCAACGATGGGCTTAGGTGTGCCGCGTGGGGCGAACAGCGAATACCAGGTTGACACAATATAGTCTGGCATGCCGGCTTCTACAAAGGTAGGTACATTTGGAATGGCTGCATTGCGAGTCTTCGATGCAACCGCAATCGCAACCAATTTGCCGCCATTAATTTGTGGGGCAGACGTTGCCAAACCATCAAACTCCAGATCCACCTGACCCGCCAATAAGTCACTCATTGCAGGGCCGGCGCCGCGGTAAGGAATGTGGGTAATAAAGGTGCCGGTTTGAATCTTGTAGAGCTCGCCAGCCAAGTGGTGAACGGTTCCGCTACCTGCGCTTGCGAAGTTGTATTTACCGGGATTCTTTTTCATCAGATCGACAAATTCTTTGGCGTTACGGGCACTCACCTTTTGTGGGTTCACAACCAAGACCTGGGGTACGTTCGCAAGCATTGCCACTGGAATAAAGCTCTTCTCAATGTCATAGTCCAAGTTTTTATACATGGAAGGGGCAATGGTGTGGTGTGTTGCGCCCACAAACCAGTTGTAACCGTCTGGAGCTGCTTTAGCGGCAGCAGAGGCGCCTACTGTACCGCCAGCGCCACCGCGGTTATCAATGATCACTTGTTTGCCAAGTTGCTCCGTTAATTGGGCCGCCAAAGGACGTGCAAACGCATCAGTACCACCGCCGGCTGGGAATGGGTTCAAGAATGTAATGGTCTTAACTGGCCATTCTTGTGCAATTGCTGCGGTTCCTGTTACCAAGGACATGCAAAGAGCTGTCTTTAGTAACTTTTCAATCAATGCGTTTTTGATCATTATTCTTCTTCCTTCTGTATAAAAAAATTGGCTAAAACGAAATTCAGTACTTCTTAATGCATTACAGCAGTTCATCGAACGAAAGCAGTCTAGCGGAGAATCAACAATAAAAAAGTGACAAAGGTCAATTTACCCCCGTACTTCATACCGGATGCAGTCTCACCCCAGCGGTCTTCCGCCTTATTATTATTGCAACAGAATGCTATTTTTCATTGAATTTACCCCAAACCATATAGCGGTTTACCCCTAGCGGCGGTGGTGTAGTTTGAATACGGATTGGCTTATTGATACTCAGCGTCGAATAGGTATAAAGGCATCTAATCTGCGGCTTAGACAGCGATATGATTTTTCTACTGGGACGGTAGTCGAAATCTATTTACCTTCCCATTTAGGGTGTATTCCGCTTAAAAAGGCATTTACGCCCGTTTTGAAATCGGCACTGCCATAGCATTCCCGAACCAAATCATCGCAATTGGGCAATTGGCTCCGAAGGATGCGGTGAATGATTGCTTTTGATACTTTTTGCGTCACGGGGGCAAGGGAGCTGAGCCTGCTCGCTAAAGCACTTGCGGCGCCATCGATGTCTTCGGCGGAGTAGGTTTTGAGAATAAACCCATTTGCAAGCAATTCACTTGCCGGTACGAGCTCTGCTAATAAAAGCATGCGTTTGACGATACCAACCCCAAGGTGCTGCGTAAGCCAAGCGACATTACCAGCCGATAAGCAATTTCCGAGTGTGCGGGCGATTGGGACGCCAAAACGGGCATCGTGCGTGGCAATCCGAAAATCGCAGCAACTGGCAATCGCAAGGCCGCCGCCAACGGCCAAGCCATCCACTACCGCAATGGTCGGGATAGGCAAATCAATCAAGGGCGCAAAGTAGGTGTCAATCGATGCCTCATAGGCGATGCCGTCATCGCCGCTGGTAAAGCTGCTGAACTGCGCAATATCACTGCCAGAAACAAAGGATTGACCGCCTGCGCCGCGCAGCACCGCTACCCGAATGCTTGGGGTCTGGGCAATTTCCAGGCAAATGCTGCGCAGACGTTCATACATGGCTACGGTCATGGCGTTGCGCGCGGCAACATGATCAAACGTAATGTGCGCGATGCCTTGATCAACTGTGAAGAGGACTTGCGCTACTTTGGGGATGGAGGAGGGTAACGTAGTTGAGCTCATAAATGATTTATATTAGACGATTGGTTCATTCTAAATACAAAAGAACCGGTATACGTAAGTGAGACCATGACCAATTCCACGCAGCATGTAAATAAGCCGCTTCAAGCAGCGAACCGACCATTGCCCCTCGCCGGCGTTCGCGTCCTAGATGTCAGTCAAGTGATGGCAGGACCCTACTGCTGCATGCTCTTGGCCGACCTCGGTGCCGACGTCATTAAGATTGAGCCGCCTGGCACAGGCGATCAGACCCGCGGCGCGATGGGTTTCAAAATGAAGGGCTCCGATAGCATGGGCTTTTTAAATATGAACCGCAATAAGCGTAGCGTTGCCCTCAATCTAAAAAGCAAAGCAGGCAAGCAGGTCTTTTTTGAGCTGGTGAAGACTGCCGATATCTTGGTTGAAAACTACCGCCCTGGCGTCATGAAAAAACTCGGCATTGACTATGCCGTTTTAAAAGAGATTAACCCCGGCTTGGTTTACGCTAGCATTTCTGGATTTGGTCAAACGGGCCCCTGGGCTGAGCGCCCCGGTTTTGATTTGATGGCCCAGGCGATGTCGGGCGTGATGAGCGTGACAGGGTATCCGGATGGACCGCCTGTAAAAGCAGGTGTTCCGGTTGCTGATATTGGCTGCGCACTCTTTGCGGTCTATGCCATTTTGGCAGCGCACATTGGCAAGAAAAATACCGGGGAAGGGCAGTTTATTGACGCCTCCTTATTTGATGCTGCCTTGGCATTTTCCATCTGGGATACCTCACAGTATTGGGGAACTGGAGTTGAGCCCTATAAGTTGGGGACCGCCAATCACATGAGCGCCCCTTACCAAGCCATGAAAGCCGCTGATGGCTATTTTGTGATGGGCGCCACCAATCAAAAGTTGTGGGCTTTGCTGTGCGACAAAATCAACCGACCAGATCTGCTCAGCGATGCCCGTTTCATGACCAATCCACTTCGGCTTGCGAATCGTGAAGTGCTAGTTACTGAGCTTGAAAAAACCTTCGTAACCAAAACCGGCGCTGAGTGGGTCGATCTATTGCTGGCTGAAGGCATTCCGGCCGGTCCAATTAATACCTACCCCGAAGCATTTGAGAGCGAGCATGGCAAGCACCGTCAAATGCGCATGGAAATCGATCACCCGATTGAGGGCAAAGTCCCCAATATTGGTTTTGCAGTCAAACTATCGGGGACGCCCCAACAGGTTCGCATGCATCCGCCTTTATTGGGCGAACACACGAATTCAGTCTTAGCTGAAATTGGCATAACGGGTGAAGCGCTCAAAGCCTTTGAGGCCGATGGCGCCTTTTTACCTTAAGCAAATCCCCTTACAGGAGTATCCCTTGAATACCTTAATCGACCGCATTGACCACATCGTTCTCACCGTGACGGACATTGAAGTCACTACGCAGTTTTATGAAAAAGCCTTTGGCTTTGAGCGTGAGTTTTTTAGGGGACCAGAAGGGCAACCACGCCATGCTTTGCTATTTGGCCAATTGAAAATTAACTTGCAAGACCGCAATACTGAAACGCCTACCAAGGCACGCATTCCAACGATTGGATCGGGCGATTTTTGCTTGATTGCTTCCGTTCCTTTGGATGATTTTATTAAGCACCTCGAGGCACAACAGATCGCAATTGACGTTGGTCCGGTTTCGCGTAGAGGCGCTTTGGGCCCAATCCGTTCGGTTTATTTACGTGATCCCGACGGCAATTTAGTCGAAGTGGCCGAGTACGTTTAGCAATGGCGCCCCAAACCCAAGCACCTAAAGGCAGTGGCATTGGTTTTGTTGTGGTGCAGGCAGTGTTACTGGGGATTCTTTTTTTTGGGCCCAACCATCTCAATGCGGATGCCAGCAATGCCCAGCCTAATAACTTGTTGCTGTGGTTCGGTTATGGCACTTTTATTCTTGGCACCATAATTGCGCTGATGGCCGCAATTAACTTAGGAAAAAATCTAACGCCATTACCGAGACCCAAAGAAAATGCGGAGCTAATACAGGGCGGCCTATATCGCTTTGTGCGCCACCCGATTTATTTTGGGGTGATTATGTTGTCGGTTGGCTGGGGACTGATTCAGCAATCGACCTTGGTATGGCTGTATGTAGTGATTATTACCATCTTCTTTGACATCAAATCACGAAAAGAAGAGCAGTGGCTACAAGCCAAGTTTTCTGCCTATGCCGATTACCAAGGGCGAGTGCGTAAGCTCATCCCTTGGGTTTACTAACGCATTTAAATTAGGCTCTAAAAGGCTGCAACAGCTCCATCGCTTCGCGGATCCCAGCCGCCGCGCAATACGCCCGATGGCTCCCGAATGATGCAACCGGCGTGGCCCACCGTCTCATCAAAGTCAGCGAGCATTTCAATATCATGACCCATAGCAGCCAGTTGAGAAACCACTTTGGTATCAAAGCGGGATTCCAGTTTTAAGCTGTCGCTGGTTTGACCCCAAGTTCTGCCGAGCAACCAGCGCGGCCTGCTGATGGCATCCTGTGGATTGAGTCCATAGGTCGCAGTACGGGTAAATACAGCACATTGGGTTTGCGGTTGACCATCGCCGCCCATCGTGCCATAGACCATGGATCGGCCATCTTTGAATAAGGCCAGGGCAGGGTTGAGTGTGTGAAACGGCTTGCGATGCGGTTCTAAGGTATTTAAGTTATGCGGGTCTAAGGAAAAACTGCAACCGCGGTTTTGCCAATTCACGCCCGATTTAGGCAACACAATGCCCGCACCAAACTCATGGTAGATGCTTTGAATAAAGGAGACGCAGCGGCCTTCGCCATCAATCACGCCCATCCAAATCGTATCGGCCGGGCCACGGCCTGCTCCCCACGGTAAGGCTTTCTGACTATCAACCTTGCTGGCTAAATTCTTTAAAAAATCCGGCGTTAAAAAATGCTGTGCATGGTGCGACATGTATGCTGGATCGGTTACGTGCTGATCGCGCACTTTAAAGGCCTGCTTGGTTGCCTCAACGCAATGGTGCACGTATTCCGCGCTATCGACGTCAAAACGTTTTAAGTTGAGTTGATCCAGGATTCCCAAAATCATGAGAGAAACCACGCCTTGGGTGGGCGGTGTCATGTTGTAGACATTACCTAAGCTGTGTTTGAGTTCCAGTGGGTCAATTAGTTTTGCCTGGTGGCGCTGCAAGTCGGCTAAGCGCAATGGACTTCCAATGGCAGTTAACTCTTTCGCGAGCAACTCGGCTAATTCACCGCGGTAATAATCATCGCTTCCTTTTTTTGCAATTTGCCGAAGCGTAGCTGCAAGTCTGCCTTGCTTAAAAATACTACCCACTGCTGGACTTTTGCCATTTACTAAAAAAGTCTCGGCAAAGCCGGGAATGGGCGTCAACTCCACCCGCTTTTTTTCAGTCAAACTCGATTGACTGAAGGTGACAGGCACACCTGCTTCTGCATAATGAATCGCATCCTCGAGTAAGCGCGATAGGGGTAATTTGCCACCCAACCCTTTTTTAGAGAGAGCGTGCGCTGCGCCCCAGCCTGAAATGGTGCCAGCAACCGTATTGGCGGCAATAGGACCCCGAAAGGGAATTGATTTGGTAATGCCTTGGTCGGCATACCATTTCTTGGTCGCGAGTCCTGCCGATGCGCCGCAAGCATCAATACCGCCCATGGCCTTGCCTGGAGCATGAATAACCCAAAACGAGTCGCCGCCAATGGAATTCATGTGGGGATAGACCACAGCAATGGTTGCCGCCGCTGAAATCATGGCCTCCAGCGCATTGCCACCTTCGCGCAAAACAGCAAGCGCCGACTCCGATGCGAGTGAGTGCGGTGCAACTGCCATCCCTTGAATACCCCATTTTGCTTGCATTGTGTCGTACTTCCCCTCTTGCTGTTAACCACTATATGAAAACCACTAGTTTAGATTCTTTGAATCACCAAATTGAAGCATAGAATCAACTTATCCCAAAAAAAGTGCAATTTATGCACTGCGTTAGGGAATGTCCTAAGTTCACTGCTAGCTCGATGCACTACATTGATTCTGTAGTAAAAATATCTTATTCGGTTGCAGTGCACATCAGGCATTCCAAGAATCTTGATGCGTATCAACTTTTAATGGCGTAATGGTAGTTAGTATTTTTTTAGGAGGAGTCAATCATGGAATCAAACCGCCGTAAGTTTTTGAGTACCGGTATTGGTGCAGGTGTAGCCGGTGTTGCTCTCGGAGCGCCAGCTATTGTGCAAGCCCAATCTGCACAAACATTCAACTGGAAAATGACCAGCGCCTATCCAAAAGGCTCGCCTTTCTATATGGATGGTCCTGGTAGTGCAACCGATCTTGCTAAGCGCATTGGTGAAATGTCCAATGGGCGCCTGAAGATTCAAGTCTTTGGTGCGGGCGAATTAATCCCAGCGTTCGAGGGTTTTGACGCGGTCCGTTCCGGTACCGTCGAAATGAATCACGCCAATAGCTACTTCTGGACTGGTAAAACATTTGCTGCGCAGTATTTCACAGCGGTTCCATTTGGCCTGAACTTTCAGGGCATGAATGGCTGGCTCTATGACGGCGGCGGCATTGATCTCTGGAACGAGACCTATGCCCCATTTGGCATGGTTGCGATGCCTTGCGGTAATACTGGCGTGCAGATGACCGGTTGGTTTAAAAAGAAAATTAATACCGTAGCCGACTTAAAAGGCCTGAAGATGCGCATCCCTGGTTTGGCCGGTAAGGTCTACGCTAATCTTGGCGTTGATGTGAAGGTGCTTCCAGGCGGTGAGATTTTCCCTGCACTCGAGCGTGGTGTGATTGATGCAGCTGAGTTCGTTGGTCCATTTCAGGATCGTCGTCTGGGCTTGCAAAAGGCAGCCAAGTTTTACTACACCACCGGCTGGCATGAGCCTGCAACTACCTCTGAGCTCCTCATCAATAAAGCAGCTTGGGATAAGTTGCCAAAGGACCTGCAAGCCGTTGTACAAAATGCCTCTGCAGCCTGTAACGTCATCGGCGAGGCATGGTGCCAGCGTAATAACGCAGAAGCGATGGAAGATCTAGTCAAGAAGCAGGGTGTCACTGCACTGCCATTGCCAGATTCTATTGTTGCTGCAATGCGTACCGAAACCAAGAAAATTTTGGATGCTGCCGCAGCAGCCGACCCAATGACAAAGAAAGTGCACGACTCGTATTTTGCTTTTAAGAGAAGCTATGACAGCTGGGCTTCATACAGTGAAGCAACGTACCACAGTAAAGTTCGCGGCTAATCTGTTTTTTAATTTTTTGAGTTAGGAATTCCTGTGCAAAAGTCCT
>JBIJAC010000015.1:0-35538 GCA_044345935.1 Polynucleobacter sp. | reverse complement strand
ACGCCCAGGTAGCTTTACCCTTAAGGAGTGTTTGATGCGTCATTATGAAATCGTTTTTATCGTCCATCCGGACCAAAGCGAGCAAGTGCCCGCGATGATTGATCGTTACAAAGCCGTATTGGCTACTAGTGGCGGCAAAGTCCATCGCATTGAAGATTGGGGTCGTCGTCAGATGGCTTACATGATCGACAAGTTGGCCAAAGCCCACTACGTTTGCATGAATATCGAGTGTGACCAGAAGACTCTGGAAGAGCTTGAGCATGCGTTCAAATTTAATGATGCTGTTTTGCGTCACTTAATCATCAAGATGAAGAAGGCCGAGTCTGAGCCATCGATCATGATGAAAGAAGTGCAGCGCGAAGAAGCCCGCAAGCAAGCCCAAACTGACGCACCTGTTGCAACGGCCTAAGCATATTTGAAGAGAGACTCGGAGGCGATAGAGCGTAAACCAGTGGCGGAACGGCGTTGAATCAATTCACCCTTACTGCTGCCTTGGTATCCAAAGACGCAATTCGATTTACCCCAGCCGGTTTACCCGTTATTTATTGCCAGCTTGACTATGTTGGCGAAGTGATGGAAGTAGAGCGGCCCAGGAAAATCCAAATGAGCGTGGAAGCCATTGCAATTGGGCCTGTTCACCAGGTGCTGTTGCAAATGGATTTAGGAGCCCAGGCAGTATTTACGGGATTCATGGCCCCCAAAACGATACGCAATCAGCGCCTTGTCTTTCATATAAACCACATTCAATTACAAAGTTAAAAGAGGAAATCACCATGGCGTTTGGAAAGAAACCCGATTTCAAAAAGAAGCCCGCGCAAAACCCATTGTTTAAGCGCAAGCGCTATTGCCGTTTCACCGTTGGCGGAGTTGAGCAGATCGACTACAAAGACGTTGATACATTAAAAGACTTCATTGGCGAGAATGCCAAGATTACGCCAGCGCGTTTGACCGGCACGAAAGCGAAATTTCAGCGTCAGCTGGATACCGCAATCAAGCGTGCGCGCTATTTGGCTTTATTGCCATTCTCCGATCAACACAAGAAATAATTAGGAGCCCTTAATGCAAATTATCCTTTTAGAAAAAGTTATCAATCTGGGCAACCTAGGCGACGTTGTTCGCGTTAAAGACGGTTACGCTCGCAACTTCTTAATCCCACAACGCAAAGCCCGTCGCGCTACCGAAGCAGCGATTGCCGACTTTGCTACACGCCGCGCTGAACTCGAAAAAGTGGCCGCTGAGAAATTAGCTGCCGCCCAAGCAATTGGTCAAAAGCTGGCTGGCCTGGTATTGGAAATTGGTCAAAAGGCCGGTGTTGATGGCCGTTTGTTTGGTTCTGTAACCAACCATGACATTGCAGATGCCATGAAAGCCAAAGGCTTTGTGATTGAGAAAGCTGCTGTCCGTATGCCTACTGGACCATTGAAAATGGTCGGTGATCATCCCGTTGCAGTCGCAGTGCACACCGATGTCGTAGTCGATATCAACATTCGTGTTGTTGGTGAGCAGGCCTAAGTTTTAATCGAGTCGCCTCATGGCTGATCAACGTCCCCGTTCCGTTACGCTAAATCCTGGCATGGCGGGATCTGGGGATGCAGCCGTGCAGGCCCTCAAAGTTCCTCCCCATTCAGTAGAAGCCGAGCAATCACTGCTTGGTGGACTCCTATTAGATAACACCGCCTGGGATCGTCTGGGCGCAGCGCTATCGGACAAAGATTTTTATCGTCCTGAGCACGCATTAATTTACAAAGTCATTCAGCGCCTCGTTGGCGACAATCACCCAGCGGACGTCATCACCGTTCATGAAGCCATTAAATCCGAGCAGGGCGGTGATTTAGTTGGCATTGATTACCTCAACTCGCTGGCACAAAGTACCCCCAGTGCGGCCAACATCAAAGGCTACGCTGAAATTGTGCGCGACCGCAGTATTCTGCGCCGCCTCATTGAAGTATCGGACAACATTGCAAGCTCGGCTTTTTTACCTGAAGGACGCTCTGTACGAACGCTTCTAGATGAGGCGGAGTCCCGTATTTTGCAAATTGGCGAAGAGGGCAATCGCAAAGCCGATTACCTGGAAATCGAACCCTTACTGCGCGAAGTCGTTGCACGCATTGATGAGTTATACAACCGTCAAGGTGGCAGTGACATTACTGGCATTGCTACGGGCTTTATTGATCTCGATAAGCAAACCAGTGGTTTGCAAAAGGGTGACTTAGTGATTGTGGCCGGAAGACCCTCAATGGGGAAAACTTCGCTGGCATTAAATATTGCAGAGAATGTTGCCCTGGTAGAGGGTCTACCAGTAGTGGTGTTCTCGATGGAGATGTCCGGCTCACAACTGGCATCCCGTTTATTAGGCTCCGTTGGGCGCGTTGATCAATCCAGAATGCGTACTGGCAAACTCAATGATGATGAGTGGCCGCGCGTAACGGATGCGATTGCACGCCTCAGTAATACCCAAATTTTGATTGATGAGACGGGATCACTGTCGAGTTTAGAGTTGCGTGCACGAGCACGGCGTATCGCCCGTAACTTTGGCGGCACATTGGGTTTAGTGGTGATCGATTACTTGCAACTGATGAGTGGTAGCGGCGGATCCAGCTCTGAAAACCGCGCCACGGAAATCTCGGAGATCTCACGCTCATTAAAGTCCCTTGCCAAAGAGTTACAGTGTCCTGTAATTGCATTGTCACAGTTAAATCGTGGCCTGGAGCAGCGCCCCAATAAGCGCCCCATCATGTCGGATTTGCGCGAATCCGGCGCGATTGAGCAAGATGCCGATTTAATTATGTTTATTTATCGCGATGAGGTTTATCACGCCGACACCACTACCGATAAAGGCATTGCTGAGATCATTATCGGCAAGCAGCGTAATGGTCCAATTGGAACGATTCGACTCAGTTGGCAAGGCCCCTATACAAAATTTGATAACTTGGCGATGGGCTCACCTGGGTTTTCTTCAGGCGGGTACGAACCGTTTTAATTTAGCCTTTTAGTGCTTAGCAGTTTATTGCGACTTTGCGTTGGCAAAGCGCCGCGCTTCAGTGTAACGGGCTGCCCAATACGGGCTTGTCATTTGGTCTAAGCGTACTGTCCCCCCTTTGCTTGGGGCATGCACAAAACGACCATGCCCTACATAGATTCCGGCATGAGAATAGCGCTCTCCAGTGGTATTGAAAAACACTAAATCTCCGGGCGCTGGAGCATCATTCCGAATGTTTTGACCGGCCCGGCTCATTTCTTGAACGGTGCGCGGCAGTTTAATTCCGGCAGCGTTGTTGTAGACATAGACAATGAGCCCGCTGCAATCAAAACCACCTGCGGGTGTATTGCCGCCAAAGCGATAAGGCACTCCCACGAGACCCATCGCTGCGATGGAAATCCCCTCTGTACCAACGCTGGTGTCTTCCTTGAATTTCGCAATCGTGCTTGGAGGCGCGGGTTTGCGTGTCGGGGTACTGCTGCATCCGCTAAAAATTAGGCTAGAACAAATTGCTGCAAAACCGCCAACAAAGGTGCGTCGCGCTAAGTCGTGATCGCACCCATGTTGGCTAGAGCTTTTTTTAAAGCGCTTCTGCCGCATGGTCTGCTAAACGCGAACGCTCGCCGCGTGCCAGGGTAATGTGGCCACCATGGCGCCAGCCTTTGAATCGATCGACTACGTAAGTCAGGCCAGATGAGCCCTCGGTAAGGTAGGGGGTATCAATCTGCGCAATATTACCCAGGCAAATAATCTTAGTACCAGGACCTGCGCGCGTGACTAAGGTTTTCATTTGCTTGGGGGTTAAGTTCTGCGCCTCATCAATAATGACAAACTTACTGACAAAGGTTCTACCGCGCATAAAGTTCATGCTTTTGACTTTAATGCGTGACCGAATTAATTCTTGCGTGGCGGCGCGACCCCATTCACCGGCGCCATCTTCATTGCGCTGCAGCACCTCAAGATTGTCATCAAACGCACCCATCCATGGCTGCATTTTCTCTTCTTCGGTGCCAGGCAAAAAGCCAATATCTTCGCCTACCGGCACGGTCGCGCGCGTAATAATAATTTCGTTGTAACGCTTACTATCGAGAACCTGCTCAAGACCCGCCGCTAATGCCAAGAGGGTTTTTCCAGTGCCCGCTTGACCCAACAAGGTAACAAAATCAACCTCTGGGTTCATGAGCAGATTCATTGCAAAGTTCTGCTCACGATTGCGTGCGGTGACACTCCATACATTGTTTTTTTGATGCGAAAAATCACGTAGCGTTTGCAGCAGAGCGGATTTGCCATTAATTTCCCGGACTTGGGCATAGAACGGCGTCGAGCCATCGGGATTTTCTTGGTAAACAAATTGGTTGACCAGCATGCTGGGCACAAGCGGGCCAGATACCCGATAGAACATCGTGCCACTTTTGCTGTCGGCCCAGCTCTCCATGGATTTGCCGTGCTTGGGCCAAAAATCAGCAGGCAATGTCATAACCCCGGAATACATTAAATCGCGGTCTTCTAAGACCTGGTCGTTAAAGTAATCTTCGGCAGGCAGACCTAACGCTCTGGCCTTGATGCGCATATTGATGTCTTTTGATACCAACACCACTTCTTTATCCGGATGCGTTTGTTGCAGTTCACTTACAACTGCCAAGATGAGGTTGTCCCCTTTGCCCTCAGGCAGTCCTTCGGGCAGGATGGCAGTAGTGAGGTGGGTTTGAAAATACAACCTTCCAGAAACATCTTGGTGACCCAGCTTATCTAATGGGATGCCATCATCTAAGGTGCCACTGGTTCCAGCAATCAATTGGTCTAATGAGCGACTCACGGTGCGGGCATTGCGCGCAACCTCACTCATACCCTTTTTGTGATTGTCGAGCTCCTCTAGGGTCGTCATCGGCAAATACAAATCATGTTCTGCAAAGCGAAAGAGGGAGGCGGGATCATGCATTAATACATTGGTATCGAGTACAAAGAGTGAGGGTGGGCCGGTGCGGGTAATGCGTTTTGCCTTGGGCTCAAGCAAGGCCTTTTTATCGCCTTGCCTGGCGCGATGATCGGCTTTGATGCGCTCGAGCGCGACTTCTGCCGCAGACAAATCCGCCGGCGCCTCTTCGGCCCACTCGGCGGTCTCGCTCGGGACGGCGTTAATTTCATTGATGAGGCTATCGACCTCTACCACCTTCATAGGTGCAGGCCGTTTCTTTAAATCTGGTGTCTCCTTGCGGTCCAATTTAACCTGATCAGCAATTTGGGTTGGGCTTGGGGGCAAAGGCATTCAGACTCTCCTAATTAAAAAACCGCCATGCGTTATCTGGCGGTTTAGATCGGTACAGCGGGGATGGTAAAAGCGGTGAAGGGCGTTCATCGTGCTTGCCGTAATCAGGTCAAGCAGGGGAGTGACACGGATCGAGAATCTGTCTCGTCGCCAACGCTGCATATGCTTTACTTTACCGTAAATTTGGATCAAAGCAAGTGCCTTTGACGAAAAAAAGCCCCAGAATGGGGCTTTTTATGAGGGCAATTCCCTAGATGGAATTAAGGCATATTTATTACAAAGCTTGGGCCGCCTTCAGGACCTCATCCACGTGGCCCGTTACCTTAATGCCGCGCCATTCTTTAGCGAGTTTGCCGCTCACATCAAATAAGAAGGTGCTGCGCTCAACGCCACGAACCTGCTTGCCATACATGTTCTTCATTTTCATGACGCCGAATAGTTGGCACAGTACTTCTTCCGTATCGGCAACGAGTTCAAATGGAAGCTCTAATTTCTGCCGGAAATTATCATGGGATTTGAGGGTGTCGCGCGAGACACCAACTACCAAGGTATTGGCTTTTGTAAATGCCTCGATGCGGTCACGAAACTCGCCGGACTCAGCAGTGCAGCCTGGTGTCATATCCTTAGGATAAAAATACAAGACTAATTTTTTCCCTTGAGCCGCTAGTGGCGAAAACGTCAGTTGGGATGTTGCTGGCACCGCGCATGGCGGAATCGGTTGACCAATGGTAATTGACATGGATTTTCCTTTTATTAAATCAGTTCGCAGGCTGAATCATCAGCTCACCGCTGCGATTGGGTATTTCACCCCAAGTTAGCGGCAATACGGCTATTTTATCGAGTTGTTTGGTGGCTTCCCAAGATCGGTGCAATTCACCCATCGTAACCAGGTCATGGCCTTGGTCAAGCCAGCCAGCCAGCAGGCATTCAAAAGCAGGCAGGAGTTTTTGCCCCTCTAGCTCGGCGTGCAAGGTAAAGACTTGATCGTTGGGGTTGCTTTGCGTCAGGGACAGGATCTTACGGACAGCACCTAACGCATCCATACCGTCTACACCAATTAATTCATCGAAGGTCGGTAAGGTGGTGGGGTATTGCACGTGCTTACTTTTCCCATGGCCAAACGCAATGCGGTAGGGGACAAGATTGGGCAAGGCTCTACCATCAGATGAATACTGAATATTCCAAGCATCGAGCTGCTCTAAGGCAGCCTCATTCATTTGCCAGCCAGCAGCGCCATAAGTTACTGGCGCATGACCAAATACCTCAATAAAGCGGTCCATGCTCTTTTGCATCTGCGCTTTTGTCCAAGCGCCATCGCGCTGGCGAACACCGTCTTGCCAGTCAACGTGATCCCAGGTATGAATACCCGTCTCATGTCCGGCACGATCAATTGCTTGCATTTCGCTGGCTGCTTCGCGTCCAATATCTGGCCCAGGCAACAATACGCCATAGAGAAGGGTCTTGATACCGTAATGCTCCACCACGGATGTCCTGCTGACTTTTTTCAGAAAGCCCGGCCGAAAGACCCGCTTTAAGGCCCAGCCAGTATGGTCTGGCCCCATGCTAAACAAAAAGGTAGCCTTGATACCAAGGCGATCAAAGGTGCGGCCTAAATTGGGCGTTCCTTCACGCGTTCCTCTTAAGGTATCGACATCTACCTTCAGGGCAATTTTGGCCATGCCCTTTTACTCGTGGTCCATTAAGTGACGGGCTTTTTCAACATCGTGGCGATACGCTTCAAAAATATGCTTTAAGGCATCGCCCATCGTAGTGGAGGGCTTCCAGCCCAGCTCGCTCATGGTGTTATCAATCGCAGGCACCCGGTTTTGCACGTCCTGGTAGCCCACGCCATAGTAAGCGCCGGAGGTTGTTTCGACAATTTTGACCTGATCTGCCGTCTTAGCGTATTCAGAAATACTGCGGGCGATCGCCAGCATTTGATTGGCAAGGTCGCGCACGGAGTGGTTATTGGCTGGGTTGCCGATGTTATAGATTTTGCCGTTAGCGATATCGCCTTCGTTGGCAATGATGCGCATGAGTGCGTCAATACCGTCATCGATGTAAGTGAAGGCGCGTTTTTGCTCGCCACCATCGACTAAGTTAATCGGTTCGCCGCGCACGATGTGCCCCAAGAATTGGGTTACCACGCGGGAAGAGCCTTCTTTGGGTGTGTAGATGCTATCCAGGCCAGGGCCAATCCAGTTAAACGGCCTAAACAAAGTAAAGCGCAGACCTTCCATGCCGTAACCCCAAATCACCCGATCCATTAATTGCTTGGAGCAGGCATAAATCCAACGGGGTTTATTAATCGGGCCATAGACCATATTGGACTGGGCTGGATCAAACTCCGCATCCTCGCACATGCCATAGACTTCCGAGGTCGACGGAAAGACTAAATGCTTTTTGTATTTAACTGCAGACCGAACGATCGGTAAATTGGCTTCGAAGTCGAGCTCAAATACACGCAAGGGTTGCTGTACATAGGTTGCCGGAGTCGCGATGGCGACCAACGGCAAGATCACATCGCATTTACGAATATGGTACTCAACCCACTCACGATTAATCGTGATGTCACCCTCAAAGAAATGCATGCGGGGATGCGAGACTAAATCGCCGAGGCGATCGTTTTGCATGTCCATGCCATAGACATGCCAGTCAGTGGTTTCTAAAATGCGTTTCGAGAGGTGGTGACCAATAAATCCATTCACACCCAAAATCAGAACTTTTTTCATAAAGCTGCCCAGTTACCCGTGTTTTAAATGCATGCCAATTAATGTGCGTTGGAACTTGCCGGCTGCCACGCCATGATTTCAATGGCCTGGCGATTCCCACAAATACCGAATACCCGATTATCAACTACCTGGATACCGGGCTGGCCAAGATCAAGGTGGCTTGGAAGAGCGGGATTAAGCTTGGATTTGGCGATAACCATCCGCGCGCCTTGCCAATCGGTAAATGCGCCGGGGTAGGGCGGTGCTACGGCGCGGATCAGGTTATGTACCTGTAGCGCATCCTGAGACCATTGGATCCGCCCATCCTCGGGTTTGCGGCCACCAAAATAACTGCCCTTGGCGAGCACATTCGGGGTTCTTGGAACACGGCCATCTAGGAGCGCGGGTAAGGCGGCTTGCATGACTTGCACTGCTGCATTGCTTACTTTGGCAAACACGGCAGTGGCATCTTCATCGGGGTCAATGGGGACTGCGACTTGCCCAACAATATCGCCGGCATCGGGTTTGGCTTCCATGATGTGTAAGCTGGCGCCAGTTTCAGTTTCCCCGTGCAGGATTGCCCAGTTCACTGGAGCGCGACCACGGTATTTTGGCAGTAAAGAGCCGTGCATATTCAGCGCAGCGATCCGAGCAACAGCGAGAATCTCAGAAGCAATCAGGTGGCGGTAGTAAAACGAAAAAATATAATCCGGCGCTATTTTTTTAAACTGCGGCAGGAGGTCCAATAGACCGCTTGCATCTGGTTGGATATATGGAATACCGCGTTCTTTGCACAGGGAGGCTACGCTGCCAAACCAAATGGTTTCGCGTGGATCATCAGCATGGGTTAACACCAATTCAATCTGAATGCCGGCCTCTAGGAGCGCCTTGATGCAGCCGACACCAACATCATGGTATGCAAATACAAGCGCCCGAATTGGTGCCTTCGGTGTATTCAATGGCTAAGGCCGTTCTAAAACAGTTTGAACCACATAGCGCGGGCGTTCACGCACTTGCTGGTAGATGCGGCCAATGTATTCACCGAGTAGGCCGAGACCAAAGAGCATTACGCCAATTAAAAAGAAGGTAAGCGCAAACAGGGTGAATACACCTTCAACCTCCGAGCCCAGAACGAAGCGACGCACCAAGAGGAGGGCGAAAAGGGTGCCCGATCCCAGCGCAAGCAGCATGCCAAAGATTGAGAAGAGCTGCAGAGGCATTACCGAAAAGCCAGTGACTAGGTCAAAGTTCAGGCGGATCAGTTGGTACAGGCTGTATTTGGATTCACCAGCAAAACGCTCCTCGTGTTTTACGTGAATTTCAGTCGGGTTTGCTGCAAAGGTATAAGCAAGCGCTGGAATGAAGGTATTGCTTTCATTGCATTGGCGTACTAAATTAACAATGCGGCGACTGTAACCGCGCAGCATGCAGCCTTGATCGGTCATGGTGATGCGCGTAATCCGCTGCCGCAAGTGATTCATTGCGCGCGATGCCGTTTTGCGAAACCAGCTGTCTTGTCGGTTAGAGCGGATCGTACCCACGTAATCGTGACCCTTGATTAATTCCGCTGCAAGTAAAGCGATTTCCTCAGGCGGGTTTTGCAGGTCCGCATCCAGCGTAATAATGGATTCACCGCGAGCGTACTCAAAGCCGGCCATGATGGCCATGTGCTGACCAAAGTTATTCTGAAATAAAACGACCCTGGTTACGTCGGGACGCAAATCAAATTGGGCGGCCAACATCCCTGCAGAGCGATCCTTGCTGCCATCGTTCACAAAAATAATTTCGTAGCGAAGATTCAATTTCGCTTGCAACTGATCCATCGCAGGATACAGACGATCAAACAGGGCTTGGAGTCCCTCTTCCTCGTTGTAGACGGGTATAACAATGCTGAGCTGAGGCGATATTTGCGGCGAATTGGCTGACATACCCCAATTTTGCCTGATCTCGATCCCTTTCACTATAAAACCGATCAACTCATACACAGAAACGGATACGCAAAATGATAGAATTTTCAAGTAGTTAAACCCAAATTCCTAATCTATGACTGAAATAATGCCGGTATTGCCCTTGTGGGTTGATGTAACCGCGATGTCCACAACGGCTTTGTATGGAGCCGCCACCGCCAGAAGTCGCAATGTACCTATTTCAGGCACTTTAATTGCGGGAATTTTGTGTGGCGCAGCTGGCGGCATGGTTCGCGATTTGCTCTTGGGCTTAGAGCCGGTTGCAATTACTGGCCCTTACTATTTGCCTTGGATTTTATTTGCTTCTGTTGTCGGAGCATTTTTATTCTATCGATTCATCTCTAAAAAAGTTCCATACTTGGTCTTACGCGGGATTGCAATTGGTTTGCTGATTGCGATTGGCTGTCAAAAAGCGCTCATTCATGACGTGCCGTTTGTATCGATTATTTTGTGTGGTGTGCTGACTGCTACAGCTGGAGGAATGGCGCTTGATGCGTTAACTGGGCATCGTTCAGCAGTTTTTAGTCAAGCACATTGGTTTGCAACAGCATTAATTATTGGCAGCCTGGTTTTTTATGGCCTAACCGTGACTACGAATTTTTATATCGCCACCCTGATTGCGGTTTTAGTAACAGCAAGTCTATATGTTTTAAGCGTCATTCGTAATTGGCCTTCTCCCAAATGGCCCAATGAAAGCGACGATACGTCCTCTAGCTAATTTAGAAAAACATTATGAAAACACCATTTAAAGTTGCTGCCGTTGAATTTAATCCCGAGTTCATGGAGTTTGAGAAGAATATCCAAGGCGCCTGTGCGATGGCAGAGGAGGCCGCCAAAAATGGGGCAAAGTTAATCGTTCTTCCCGAGGCTGCTATTTCTGGATACATTTATCGCGATCTTGAGCAATTCTTGCCGTATATGGATACGATTCCAGGTAAGACGACCGATGCGTTGGTAAAGGTCGCCTCCGCATACAGCTGCTACATTGCAATTGGTATTGCTGAGATTGATCGGGACACAGGCCTAACCTACAACTCGGGGGCACTCATTGGGCCGCAAGGTTATATCGGTAAATACCGTAAGAATGGTTTGAATCCATCTGATATTTTGTGGTTTGTGCCTGGCAACACTGGATACCCCGTTTTTGAGACTGAGCTCGGTCGAATTACGATGATTATTTGTTACGACGACACCTATTGGGAGCCTGCTAGAGTCGCCGCTGTCAAAGGGTGCGACATCATTGCTTATATTTGCTCTTCAGATCGTGTGCTACCTCAATTGGGTGCTGAGGCCGCTGGTAAGCATTCTACGATTGCGGCTGTTCAACACCAGTGCGCTTGGAATGGTTTGGCAATGGTTGCCGCCGATCGAAATAATGCCGAGAGTAATCCCACTACGGGTGTTACCGTGACGTATGGCGGTTCAGCCTCTATTTGGCAGGCCGATGGCGAGCGTATTGCTCACGCACCAGCAACCGATTACTCCAAGACAATGACAAATAAAGCGAACATCATTTATGGTTCAATTGATCCAGCTCGCTTTGACAATGATCAGAAAAAAACATTGGCACGCCGCAGACCAGATTTGTATTCAGATCTGGCGTTTTATCGAGCGCCCACAGATGGTGCTGCAACGAAGTCGCCAAGCCAAGTGTTGGCCAGAGCGATTCAGTACCGAATCGATACCAATGATTTTGATGGCAATCTAAATCGATGCGATGCCCTGATTAAAACGATCCAAACCGATTCTAAGCAATCGAATCTAGTTGTTTTGCCTGCTTTTTCCTTTTGCGGACCAGTATCAAAAGAGAACTACATAGCCTTGGCGGAGAAACTATTGGGCAAGTCAACCCAAGCGGCAAGTGACTTTGCTGCTCGACTGAAAACCCATTTGGTTGCTAGCTTTATTGAAAAAGACAGTGACGCGTACTTTCATACTGCGGTGCTCCTAGGCCCTGATGGAAAGTTAATTGGACATTACCGTCAAACCCATCTCGATCCAATGCATGCATTTTTGACGGCGGGCTCTGATTTGCCGGTGTTTAAAACGGAAATTGGCAAGATTGGCTTATTACTAAGTGATGACTTCCGCTTTCCGGAGGCGTCCGGCGTTTTAGCATTGCGCCGAGCCGATGTAATTGCTGGCCCAGTGAATTGGACTGGTCAGTACGGCGGAAAACTGCAAGATGCCGAAGGTTTATTTGATCATCCATATGCTGCCAACACCATGATTTTTTGGTATGCAGCTGCAAAAACAGCACAAGCATATACCGTGGTTGCGAATGCAGTAGGGAATGGCTGTATAGGCTCAAGCGGGGTTTTCACGATTAACCCGATTGACTCACTCGAGATTCCACAAGTTGCCTCAATCGACCAGGAGGAAGTGGTTTCCTTGGCATTTACAACCCTCGGCAATGCCTATTGGATGAATCAAGATAAGCTGGTTGGCGGTCGTAGGGCAGATCTTGCGGCTCCGCTAGTTTTTCCATTGCAATCTACTGCTTTAGAAAAATGGAGGGCAGCCCCTGGATTTGATGTCAATGCGTGGGCGGCGTATCGGCAATAACGATGGAAGTGAACGCCCTTCAGTATGTATTTAATTTGCAGGCATTTGTTATGGGGTGCCTTGTTTTGATCGCCTGTGTTTTGATTCAGGCCATCTTTGTACTGGGGGTTGTTTCAAAATGCAAACGCGCCATCACCTCCCTTATTGGCGAGCATCGAAACATCTCAGCGCATTTTGTTTTTATCCTGGGCATAGTCCTTTTGTTAACTTCACATTTATGCCAAATTTATGTGTGGGGTCTTGCGCTCAATGCTTATGATGTAATTCCGAGTTTGCATAAAGCGATGGTGTATGCAGGGAGCACCTATACAACAGTGGGCTTTGTTTCCGACCCTTTACCAACGCAGTGGCAATTGTTGTCGGTCATTATGGCAGTCTCAGGCTTGTTTACCTTTGGCTGGAGTACGGCTGTAGTCTTTATTATTTCTCAGGCATTGTTTCCTGCAGAAAAGTAAAGATTTAACTCCGATGCACAGTGAGCCCGCCTCGATCGGCTGAACCAGGCTAACTTTTGCGGTACTTGGTCAAAAGACCCAGCAAGGCATTCACAATGCGCTCCACGTCTAGATTACTCATACCCGGAAAGAGCGGCAAAGTCAGTATGGATTTACCGATGCGCCCTGCAATCGGTGTATTGCTGAGTTGATAACCCTTTTGCTGGTAAAGACTGAAGCCAGTAATAGCTGGATAGTGAACGCCGGTGCCGATGCCCTGTTCTTTTAAATCGGCCATGATGTGGGCGCGGTCGACGGTGAGTTGCTCCAGGGGTAGTACGACCTGAAACATATGCCAGTTTGATCTGCAATCGCCATCCGATTCGACCGGAAGTCCTAGTTCCAGGCCCAGTAAATTGGCTGCTTTAAGGCCAGCGTGCAAGACCGTAAAGTAGTGCGCTGCAAGTAGGGTGCGTTTTTCCTGAAATTGCGCAATGTGTTTGAGTTGATGCAAGCCAATCACGGCATTGACATCGGTTAAGTTATCTTTTCCACCTAGGATGTCGACATCCATGCCGTCCATGCCGGTACGCGTGAGCCCTTGTAGGCGTAGCTTTTCTGCAAGGCGTGCTTCGTCTGCATTATTTAAAACGAGGCAGCCGCCCTCTATAGTCGACAGATTTTTATTTGCCTGAAAACTGAAGCTCACCAGATCGCCAATGCTGCCAATGCGTTGCCCTTTCCATTCCGAGCCAAAAGCCTGGGCTGCATCTTCAATTACCCGCAATCCATTCTCTTTTGCGAGGGCATAGAGCTCGTCCATATTGACGGGTAGGCCGGCCAGATAGACGGGCATGATTGCGCGCGTTTTGGCCGTAATTGCTGTAGTAATCTGACTGAGATCGATGTTGCGAGTACGGGGGTCAATATCAACAAAGACGGGGGTAGCGCCAACCGATAGAATCACGTTGGATGTGGCAACCCAGGAGATTGGCGTCGTAATCACCTCATCACCAGGGCCAATGCCCGCCACTTGCAAGGCAATTTTCATGGTGGCAGTGCCATTGGCAAAACAGCGCACTGGCCGATTACCAAAATAGGTGCTGAGCGCCGCTTCAAATTCTGCTAATTTGGGGCCAGAGGTAACCCAGCCGGAGCGCAATACCTCAGCAACTGCTGCAATCGTCGCCTCATCAAAACTGGGGCGTGTAAATGGAATAAACGGCAATGGAGCATTGTCTGACATAGAGGGCCTTTGCCTATCGATTAGTCGAGCGGGGTGGTGTGGGACTTGCCGCATCGCTTGGGTGCTTGACAATCATACGGCGTGAATCTCGGTCAACGATTTCCATCGGTAGCCCTAAGCGTTCTAGTTCAGCATATTGTGACGGTACCATTAATGCATAGGCATTAGGCTGTGCTTTCCAACGCTCAATAAAATCATTCAAGGTGGGCGCCCAGCGCTCGGGTTCTTGATCTACGCCGAACTGCAGCTCATCTGGGAACTCCACCATGATCATGGTTCGGCCTAAATAAAAGGGCAGGGTGTGATCCAAGATCCGGACGGAATAGAATGGCGCATCTGCTGGGATCACATTGCGTACCCGATTAGCTAAGTCCACCCCGGATACAGCACGGCCAAGCGTTTCATGGCCGGTGCCTGCAATCATGCTAGTGAGATAAAAGCCAATTGCCAGGCTAGCAATGCTGGTAATCCCATTACGCCGTGCTTGCCATGCCGCTAAGCTACTAAAGAAAATTAAAACGACCAAAGCAGCGGCAATCCATTGGGTGTATTCCGCATAGGCTGTAATCTCATCGGGCCGGGCTTGCACCCCAACAAAAGATAAAAAGAAGAAGCCAACAAAACCCACCAGGGCGAAGCACCCGGTTTGCAAGATCCACGTTATCGGCAAGGTATTGGTCTGGCCCAACTGCCGATCCAAATAACGGCCTACCAACATCGCTAAGGCTGGAAAAATCGGAATGATATAGCCCGGTAATTTAGAGCGCGACACACTAAAAAAAGCAAAGATGATGACAAACCAACAAACGAGCATCCAGCCCGCAGAAAAATGCCCTTGCCGCGACTTCCACGCTTGCGCTACTGCGCCAGGCAATTGAAATAAAAACGGTAAAAATCCAGCAACCAGTAGCGGAATGAAAAAGTAAACCGGCCCGGGGCGACGGTGGGTATCTTGGGTAAAGCGCTCGAAATGCTCATGGATAAAGAAGAACTCAAAAAACTCAGGATGGCGGATTGACATCACGATGAACCAGGGCGCAGTAATGGCAAAAAACAGCAATAAACCACTCACGATGTGGAGTCGCTTCCAAATGCGCCAATCCCAGGCGCTAAGCGAATACGCAATCAACACCAGGGTGGGCAGTGCCGCTCCAATTAAACCTTTGGATAGCGTTGCCAGTGCCATAAAGGTCCAACAGAGCAACATCCAGCCACGTGTGCCAGCGGTTGTTCTGCTGTGCTGAGCCAGGAGCAGTGCGCACAAAGCGCAGGCTAAAAATGCCGACAAAGCCATGTCCAAGGAGTTCACATGACCGCTGATAATCCACATAGGGCTTGCGGCCAAGGCAACTGCTGCAATCCAGCCAGCGCGTGGGCCATCAAGCCGAGTGCTGGTATAGCCAACAAAGAGGATGGTCAAAAAGCCAGTCAGGGCCCCCCACAAGCGCGCCTGCCATTCGCCTACCCCAAACCAATCAAATGCAATGACGGTTGCCCAGAGTTGCAGCGGCGGCTTGAAAAAATATTTGTAGTCGTGGTACCGCGGACTAATCCAGTCGCCGCTCACCAGCATTTCACGGGCAATCTCAGCGTAACGGCCTTCGTCGGATGGAATCAGGTGACGGTAATCGAGGCTAGCAAACCACACGAGGGCATAAAGCGCCCCTACGACCAAAATCCCAACTGGAGTTAATAAGGCAGGGGCTTTGTTGATGGGGCCGAACATCGTTATTGGGGATCCAGTAATAAAGCTGCCATAGCCTGGCGACCTTCGCCCACCAAAATATTGTATGTACGGCAGGCTGCCTGGGTATCCATAATTTCAAAGCCAATTTTGGCATTGATGAGGGCCCGCAATAAATCGGGGCGAGGAAAGCGCTGAACGGCTCCGCTACCAAAAATCACCAGTTCTGGCTTGAGATCGGCTATTTGGGCAAAGTGGCTAGGCTCAAGGGCCGCAAAGGAAGAGGCTTCCCACTGGCCAACTGCGCCGCTGGGCCCAACTAAGACCGCATGGCGGTATGGGACCCGGTTGACCTCAATGTAGTCCTTGCCGTAGCCAGTTATCGTATTGATGCCAAGGGGGGTATCAGAATGGAGTTTCACGTGTGCGCTCTGTCATAATTGAGTAAATTATAACTAGTGGCTTTTTTCCTAGTTTTCAAGTACTTAACCCTTACCAATTTATCAGTATTTACAAAAACCACCGTGAAACCGATCCTAAAGTCTGAAAAGCTAAATGACGTTTGTTATGACATTCGTGGACCCGTCCTTGAGCTTGCTCAGCGGATGGAAGAAGAGGGTCACAAAATTATCAAGTTGAACATCGGCAATGTTGGGGTGTTTGGATTTGATCCCCCTGAAGAAATTCAGCTCGACATGATTCGAAATTTAAGCAATGCCTCTGCTTATTCCGATTCCAAAGGCATTTTCGCAGCCCGCAAGGCAATCATGCAGTACTGCCAAGAAAAAGGCATTCAGGGCGTGACCTTAGACGACATCTATACCGGTAACGGCGTCTCGGAATTGATCGTGCTCGCGATGAACGCACTACTCAATAATGGCGATGAGGTTTTAGTTCCTGCACCGGATTATCCGCTGTGGACGGCCGCCGTCAGTTTATCGGGCGGAACTCCCAAACATTATTTGTGTGACGAATCAAAAGAGTGGGCGCCGGACTTGGCCGACTTGCGCTCCAAAATCACCCCGCGCACCAAAGCGATTGTGATGATCAATCCAAACAATCCAACGGGGGCGATTTATTCCAAGGCAGTACTGACCGAGCTCACACAAATCGCGCGTGAGCATGGACTCATTTTATTTGCAGATGAAATCTACGACAAGATGCTGTATGACGAGGAGCAGCATATTTCCCTCGCCTCCTTGTCATCCGATGTCGTCATCATTACCTTTAATGGACTGTCTAAAAATTACCGCTCCTGTGGCTACCGCTCAGGCTGGATGGTAGTTTCGGGGGATAAATCACGCATCAAGGATTACGTTGAGGGCTTGAACATGCTGTCCTCGATGCGCCTGTGCGCTAACGTTCCTGGACAGTACGCAATTCAAACGGCGCTGGGCGGCTATCAAAGCATCGATGATCTGGTAGCCAAGGGAGGGCGTTTGGCTCGGCAACGCGACTTGGCTTGGGAGTTGATTACCGCCATCCCTGGCGTCAGTTGTGTGAAGCCAAAATCAGCACTCTATTTATTTCCTAAATTGGACCCCGAGATGTACCCGATTGAGGACGATCAGCAATTCATTGCCGACTTGCTGCGCGAAGAGAAAGTATTAATGGTTCAGGGATCCGGTTTTAATTGGGTTAAGCCGGACCACTTCCGCGTTGTTTTCTTACCCCATGAAGATGTGCTCAAAGATGCCATTGGCCGCTTTGCACGCTTTCTGGAGCGTTATCGTCAAAAGCATGGCAAGACAGCCACTGCATCACTCGCTACAAAGGCATCATGAAGCCGATTCAAGTTGGACTATTAGGTATTGGAACTGTTGGTGGGGGTGTTTTCACTGTCCTCGAACGCAATCAAGATGAGATTCTGCGCCGTGCTGGTCGCGGTATCCGCATTCACACGGTTGCCGATCTCAATGTGGAGCGCGCCAAAGAATTGGTTCGTGATCACGCACAGGTCGTTAGCGATGCCCGTGCAGTAATTGCAAACCCCGAGATCGATATCGTGGTTGAGCTGATTGGCGGATATGGCATTGCGAAAGATTTGGTGCTCGAGGCCATCACCGCAGGGAAGCACGTCGTTACAGCCAATAAGGCCTTAATTGCGGTGCACGGCAATGAAATCTTTAAGGCAGCGCATGCGAAGGGTGTGATGGTGGCGTTTGAGGCTGCGGTTGCAGGCGGCATACCGATCATCAAGGCCCTGCGTGAAGGCTTGACCGCCAATCGAATCGAATGGATTGCCGGCATTATTAATGGCACGACCAATTTCATCTTGTCGGAGATGCGCGACAAAGGCTCTGATTTTGCAACGGTCTTAAAGGAGGCGCAGCGCTTGGGTTACGCCGAGGCAGATCCGACGTTTGATATTGAAGGCATTGATGCTGCCCATAAAGTCAGCATCATGAGTGCGATTGCATTTGGTATTCCCATGCAATTCGACAAGGCTTATGTAGAGGGCATCACGAACTTAGCGGCAACCGATATTAAATATGCAGAACAACTCGGTTACCGCATTAAGTTGCTCGGCATCACCAAGAAAACAAAATCAGGAATTGAGCTCCGAGTCCATCCAACCTTAATACCAAGCAAGCGCTTGATTGCTAACGTGGAAGGCGCCATGAATGCGGTGCAGGTATTCGGTGATGCAGTTGGTACTACCCTTTACTACGGTAAAGGCGCTGGCTCCGAGCCAACCGCTTCTGCTGTGATCGCTGACTTAGTGGATGTCACCCGTTTAATGACGGCCGACCCCGAAAATCGGGTACCGCATTTGGCATTCCAACCGGATGCTGTGCGCGACACCGTGGTTTTGCCCATTGGTGAAATTACCACCAGTTACTACTTACGCTTGCGCGTTGCGGATCAAGCTGGGGTATTGGCCGACATTACCAAAATTCTGGCATCGCATGGCGTTTCGATTGATGCGCTCTTGCAAAAAGAAGCGAATGAGGGTGAGAGTCAGACTGACCTTGTCATGCTGACACACGAGACCAAAGAAAAGAATATGCTCGCTGCGATTGCGGATATGCAAGGCCTGAAAACCGTCGTGGGCGAGATCGTTAAAATTCGCCTCGAGAATTTATCCTAAATCACCATGCGTTATCAGTCGACCCGCGGCAATAGCCCAGAGCAATCGTTTCTTGAAATTCTGTTGGGGGGGTTGGCGCCTGATGGTGGGCTTTATCTGCCAGTGGAGTACCCGAAAGTAACGCCAGCCCAATTGGATTCTTGGCGCGGACTTTCTTATGCGGATTTAGCGTTTGAAGTCTTGAGCCTATATTGCTCTGATATACCAGAAGGCGATTTGCGCGTATTGTTACGCAAAACCTATACTGCTGCGGTTTATAGCAATGGCCGCCCCGAAGACAGGGCGAGTGACATTACACCGCTCCATTGGTTAGGTGAAGAGGGTGGTACGCGGATTGGTTTGCTCAGTTTATCGAACGGCCCTACCTTGGCATTTAAAGACATGGCCATGCAGCTACTGGGCAACTTGTTCGAATATGCGCTGCGCCGTGCGGATCAGCATCTCAATATATTGGGCGCCACTTCAGGCGATACCGGTAGTGCAGCTGAATACGCCATGCGCGGCAAAGCAGGAGTCCGCGTATTTATGCTTTCCCCCAAGGGCAAGATGAGTGCCTTTCAGTCGGCGCAAATGTATTCCTTGCAAGACCCGAATATTTTTAATCTCGCGGTGGATGGTGTCTTTGATGACTGCCAAGACATCGTCAAAGCAGTCAGTAATGATTTGGCATACAAAGCCAAATACCAGATTGGCACAGTTAATTCGATTAATTGGGGGCGCGTTCTGGCTCAGGTGGTGTATTACTTTCAAGGCTATTTGCTGGCGACGCAATCCAGCTCTGAAAAAGTATCCTTCACCGTTCCTTCGGGTAATTTTGGTAATGTCTGTGCGGGACACATTGCCCGCATGATGGGCTTGCCGATAGAGCGCTTAGTGGTTGCCACCAATGAAAACGATGTGCTCGATGAATTCTTTCGAACAGGAATCTATCGCGCGCGTAAGTCTGCCGAAACCTTGCATACCTCGAGTCCATCGATGGACATTTCCAAAGCCAGTAATTTTGAGCGCTTTGTTTTTGATTTGCTTTCGCAAGACGGCAAGCGCACAGCGGCCCTTTTTAAGCAAGTTGAAGATACTGGTGGCTTTGATTTATCAAATGACCCCGCCTACGCTACGATGCAGCAGTTTGGTTTTGCCTCGGGCCGAAGCACTCATGCCGATCGCCTGAGGACCATTCAGGATGTGGATGGCAAATATGGCGTGATGATTGATACCCACACGGCAGACGGTGTAAAAGTAGCGCGCGAGTATTTGCAAGCGGATGTGCCGATGCTGGTGCTGGAGACTGCGTTGCCGATTAAGTTCGAAGAAACGATTCAAGAGGCACTTGGCCGCCCCGCCGAATGCCCGCCCGCATTTAAAGACATCAAATCACTACCCCAGCGTGTCGAATCCATTCCGGCAGATGTTGTCGTGGTGAAGCAGTTTATTGCTCAGCACGTTTCTTAAGTCTGCAATGACAAAGCCACCGATGTTGACCGCAGCGCAAGCACGCGAGCAATTGCTCGCACCAGCCCTTGCTGTTTCTGAAGTGGAGCTCGTTGCAATGCAAGCAGCCCTCGGACGTGTCTTAGCGGAAGATGTAGTGAGCTTGGTTGATGTGCCGCCGCTCGACAACACATCGATGGATGGCTATGCGATTAAGGTTTCAGATCTGGCGGCATATTCTGGAGTGCTCAGGGTAGGGCAGCGCATTCCAGCTGGCTCAGTCGGTACAGAACTCCAGATCGGGACTGCCGCCCGAATATTCACAGGCGCGCCGATACCGCAGGGTGCCGATGCGGTGGTGATGCAGGAAGATTGCGCCATCGATCCCGCCAAGCCTGATGCCGTTTCGATTGCGACATCCCCTATAGTGGGCCAGTGGATACGCAAGCGCGGCGAAGATTTAACTGCCGGCAAAGTTGCTTTAGGGGCAGGTTGCCTACTGCGCCCGCAAGAGCTTGGCGTTGCAGCCTCGGCAGGTTTAACCCACTTGCCCGTGAAACGTCGGGTACGGGTTGCCGCTTTTTTTACCGGGGACGAGCTATCGCTTCCAGGTGAGCCATTAAAGCCGGGCGGTATCTATAACTCGAATCGCGATACCTTACTAGCCTGCATTAAAGCCTTGGGTTGCGATGCGACTGATTTGGGCATCGTGCCAGATCGACTCGAGGCGACGCGTGCCGCCTTGCGCCAAGCAAGTCAGAACCACGATTTGATCATTACCTCTGGTGGGGTCTCGGTTGGCGAAGAGGACCACATTAAGCCAGCCGTGACTGCGGAGGGCGAACTCAATTTATGGCAGATTGCCATTAAACCCGGTAAGCCCCTTGCATTTGGATCGGTGCGCCGGGAATCGAATCCAGCAAGCTCTACTTGGTTTATTGGTTTGCCCGGCAATCCGGTATCGAGCTTTGTGACCTTTCTCTTGTTTGTGCGCCCCTTTATCTTGCGCTTGCAGGGGAGGCTAGAGAGCGCTATGCCAGCGTATCCCATGCGGGCTGATTTTGACTGGCCAAAAGCCGATCGCCGTAATGAATTCCTGCGCGTGAAAATTAATAGCCAAGGCGGACTTGATTTGTACCCCAATCAAAGCTCCGGAGTGCTAACCAGTGCGGCTTGGGGAGACGGCATGGTGGATTGCGCCCCAGGGCAGGCAATTGCGAGAGGCGATCTTGTGCCTTACATTCCATTTTCAGCATTGCTCAGCTAATCGGATTACGATTTAGTCATGAAACTGCAACTCCGCTACTTCGCCTCGATCCGAGAAATCCTTGGGCTAGATCAAGAGGCAATTGAATTGCCTATGGATATTCGCACGGTTGATGATTTGCGCGCGCACCTGCGATTGCGCGGCGGCATCTGGGACGAGGTCTTGGGTGAGGGCAAGGTATTGCGCTGCGCCCTCAATCACCAGATGGTTAATGCTTCGACGGAATTGATTGATGGTGCCGAAGTGGCTTTTTTCCCACCAGTGACGGGCGGCTAAGATGGCGATTCGTATTCAGCAGGCGGATTTTGATCTCACCACTGAGATCACAAACTTGCGTAAAGGCGATCTGCAGGTGGGTGCGATTACCTCGTTTGTAGGTACGGTACGGGATATGAACGAGGGTAGTGCGGTCAATGCCATGACCCTGGAGCACTATCCGGGAATGACGGAAAAAGCGCTAGAAGACATTGTCAGTGAAGCAAAAGCCCGCTGGGATATTCGGGATGCCCTTGTGATTCACCGAATTGGGCCCTTAATGCCAGCCGATCAAATTGTGCTGGTAGCGGTTACGAGCGCGCACCGCGGTGAATCCTTTTTAGCCTGTGAGTTCATCATGGACTACCTCAAAACCGCAGCGCCGTTTTGGAAAAAAGAAGATACGCCGGAAGGCGGCCGTTGGGTTGATGCGCGCACGACCGATGATGCAGCCGCTACGCGCTGGAATCAAAAAAAGCCCGTTTCTTAGCCCGGGGCAGGCGCTTTAACTTCATTTCTGCTTTGGATGCCTCCGATCGGTCTGGGTGTGCCTGGGTGGCTAGCAGGGTTACCGGTAGCCTAGAGCGGGTATAACGTGCCCCTGTACCAGCATTGTGGGCCCTCAGGCGGTGTTCAAGCCGATTGGTAATGCCGGCATACAAACTGCCGTCAGCACACTCTAAGAGGTAAACAAGCCAGGTCAAATCGGATTTATCCATTCAATAACGCTTGAAAATCAGGATATTGCCCTAATATTCTAATGAAAGAAGCCATACCGTCCGCCTAATGCAGTTCGGCTTGGCGCAATCCCATTCAACAGGACGCAATATGAGAATCGATAAATTAACCACTAAATTTCAAGAGGCCTTGAGCGATGCGCAAAGCTTAGCCGTAGGCAAAGACAACCAATACATTGAGCCAGCCCATTTATTACTGGCGATGCTCAAGCAACAAGACAGCGGCGTACGCAGTTTATTGACGCGCGCTGGAGTCAATGTAGCGGGCCTCGAAAAGGGCGCCGAGAAGATGATTGCAGCGCTGCCAGAAGTGCAGGGGAGCGGCGAAGTTCAGGTTGGGCGTGATCTGGCGAATTGGCTGAATTTGACTGAAAAAGAGGCCAATAAGCGGGGCGATCAATTTATTGCGGGCGAACTGTTTTTATTGGTCGTTGCAGACGACAAAGGCGAGCTCGGTAAGCTGGCGAGGGAGTGCGGTCTCACCCGTAAAGCGCTCGAGGCAGCCATTGATTTGGTACGCGGCGGAGAGTCGGTCAATAGTGCCGATGCAGAAGGGCAGCGTGAAGCGCTGAAAAAGTACACCCTCGATTTAACCGAACGTGCCCGTATGGGTAAGCTGGATCCAGTGATTGGGCGCGATGATGAAATTCGCCGCACCATTCAGATATTGCAGCGGCGTGGCAAAAATAACCCCGTGTTGATTGGTGAGCCTGGCGTTGGTAAGACAGCGATTGTTGAAGGCTTGGCTCAGCGCATCGTCAATGGCGAAGTGCCGGAGACCCTCAAGAGTAAGCGCGTACTGGTATTGGATATGGCCCTGTTATTGGCTGGCGCAAAGTACCGCGGTGAGTTCGAGGAACGTTTGAAATCCGTTTTGAGTGATGTTGCCAAAGATGAAGGTCAAACGATTGTCTTTATCGATGAAATTCATACGATGGTTGGTGCCGGTAAGGGCGAAGGTGCTATGGATGCTGGCAATATGCTCAAGCCTGCGCTAGCGCGCGGTGAATTGCATTGCATCGGCGCCACCACCCTTGAGGAGTATCGCAAGTACATTGAAAAAGATGCCGCTTTGGAGCGCCGCTTTCAGAAGGTCATGGTTGATGAGCCCAGTGTTGAAGCCACCATTGCCATCTTACGTGGCTTACAGGAGCGCTACGAGCTGCACCATGGCATTGAGATAACCGACCCAGCGATCGTGGCGGCTGCCGAGTTATCGCACCGCTATATTACGGATCGATTCTTGCCAGATAAGGCGATTGATCTAATTGATGAGGCAGGCGCTCGCATCAAGATGGAGCTTGACTCCAAACCAGAGGTGATGGATAAACTCGATCGCCGCTTGATTCAGCTCAAGATCGAACGTGAGGCCGTTAAAAAAGAGAAAGACGATGCTTCTAAAAAGCGCCTGCAATTAATCGAAGATGAAATCAAGCGCTTGGGTGCCGAGTACGCTGATCTCGAAGAAATCTGGAAGGCAGAGAAGGGCGCTGCCTTAGGCGCGGCCCATCTCAAAGAAGAGATCGAAAAAGTGAAGGCTGAAATTGTGAAGTTGCAGCGCGAGGGCAAACTCGAGCAGGTTGCCGAGCTACAGTACGGTAAATTGCCAGAGCTGGAACTAAAACTCAAATCGGCTGCCGCTGCTGAAGCCAAGGATGGCAAAGCAGGACCGACTAAAAATAAACTGTTGCGCACCCAAGTGGGTGCGGAAGAGATTGCCGAGGTGGTTTCACGCGCAACCGGTATTCCAGTTTCCAAAATGATGCAGGGTGAACGCGACAAGCTCTTAAAAATGGAAGACCACTTGCATCAGCGTGTAGTGGGTCAAGAGGAAGCCATTCGGGCGGTATCCGATGCGATTCGTCGCTCACGCGCTGGCCTTTCTGAGGAGAATAAGCCGTATGGTTCCTTTATGTTCCTTGGCCCTACCGGCGTTGGTAAAACAGAGTTGTGTAAGGCTTTAGCCGCTTTCTTATTCGATAGCCAAGACCGGTTAATTCGGATTGATATGAGTGAGTTTATGGAAAAGCACAGCGTTGCCCGTTTGATTGGGGCGCCGCCAGGGTATGTGGGTTACGAAGAGGGCGGATATCTTACGGAGCAGGTACGCCGTAAACCGTATAGCGTGATTCTGTTTGATGAGATCGAAAAAGCCCATCCGGACGTATTTAATGTTCTGCTGCAAGTACTAGATGATGGCCGCTTAACTGATGGTCAAGGACGCACAGTCGATTTCAAAAACACCGTGATTGTGATGACCAGCAATATTGGTTCGCACCTGATTCAATCCATGACGGATAAAAACCAAGCGGAGATTAAAGAAGCGGTTTTCGGCGAACTGAAAACCCACTTCCGGCCGGAGTTCTTAAACCGCGTCGATGAGATTGTGGTGTTCCATGGACTGGATAAAGCGAATATCGCATCGATTGCCGCGATCCTACTTAAAAACCTGGCAGCCCGTTTAGCCAAGGTGGATATGCAGCTGGAAGTGAGCGATGCTGCACTGAACAAAATTGCCGAAGTCGGATTTGATCCGGTGTTTGGAGCAAGGCCACTCAAGCGGGCGATACAGCAATACATTGAAAACCCCGTATCCAAGATGATTTTGGAGGGCAAGTTTGGTCCGAATGACGTTGTCCCGGTAGATATAAATAAAGACGGCGACTTTAGCTTTACCCGCTTAGTGCATTAAAGGCATTCCGGCGGGGCCCTAGAGCGAGTAAACTCGGGTCATGACTGTGACGCATGCTAGTGCGCGTGCCAGTGATGTCCGAGTGATTAGTTTATTAAGCTTGGCCCACGGCAGCTCGCATTTCTTTCACCTAATTCTGCCACCCCTCTTTCCGTGGCTAAAGACGGAGTTCGCGCTGAGTTATGCAGAGCTTGGTCTGCTCATGTCGGTTTTCTTTGTAGTCTCTTGCATCGTGCAAGCTGCCTCTGGGTTTTTAGTCGACCGCATCGGCGCTCGCCCGATACTCTTTGCTGGCGTTGGTTTGTTGGCGCTGTCTGCAATCGTGCTGTCGCAAAGCAATGGATATGGCATGCTGGTCTTTGGCGCAGTAATTGCAGGTTGTGGTAACGGGGTCTTTCATCCGGTTGATTACACCCTAATTAATCACAAGGTATCAGCACCCCGCTTGCCCTACGCTTATTCAGCCCATGGTGTTACTGGTTATTTAGGGTGGGCTGCAGCCCCAGTGTTTATGGCTGGAATCGCCGCACTTTCGGATTGGCGAATCGCATTGCTCTGCGCAGCGGTCTTAGAAGCCCTCATATTGCTGGTGCTTTGGTTCAATCGGGGCGATTTAATTGATGATGCTAAACACCGCCGTGCAAGTGCAATCAAAGCAGTAGAAGAGGCCAATCCTGATCGCGCACCACAAGGGGCATTTGCGTTTTTGAAACTGACCTCCGTTTGGCTGTGTTGGCTCTTCTTTTTCTTCAGCATGATTGCCATGGCGGGTATTCAGTCCTTCGCTCCCAGTGCACTGAATCAGCTTTACGACATACCCGTAACGGCAGGTAATTTCTCGATCACCTTATTGGCCTTAGGTAGTGCGGCAGGAATGATTCTGGGCGGGTTCATGGCAGCTAAACTCAAAATGCCCGATCGCATTGTCGGCGCTTGCTTATTCGCCTGCGCTATCATCGGCTTCTTAATTGGAGCGGAGTGGGTTACCGCTGCATTAGTGCCAGGACTCTTTTTTATGATTGGTTGCAGTCTTGGTATCGCAGCACCATCGCGCGATATGATGATTCGCTCTTCAACCCCGCAAGGCGTTTCCGGCAGCGTGTATGGCATTGTCTACTCCGGTATTGATTTGGGTGCAGCAGTGGGTCCTTTGCTATTTGGGATCTTGCTCGATGCCGGAAAGCCCAACTCCCTTTTCTTTGGGATTGCCTTTTTACAGCTCCTATTGATTCTGACTGCAGTCAAAGTAGTGGCTTCCCATGCCAATTCGGCGATGCCAAAAACCCAGTAGCCTCTCTCTTTTCACGATACGAAAAGCCGTTTTCATAGGCAAAATAGCTGCCATTGATTCCCTTCGCTAGGGCTTTCAACAAATGGCAATGCATTCCACATTGCAATAAAATACTGCTAATCCATTGTATTTAATGGATTTTTATTTTCAATTTAGCAATAAATTCACTATTGCTTCAAATGCAAGCATCTCTATACTCTTATATAAGACATAAGACTTAGTCACGGCTTTGAGTTCAAGTGGCCCAGTCCAGTTCAACGTTTTTTGGTCAATTGGTTTATATCTAAGGAGAGCAATATGGACAATCGCAAAGAAGAGGCAGCAAAGATTCAGAAAGACTGGGATACCAATCCACGTTGGCACGGTATCAAGCGTGGCTATACGGCAGAGGATGTAGTGCGCTTACGCGGTTCACTGCGGATTGAGTACTCTTTGGCCAAGGCTGGCGCAGAGAAGTTATGGAACCAAGTGAATAATGAAGCCTACGTCAATTGCTTGGGTGCGCTCACTGGCGGTCAAGCAATGCAACAGGTTAAAGCAGGTATCAAGGCCATCTATTTATCCGGTTGGCAAGTGGCTGCAGACGGTAATTCGTATGCGGCGATGTACCCCGATCAATCCCTGTATCCAGTTGACTCGGTACCCAAGATGGTGGAGCGCATTAATAATTCATTTGAGCGCGCTGATCAAATTCAGTGGGCAAAGGGCATTAATCCAGGCGATAAGGGCTACATTGACTACTATGCGCCGATTGTTGCTGATGCAGAAGCAGGCTTTGGTGGCGTATTAAATGCCTACGAACTCAGCAAAGCATTAATTAAGCAAGGCGCTGCTGGCGTTCACTTTGAAGACCAACTGTCGTCCGTAAAAAAATGCGGTCACTTGGGCGGTAAGGTTCTCTTGCCCACAACCGAGTCAGTACAGAAATTGATATCAGCACGTTTGGCAGCAGACGTGATGGGCGTTCCGACGATTATTCTGGCGCGTACCGATGCAGAGGCGGCTGACTTATTGACGTCCGATTACGATGAAAATGACAAGCCATTTTTAACTGGCGAGCGTACACCAGAAGGCTTCTATAAAACGCGTAAGGGCCTCGACCAGGCAATCTCACGCGGCTTAGCTTATGCTGCCTACGCTGATATGGTCTGGTGTGAAACCGGTACGCCGGATTTGGATTTTGCGCGCAAGTTTGCGGAAGCGATTCGTGCCAAGTTCCCAGGCAAGATGCTCGCATACAACTGCTCACCCTCGTTCAATTGGAAGAAAAACCTTGACGATGCAACGATTGCTAAATTCCAACGTGAGTTGGGTGCGATGGGTTACAAGTATCAATTCATCACACTCGCTGGTATCCACTCGATGTGGTACAACATGTTTGATTTGGCGCAAGACTATACCAAGCGCGGTATGACGGCCTATGTTGAAAAGGTTCAAGAGCCTGAGTTTGCAGCACGCGATCGCGGCTATACCTTTGTATCGCATCAACAAGAAGTTGGAACCGGCTACTTCGATGACGTTACTACCGTTATTCAGGGTGGTAAGTCTTCCGTAACTGCATTGACTGGCTCAACCGAAGAAGAGCAGTTCCACTAAGCAGCCTAACACACTGGTTGCGGCAGTATCGCAGCGCCAAGTTTGCCCCAGAAGGGTGACTTTGGCGCTGTTTTCATATACATTGGCGCCATGGTGAATTGCGTTTTATGTTCGGAAGAAGGCGGTACGCTGATTTGGCGTGGCGATGACTGCCGCGTTGTTTTGGTGAATGATCTCGATTTGCCCGGCTTTTGCCGCGTGATCTGGAATCGACATATCTCTGAAATGAGTCAGCTGAGCTATGGTGAGCGAGATTTATTAATGAACTTGGTATTTGCGGTTGAAGGTGCGGTACGCTCGGTTATGCAGCCCAAAAAAATCAATCTAGCGGCACTTGGCAATCAAGTCCCTCACATCCACTGGCATGTGATTCCACGATTTGATGACGATGCGTTTTTCCCAGGATCGGCTTGGTCCAATCGCCTCCGAGATCCATCTGACGCTATTCTAAAAAGTCGCCGCCAGGATGCATTGGAGTTACCGCAGGCTATTCGTGCGGCGATTGCCACACTGTCCTAAATTAAATCAGTTGTTTTAAGGCCAGCAGGTATTGTTCAGGACTGAGTTGCCCGCCATCCCGTTGGGATTCCCATAAGACCTGACCTAGGCACTCCATGATGCGGTGCTGTGCTTCATGTTCAGAATCCAGTCGCTGCGCAAGTACATTGGCAATATGCCGAATGCCCGGCGGTTGATCGATTGAGATCTGCTCGCTAATCGATAAGTGCATCGATAGATGTAGGAAGGGATTCGTTTCGCCACGTTCGGGCGTGTAATCTTGACTTAGTGCAGCTTCGCTGTCACTAAGTAAGGCATGGTACTCCGGGTGCTGTTCCATCCACTGGCCAGCCAGCGTTTCAAGCGGCGTCAAAATCGTGTTGGCCTGTTTTTTCTGCCAGGTATCGCAAAAGAAACGCCGGACTTCCTCTCGGCTTGGATTAAACAGCGCCACGAATTTGCCCTTTCCCCGTTTTTTGCCGGTAGCCACACAGTGGCTCAACAATGCATTGGGCACATTCGGGTGATCGTGCCTTACAAACATAGCGCCCATGCAAAATAAGCCAGTGATGCGCATCGAGCAGATATTCTTTTGGAATGCGTTTGAGGAGCTGCTGTTCGACTTTCAGTACATCCTTTCCAGGGGCAAGGCCGGTGCGATTTGATACTCTGAAGATATGGGTGTCGACCGCCATGGTGGGCTCCCCAAATGCAGTATTTAAAACAACATTGGCCGTTTTTCGGCCTACTCCTGGCAGGGCTTCGAGGGCTTCACGAGTGCGAGGAACTTCGCCTCCGTGCTGCTCCAGCAAAATACGGCAGGTTTCTTGCAGGTGCTTTCCTTTGGTGCGAAAGAGGCCGATGTGCTCGATGTAGGGCCGGACACCATCTTCGCCTAAAGCCAGTAAGGCGGTAGGTGTGTTGGCGATTTTAAATAACTGACGCGTTCCTTTATTGACGGATATATCGGTCGCCTGAGCTGAGAGGAGAACCGCAACGAGTAATTCAAAGGGTGAGCTGTACTCTAGCTCGGTTTCTGGATTGGGATTATTTGCTTTGAGTTGGGCAAAAAAAGCAGTACGCTGTTCGAGATTCATTTTGTATTAATTTTATCTGCGGCTAACTTTGCGCGCTCAATGGCTGCCGCAATAATCGCGCGTTTGCGTTCGTTCTCTTGCGCTTGCTCTACCGATTGGCTTGCGCCGCCGACATTCTCGTTGAGTGCCTTCAGCTTGGCCTCGGCTTTTTTAGATAGGCGGAGATTATTATCGCGCTCTTCACGTTCCAGGCGATCTTCACGCCCGTGGTAGCGTGCCCGGGATAGAACGGCCTGCTCAGCCGACCATGCATCCCAGCCAGTTCGATTTTCTGTCACCGAAACCATGCTGATGCAATCCACCGGGCAGGGCGGTACGCAGAGATCGCAGCCCGTGCACCACTCTGTCAGTACAACATGCATTTGTTTGGATGCGCCCACAATCGCATCGACTGGACAAGCTTGTATGCAGAGGGTGCAACCAATACAGGTTTTGGGATCAATCAGGGCTACTGGCCGCGGCCGCTCGATGCCGCACTCGGCTTCCAGTTGAAGATGGGGCGGAAGCTGCCGTCCGGACGCCATCAAAATAGAGCTTAGGCGCTTTATTCCTTCTGCGCCTCCAGGAGGACAGCGGTTGGGTAGCACTCCCTCATCGGCCATTGCCGTTGCATAAGATCGGCAGTCGGGATAACCGCACTTCGTACATTGGGTTTGAGGCAGTGCGCCATCAAGTTGATTACAGAGTTCAACTGAATTCATGCAGCGCCTTTAAACAGTCGGCAAGCCCTGCAGACTTAGTCACTACCGAGGGCCTCTTTAACGGCCCTCTTTTTTGGCTTACTCGGAGTTTCGTGATGTGCGCGAATGAAATCTGCAATGCGCGGATACACCTTTTCACGCCAGCGGCGACCTGAAAAAATGCCATAGTGACCAGCACCAACGACTTCGTAATGGTCCTTACGTTCCGCAGGAATGCCTTTACATAATTTATGTGCAGCGCGCGTTTGACCGCTGCCAGAAATATCGTCCAGTTCGCCTTCAATGGTCAGCAGCGCCACATCAGTAATGTCCTGGGGCTTGACTAACTTACCAGAGACTTTCCAAGTGCCGCTAGGTAGAGCATGTTCCTGAAAGACTGTCCTGATGGTATCTAAGTAGTACTTGGCATCCATATCTAAGACCGCGTTGTATTCATCATAAAAACGAATATGGGCTTTGGCGTCTAGCTCATCGCCACGGACTAAATTCTGGAAGTAATCCCAATGCGATTGCATGTGGTTTTGGGGGTTCATTGCGATAAATCCCGAGTGCTGCAAAAACCCTGGATAGACTCGGCGACCCGCACCAGCATGGGGTGGAGGCACATCGTAAATCACATGACTTTCGAACCATTCATACGATTTTTTATCAGCTAAGCAATTGACCGCAGTGGGTGATTTGCGGGCATCGATCGGGCCGCCCATCATGATCATGGAGGCGGGTGTTTCTTCGCCGTTTGATGCCATCAGTGAGACGGCGCCTAAGGTTGGTACTGTAGGTTGGCACACAGAAATAACGTGGAGATCTTTTGGGCCGATGGTGCGGATAAATTCTTGAATGTAATGAACATAATCATCGAGCCCAAATTCACCTTGCCCAACAGGGACGGTACGCGCATCCAGCCAATCGGTAATGTAGACTTTGTGATCTTGTAAGAGTGTACGGATGGTGTCACGTAATAAGGTCGAATGGTGACCCGATAGAGGAGCAACCACCAACACTACTGGATCTTGTTTGAGTTTCTTGATAACTTCAATGTCATCCGAATAGCGCTTAAACCGAATTAAATTGCAGAACGGTTTTTCGAGTGTTGTGATTTCGTGAATAGCAACGTCGCGTCCGTGTGCCTTTACAGCACGAATTCCAAATTCGGGTTTTTTATACTCTTTTCCGAGACGGTAGAGTAATTCATAACTTGCGGCGATGCGTTCCGCCCCAGGCATTTTTGATAAGGGGTTGGAAGCGTTGATAAACGTTTCTGATGCTGTTTGCGCCCATGAGCTCAATGGCTGAAGCAAAGCTTTTTGGAACTCGTACAGTTGATATAGCATGACGCCTCCTAGAAACCCAGTGTAACCGCCTTTAGGCTAAGACGCGGGCAATTGCCTTGGCTACACGATCAACATTCTTGGTATTAAGGGCCGCAACGCAAATACGACCGGTAGACAGGGCAAAAATGCTGTCTTCCTTTTGCAGGCGAGCCACTTGTTCTGCAGTGAGTCCCGAATAAGAGAACATGCCGCGTTGCGCCTCGATAAAACTAAAATCTTGTTTTGCGCCGTTCGCGGCCAAGCGGACAACTAGCTCATGGCGCATGGCCTTAATGCGATCACGCATGTGTGCGAGCTCATCTTCCCACTGCTGACGTAGGCTGGGGTTATTGAGCACCGCAGCCACAATTGCGCCACCATGGGTTGGTGGGTTGGAGTAATTCGTGCGAATCACGCGCTTGAGTTGCGAGAGCACGCGCGCCGACTCATCACTGTTTTGGGTCACGATGGACAAAGCGCCTACACGTTCGCCATACAGGGAGAATGATTTTGAGAAGGAGCTGGATACAAAAAAGGACATGCCTGATTCTGCAAATAGCCGTGCAGCAAGTCCATCCTCTTCAATGCCTTTAGCAAAGCCTTGGTAGGCCATGTCTAAAAATGGAATGAGGTCGCGTTCACGGCAGATCTCAATCACCTTAAGCCATTGCTCCTTAGTAAGGTCTGCACCGGTGGGGTTATGACAGCAGACATGCAGTACAACTAGAGTGCGTTTAGGAAAAGACTCGAGGGACTTGACCATTCCGGCAAAATCCACGCCGCGTGTTTTGCTATCAAAGTAGGCGTATTCAAGCACCTCATAACCGGCAGCTTCGAAAACGCCGCGGTGGTTTTCCCAACTGGGATTACTAATCGCTGCGGGTACGTTTGGCTCAATGCGCCGTACAAAGTCGCCGCCGACGCGTAAGGCGCCGGTACCGCCTAGGCACTCGGCAGTGACAACCCGACCATCCTTAATTAACGGAGAGTCTTCACCAAAAAGGAGTTTTTGGACGCCCATGTTGTAGGAACTTGGCCCCTCGATTGCAATGTAGCTGCGTGGGGATTGTTTGGCGACGATCTCTTTTTCAGCCTCAATTACCGCCTTCAGCAAAGGCACCTTGCCCTCATCGGTGTAATAAACGCCAACACCTAAATTCACCTTTTCTGGATTTTGGTCGGCCACATACGCTTCGGTCAGGCCAAAAATAGGGTCTTTAGGGGCAAGTTGTACGGAGGAAAACAGGTTCATGGGGTCGTAGGCGTCTGTAAATGGTTGAAAAGAGGGCGTGATCGCAAAGAATGGGTGATTTTTAGAGGAATGGCTGACTATCTTTAGATAAAAACGGCAAAATCAACGTTTATGTGAAATTCTCTGTGAAATTGTTTGCAGATGAAATGATAGCCGAGATGCCCCCAAAGTCACCGAAACCAAGCCCCAAACCCCTAGCTGCTAGCCCCGAAGCAGAGCTGCCGCTAAGCAGCACGCCAGAAGGCCTGGATCCGGCTAAGTTTGTGCGTTTTCCGGACTCGCCATTTGAGCTCTATCAGCCATTTCCTCCGGCGGGCGATCAGCCCCAAGCGATTGATCTCTTAGTTGCTGGAATTGAGGACGGTCTATCCTTTCAAACCCTATTGGGCGTTACGGGATCAGGCAAAACCTTCACCATGGCCAATGTGATTGCGCGCATGGGCCGGCCTGCCATCGTATTTGCGCCAAATAAGACCCTAGCCGCCCAGCTCTATAGTGAATTCAGGGAGTTCTTTCCGCGTAATGCAGTCGAATACTTTGTTAGCTATTACGACTATTACCAGCCAGAAGCCTATGTACCGCATCGCGATCTTTTCATTGAAAAGGATTCAGCCATTAATGAGCACATTGAGCAGATGCGTTTGTCTGCCACCAAGAGTTTATTGGAGCGACGTGATGTCGTCATTGTGGCGTCGGTCTCGGCGATTTACGGTATCGGCAATCCAGGCGATTACCACAGCATGGTGATGACCTTACGCCCCGGCGACAAGATGAGTCAACGTGAAATCGTCACGCGTTTAATTGCAATGCAATACGACCGCAATGAAATGGATTTTCAGCGGGGCGTATTTCGAGTCCGCGGCGACACCATCGATATTTTCCCTGCAGAGCACAATGAGCTCGCAGTCCGGGTTGAATTATTTGATGATGTGATTGAGAGCCTGCAATTTTTTGACCCATTGACCGGCCGGATTAAACAAAAGATCCCACGCTTTACGGTTTATCCCAGCTCCCATTACGTCACCCCACGCGAAACCGTACTCAACGCCATTGAGACAATCAAAACTGAATTGCGCGATCGCCTTGCGGAGTTTGTGAAGGATGGCAAGCTGGTAGAGGCCCAGCGTTTAGAGCAGCGGACGCGCTTTGACCTCGAAATGCTCAATGAGTTGGGGTTTTGCAAAGGCATTGAAAATTACTCACGCCATTTATCGGGTGCAAAACCAGGTGAATCGCCCCCGACCTTAGTCGACTATTTGCCCCAAGATGCATTGATGTTCTTGGATGAGAGCCACGTCATGATTGGGCAGCTAAACGCCATGTATAACGGCGATCGATCACGTAAACAAACCTTAGTGGATTTTGGCTTTCGCTTGCCATCGGCACTCGATAATCGCCCGCTCAAGTTCCCTGAGTTTGAAAGCAAAATGCGCCAAGCGATGTTTGTATCCGCTACGCCAGCCGACTACGAAGCATCTAAAACCGGGCAGGTAGTTGAGCAGGTAGCAAGACCAACGGGGCTAGTTGACCCACAAATTGAGGTACTACCTGCCAGTTCGCAGGTGGATGATTTACTCAATCAAATTCATGAGCGCGTGAAGGTGGGTGAGCGCGTCTTGGTCACCGTACTGACTAAGCGGATGGCTGAGCAACTCACTGATTTTTTATCCGACAATGGCGTCAAGGTGCGTTATGTCCATTCGGATATTGATACGGTAGAGCGCGTTGAAATCATCCGCGACTTACGGCTGGGTGCATTTGATGTTTTGGTTGGCATTAACTTGCTGCGTGAAGGCCTCGATATTCCCGAGGTATCTCTAGTGGCCATATTGGATGCGGACAAGGAAGGCTTTTTACGCTCGGAACGCAGCCTGATTCAAACCATCGGCAGGGCAGCGCGCAATATGAATGGCAAAGCAATTCTATATGCCGATCGCATTACCGATTCAATGCGCCGTGCGATGGATGAGACCGAACGTCGCCGCACCAAACAAATTGCCTTTAATAAAGAGCATGGCATTGAGCCGCGCGGCGTCACGAAGCGGATTAAGGACATTATTGATGGGGTTTACGACGTCAAAGAGAAGCGTTCTGAGTTTGTGGCTGCAGAAGAGCAGGCCCACTATGCTGGACTCAGTGAGCGGGCGCTCTCGGCAGAAATCAAGCGCCTAGAGAAGCAAATGAACGCCGAAGCCAAAAATCTCGAGTTTGAAAAGGCGGCTGCGACCCGCGATCGCCTTAGTAAGGTCAAAGAAATGGCCTTTGGCGCCCTATCTCAGGATGCCCTATAGCCAACATGGGTAGTACCCGAGCAAATTAGTAGGGTATCTGTTATTCTTGACTATAACGGTTGGGTATTACCCGCCCGACTGTGCGCTGTCCATAACAATCCATTACCAAGGTGCCATATGAGACTTACAACAAAAGGTCGTTTTGCAGTAACCGCCATGATTGATTTGGCGCTACGGGA